>NZ_CP041243.1:1283621-1622242 GCF_006547065.1 Brevundimonas sp. M20 | reverse complement strand
GTTCGAACAGGCCGACAAGCTGATCGCCTACTGCCAGAGCGTGGCCGCCGAGCGCGCGTCCTCGCAGGTCTCCCTGTTCGGCGGCGATCAGGTCGCCGCCGGTCGTCCGCGCCTCCAGCCGGTCGAGCCCTGGGTCGGGCCGGAGAAGCTGGATCAGGAACTGGCCGCCGTCGGCTTCTACCTGTCCGGCCACCCGCTGGAGGACATGGCCCCGGCGCTCAAGCGCAAGCGCGTCACCTTCGTCGCCGAGGCCACCGCCCTGGCCGAAAGCGGCCACGAGGCGTTCATGATGGCCGGCGTGGTCCGTCGCCGTCAGGAGCGGGCCAGCGCCCGGACCGGCGAGAAATTCGCCTTCGTCACCTTCTCGGACCCGACCGGCGAGTTCGAATGCCTGTTCCCGCCCGAACAACTGCGCAAATGCCGTGATGTGCTGGAGACCGGGGCTTCAGTCATGGTCAAGGTCCGGGCCAAGAGCTCGGACGGCGAGGTGCGCTTCTTCGGCGATGACGCCAGCCGTCTCGATACGCTGATCGACGACGGCCAGATGGGTCTGCGCATCCACGTCTCGGCGCGCGGCGCCGACCCGGAGGCCCTGCGCACCCGTCTGGAGCGCGCCGCCGCCGCGGGCGGGAAGGGCGGAGAGGTCTTCCTCGTCGCCAGCCTCGACGGCCGCCGCGAGGTCGAGATGAAGCTGCCCGGCCGCTACCGCCTCGACGGCGCCCTGCGTGGCGCCCTGAAGTCCGCGCCGGGCGTCAGCTATCTGGAGGATGCGTGATGCTGGCGTCCATCCTCGCCGCCGTCAGCCTTGCCATCGCCCCACAGGAGGCCCCCGTGTCCCATCAGGCCAGCGGAACGTTCACCGTCTCCATCACACCGGTCCCGCCCGCCGAGGGCGCGGCGGCGGACCTTCACGGCCGCATGACCCTGTCCAAGACCTTCCACGGCGGCCTCACCGGAACCGGGGAGGGCGAGATGCTCGGCTCCATGGGCCCGAACCAGTCGGGCGCCTATGTCGCCATGGAGCGGGTGCGCGGCGCCCTCGACGGCCATGAGGGGACCTTCCTTCTGGTCCATCGGGGGATCATGGATCGCGGCGCGCAGGACCTGTCCATCACCGTCGTCCCCGGCTCGGGCACGGGCGCGCTGGAGGGCCTCGTCGGCGTCTTCCACCTGACCATCGCTGACGGCGAGCACCGCTACGTCCTGGACTACACCCTGCCGGCGGAGTGATCAGCGGACCGGAACGAAGGCCTCCCGGGGTGTCCCGTCCACGGCATGGAGCCGCTCCACAGGGATCTTGATGGCCAGCCCGGAGTTCTCCAGCCGCAGGTCGTAGATAGCTCCAAGAAGGCCCGCCATCCGGTCCCCCTCAACCCGCGCGCCCAGCGCATCCATCCCGACCGCCAGCCCTTCGCCCATGCTGCCGGTCCAGCGCCCCACGCGCACCACGACCCGCCCCTCAAACCGCTTGCCCGCCCGGGGCAGGACCTGCTCGACCCACTGGCGCGGCACCCCGGTCTCCCGCGCCTCGGCGGGCAGGTTGTGGATCTGATAGGGCCGGGCCTCGCTGACGAACCAGCCCATCACGCCCCGCGCCACCACCGTATTGCCGCCGCTCGCCGTGTCGGTCAGGTCCAGCACCACGGTCTGCCCAGGACGGGCCCGCGCCATGGCCGCGTCAAAGGCCGCGACCGTGTCGTTGTTCCCCAGCGAGTCATTGAACCGGATCGTCAGCCGGTCTCCGGCCTCGGTCACCGTCACCGGCGGCCGGTCGCCCGCGCTGACCGTGTAGAGATTGGGCAGGGTCAGTCGCCGCCCCGAGATGGTCAGGTCACGCGGTCGATCCCGCCGCCCCGCCGCCAGCACCCGCGCCGCATAGCCGTCCCGCTCGCCGCCCGGCGTCAGTCCGATCTCGCTCCAGAAGGCGCGCACCGCCTCGGTCGTGACGACCCCGCCGACCGCGTCCAGCGTCTCGCCGGCCCTTACACCCGCCGCCTCGGCCGGGGAGCCTTCACGCACGGCGGTGATCCGCCAGACCTCGCCCTCCCGCTCGACCCACAGGTCCGCGTAGCTGGGAACCAGCGCCCAGCTGTCACGGAACGAGCTGCCGGTGATCGCATGATGGTCCGCCAGCGCCGTGAGCGCATGCTCGAGATAGCGCAACAGGCTGGACCGGTCGTGTACCGCCGAGGCCTCCGCCCGCAGGGCCTCGGTCATCGGCATGACCCCGTCAGGGAAGCGATCCAGATAGGCGTACTGGCGGTTCACCAGCCCTTCGACCGACAGGGCGTCGGCCCGGTACGCCTCCGGCGTCAGGTCCGTCGTCTGGGCCTGAACGGACCCCGCGAAGGGCAGGAGGGCGGTGAGGAGCAGGAGTAAGCGCATGCGCCGAAGCTTCACCCGTCCCGTCGTCCGGGCAAGTGAATCTCCCGTCACCTTCGGGCGGCCTCAGGCGGCGTCAGTCACCGCATAGACCATCACGCCTGTGGCGATGGCCAGGTTCAGGCTGTCGGCCCGACCGCGCATGGGAATCTTGACGTTCACATCACAGGCGGCCGCGAGCGTATCGGTCAGCCCCGCCTGCTCATTGCCCATCAGAATGAGGGCAGGATGCTGAATCGCCGCGTCGCGATAGCCGTGGGTCGCGTCCAGACGGGTGCCGATCACGCTGCCCGGCCAGGACTGCCGCCAGGCTATGAACCCGGCCGTCGTCGCCTTCGCGATCGCCACGGCGAAGACCGAACCCATGGTCGCCCGCACCGCCTCAGTGGAGTAGGGGTCCACGCAGTCGTCGATCAGGATCACCCCGCCACAGCCCGCCGCATCGGCGGTGCGGATGATAGTGCCCAGATTGCCCGGATCCCGCACTTGCTCCAGCGCCACCCAGCAGGGCGCGCTCTTCGGGTTGATAGCCGACAGCGGCGTATAGACCTGCTCGAAAACGCCCAGCACGGTCTGCGGGTTGTCCCGGCGGCTGATCTTCTCGAGGATCGGATGGGTGACCACGATCACCTCGCCGCCCGCCTTGCGCGTCTCGGCCTTGGCGCGCTCCAGCAGCGGATGCTCCCGCGCCTCCATCCCGACCAGCAGCAGCTTCGGCGTCTGGCCCTGATCCAGAGCCTCGCCGATGAACTTCAGCCCCTCCGCCAGGAAGCGACCCGTGGTCTCGCGCTCCTTGCGCATGTTCAGCGCGCGCACGGCCTTGACCGTCTCATTGGTCAGGGAGGTGATCAGGCGGTCGCTCATTGCCCGTTCCCTCCATCCTTGCTCCATCGGGCGAAGAAGCTCAGGCCGATGGCCCTTCCGTCATTGCCGTGCTCAGCCAGCGCCAGCTCGCCCCAGTCGATGACGCCGCCCCGGTCCGCCGTGGCTTCCGCCATCATGTGGGCCAGAGACAGGCCCGAGATGCGGGCGGCATAGGCGTTCAGCAAAAGGAAGGACGCATCGTCCGACAGCAGGGCGGCGCAATCCTTCAGCAGGCCCGGCAGATCCTCGAACAGCCGCCAGACCTCGCCGGTCGGCCCGCGCCCGTACTTGGGCGGGTCCAGAATGATGCCGTCATACTTCACACCGCGACGCACCTCGCGCGCCACATATTTGCGGCAGTCCTCGACGATCCAGCGGATCGGACGGTCGGCCAGTCCCGACTGCTCGGCGTTCTCACGAGCATAGGCGACGGACTTCTTTGAAGCGTCCACATGGGTCACCTCTGCGCCCGCCGCCGAACAGGCCAGAGAAGCCACGCCGGTATAGCCGAACAGGTTCAGCACCTTCGGGCGTTTCAGGGTCCGCACCCGCGCATCCAGCCACTCCCAGTTCGCTGCCTGCTCGGGGAAGAAGGCAAGGTGGCGGAAGGGCGTGAAGCGGCCGGTGAAGCGCACATCGCGCCAGGCCAGCGGGAAGGTCTCGACCGGCTTGCCGGCGAAGCGCCAGCGGCCGTCGTCGTCCTCGTCCTGCGCCTGCGGGGCGAAGGTGGCGTCGGCCCTCTCGAAGGCCGCGGGATCCCGCGGCGACCAGAAGCACTGGGGCTCGGGCCGTACCACGGTGAAGCGGCCGTAGCGCTCAAGCTTCAGCCCGTTGCCGCTGTCCAGCAGGGCGTAGTCCTGCCACCCCCGGGTAAAGAGCGTTTCAGGCGATGGGTTCAGGCGTGGCGACATGGGCCGCTGATAGGCCGGGCAGGGCCGTTTCGTCCAGCGCGGCGTCATCCGCCGGGGGCGCGACCTCCAGCCGATGCCGGGTCTTGTCCCACCTGAAGGGCTCGATCAGCAGCCGCCAAAGCGCATGGCTGAACGCCAGACTGAGCAGGCACCAGTAGATCGGCGCACGGATCATGTCCCACGGACCATAGGCTATGCCCGCCCGCCGTGCGCCGACCTTGCACGACAGCCAGGCGGTCGCCGCGCCCAGCACGAGAACGCTGAGCGCCAACTGCGAGGTTTCCGGCGGCAGGCCCGCCGCCAGCGCCACCAGCACAGACGCCGCCACCCACGACAACGTCGGCCCATAGAGCGCCGCCGAAGCCAGACCCACGCCTAGCGTCACGCACAGTGAAATTAGCCCCCTCGGCCCGAGCGCAAGTGGGTTTCGCGTGTGCACGCCCCACGTCTGCATATAGCCCTTCAGCCAGCGCGTGCGCTGGGGCAGCCAGTCATACAGCGCCCCCGGCGGGGTCTCCCACGTCGGCCGGTTCATGACGCCCAGCCTCCAGCCGCGGCGCCAGAGACGGAACCCCAGGTCGGCATCCTCGGTGACGTTCCAGGAGTCCCATCCCCCGACCGCGCGGAGCACATCCACGCGGAAGTGATTGCTGGTGCCGCCGAGCGGGAAGGGCAGCCCCAGCCGGGCCATGCCGGGCAGGGTGGTCTCGAACAGGCTGGCGTATTCGGCGGCGAACTGCCGATCAATGAAGGGCGTGGTTGATCCGTCCGGGGCGCGGACCCGAAGCGGCGCCTGCAGGCAGGCCAGTCGCCCGTCGCCCTCAGCCACGAACCGCGACGCGGCTTCCCTCAACTGGCCGGGGTCCGGCGCATCCTCGGCGTCATAGATGGTCAGCAGATCGCCGGTGACGAAGGGCATGGCGCAGTTCAGGGCGCGCGGCTTGGTCTTCGGCTCGCCCGGCGGCGCGATGAAGACCTCCAGCCAGTCCGGCTTCGGCGCGGCGCGGGCGGCGGCTATGGTCGCGACGTCCCGCGCCTCCAGAACCAGAAATCCCTGCAGCCGATCTGCCGGATAGTCGAGAACGGCCAGACGCGCGATCAACTGTCCCACCACCTCCGCCTCGTCATAGAGGGCGGCGAGGATGGTGTAGCGCGGCCAGATGTCCGGAGCCGCCGGAACGGGAGTCCGCTTCGAGCCGACGACCACCAGAAGACATCGCCACCCGGCGACGCCCAGGAAGCCGACGCCGGCGACCGCGGCGGCCTGATCGAACAGCGCGCGAGAGGCGTTGCGGGCGACCCAGACCACCAACAGCAGCACGACGGCGCCCACGCTCCACTGAAACAGGGACAGGCCGCGACGGGCGGCGCTCTGGTCGCGCGGAAGCCCGCCAGACGGGGACTCGCCGCCCAATTTCCCGTTTTCGATGTGCGTATACAGCCCCACACGCAAAAGTTAACGTCAGGTTGCGCGACTTTGCAACTGCTTGGCGTGAGGAAGAGAATGTCGCTATTCAGTGGGCAGACCTTCGGAGTCGCGCGTGCCAGCCACCACAGCCACCGCCAAATCCGCCCGCAAGCCCAAGGGCGAGGGCCATGAACGGCGCGCCGAGATTCTCGCCGCCGCCGAACGCATCTTCGTCGAACTGGGCTATGAGGGCGCGACCATTCGCAAGATCGCGGATGAAGTCGGCCTGTCCTCGACCGCCCTCTACATGCATTTCGCCGACAAGGGCGAAATCCTTCAGGAGATCTGCCGACAGGCGTTCGAGTCCCTGCTGAAGGCCAATCGGGAAGCCCTCGCCGAGGCCGGTTCGCCCGAGCAACGCATGCGCAAGATGATGCGCGCCTATGTCGATTTCGGCTTCCACAACCCGAACGCCTACCGGCTGGTCTATATGACCCGGCCGTCCGAGCTGCGCGAGGGCGCCCAGGACGCGGCCCAGACGATGGGCGGAGAACTGTTCGGCGCCTTCCTGGAAGTCATTCAGGAACTGGAGTCCGCCGGGCGGCTGAAGAGCGACGCCCGCACGACCGCCCAGGCCTTCTGGGCGGGCGGCCACGGCGTGATTTCGCTGATGATCGCCAAGCCCTATTTCGATTGGGTTGACCGGGAGGAGCTGGTCCGGACCCTGCTGGAGGGTCTGTTCGCGGGCCTGCTCAAGTCTTGATCCGGCGGGCGGCCATCGCCGCCACGGGGCTGATGATCATGACCGGCCCCGCGGAGGCGGGGCCGACGCGTATCCTGTCGCTGGATCAGTGTGCGGACCAATATGTGCTGGCCCTGCGTCCCGACGCGGACCTGGCCCTGTCGCCCCGCGCTGACGATCCCGATTCCTGGCTCCGGGAAGCCGCGAAGGGCAGGGCGCGGGTCCGCCCGACGCTTGAAGCCGCCGTCGCCTTCCAGCCCGATGTCGTGGTGCGCTACTGGGGCGGAGAGCCGCGCCTGTTGAACCGACTTGAGGATCGCGGAACGGCCACCGTCGTCATCGCAGACGCCACGGACTTCGACGGAATCCGCGCCAACATCCGCGCGGTCGCACAGGCGCTGGACGCCGAGATGCGCGGCGAGGCCCTGATCGCCCGAATGAACGCCCGGCTGGCGCAGGCCGCGCCGACGGCGCCGGAGCACCCCACGGCCCTCTACCTGACGCCCGGCGGCTTCACGGCGGGCAAGGAAACCCTGATCGACGCGATCTTCCGCGCCGCCGGCTACCGCAACGCCGCGGACAAGCCCTACTTCAATCCGGTGAGCGTCGAGCGCATCGCCCTGTTCCCGCCCGTGCGGTTCGTGCTGGGTTTCTTCGACCAGTCCCGGGCGGACTGGCGCGGCCCCGGCCGCCACCCCGTCGTCCGTGAGGCGGCCCGGGGCAAGGTCGCCGCCAAGCTCCCGGCCGCTACCCTGACCTGTCCGGCATGGTTCGCCGCCGATGCGGCGGCAATGTTGAGAGACGGCGCGGCGTGAACCGTCTGATCCTTATCCTCGCGGCGACCATCATCGTCGCCCTGATCCTCGCCGTCAGTTTCGGCGAGAGCGCGCTGACCGCCACCCAGTTCGGGCAGGCCTTCGCTGATCCCGCGTCAGCCCCCGGCGAAGTGCTGTGGGCCGTGCGGGCGCCCCGCGCCGTGACCGCCTTGCTGGTCGGGGCGGCCCTGGGCCTGTCGGGCGCCGTGATGCAGGGCCTGTTGCGCAATCCGCTGGCCGATCCCGGCGTCCTCGGCGTATCGGCCTTGGCCGCCTTCGGCGCCGCCAGCGCCATCGTGATGGGCGCGGCCGCCGTTCCCGGCGCGGTCGAGGTCTCGGCCCTGATCGGAGCAGGTCTGGCGGGCGGCCTGCTGATCCTGTTTTCCAGCCGGGTGCGGTCGCCGGAGGCCCTGATCCTGTTCGGCGTCGCCCTGTCCAGTTTCGCGGGCGCCGCGACGGCGCTCATCTTCAACCTGTCGCCATCGCCCATCGCCTCGGCGGAGGTGATGAGCTGGCTGCTTGGCTCGGTGCAGAACCGCAGCTGGATCGACGTCCTGTGGGTGGCGCCGGTCCTCGCCGTTTCGGCCGGTCTATCCGTTGTGGCCGCGCCCGGCCTGAAGATGCTCAGCCTCGGGGACGAAACGGCCCGAACCTCGGGCCTGCCGATGGCCCGGCTGCGTCTCTTGGCTCTGCTGGCGGCGGCGCTGGCGACCGGGGCGGCGGTGGCGGTGTCCGGCGTCATAGGTTTCGTCGGACTGGCCGCGCCCCATCTGGTGCGCGCCACGGTGAGAGGCGACCCGGCGCGGCTGCTCCTCCCGGCGGCGCTGGCGGGCGGCCTGATGCTGATTGGCGCGGATCTTCTGGCCCGGATCACGCCGACGGATCAGGAGCTCAAGCTGGGGGTCTTCACCGCCCTGGTCGGCGCGCCTCTGTTCGCCCTGATCGCCTGGCGCGCGGCGCGGGAGTGGCGGCTGTGAGCGCCCTGCAACTGATCGACGCGACCGCAGCCCTTGGCGGGCGTGAGGTCTTGAAGACCGTCACTCTCTCGGTGGCGACCGGAGAGCTGGTGGCGATCGTCGGTCCGAACGGCGCGGGCAAGTCCAGCGTCATTCGCGCCCTCGCAGGCCTGCTTCGGCTGACGGGCGGGAGCGCGCGGCTGGACGGAACGGACCTGCCCCGGCTGTCGGCCCGTGAACGGGCGGAGCGGCTTGCCTATCTGCCCCAGGAAGGGCGGATCGCTTGGAACCTGCCCGCCGTCGAGGTCGCCGCGCTCGGTGCGCCTTTTCTGTCCGGCGACAAGGCATTGGCGGCGGCGCACGCGGCGCTGGCCGAGGTTGAAGCCGCCCATCTGGCGGACCGCGGCGTGGCAGAAATGTCCGGCGGGGAAAGGGCGCGCGTGCTGCTTGCGCGGGCTCTGGCGACGGGGGCGAAGGGGCTGCTGGCCGATGAACCGGTCGCCGGACTGGACCCCGACGCCCAGCTTCTGGTGCTGGAACGAGTGCGGGCCAGAGCGAGGGCAGGGCAGGCCGTCCTGCTCAGCCTGCACGACCTTACGCTGGCGGCCCGCTACGCCGACCGGGTCATCGTCCTGCACGAAGGGCAGGTGGTCGCCGACGCCTCGCCGCTGAAGGCGTTGACGCCAGAGGTTATGAAGACTGTCTTCGGCCTGAACGCCCACTGGATCGACGGGCCGTATGGCCCGCTACTGTCCAGCCTGCGTCACTCGCCCGAAGGATCGGGCTCCGGCGTCCGGTAAGGTTCCTCGCCGTCCACGGCCGAATAGGCTTGCGGCCCGCGCGGAACGCCACGACGCAGATCGTCCGACAGGGTCAGCGGCGCCGTGCCGCCGTTCAGCCGGGCCTTGTAGATCGACATATTCTCCATGACCCGCATCATGTAGTTGCGGGTCTCGGTGAAGGGCGCGCACTCGATGAAGTCGACCGGATCGACCGAGCCCGCGCGCGGATCGCCGCACCGCGCCACCCACTGCGGCGGCCGCGCCGGACCGGCATTGTAGGCCACCGTCGTCAGCAGCATCGACCCGTTGAAATTGTTCATCAGGTCGCCGAGGTGGAAGCTGCCCAGCGTCATGTTGAAGTCGGCGTCGTAGAGCCGCTCGTCCGAGAAGGGCAGGCCCAACTGCCGCGCCACGCCACGCCCCGTGGCGGGCAGGAACTGCATCATGCCACGCGCATTGGCGTGCGACCGGGCGCGGGGATCGAAGCTGGATTCCTGACGGGTGATCGCCTGGGTGAACTCCTGCGGCGCGGCGCCCGGCACGACCGGCGGAATGCGGATCGGATACTGGCGCTCGGGCAGCAGATAGCCGCGCTGGCTGGCGGCGCGCCCGATCATCATGGCCGTGAAGCCTTCGCCATAGCCTCGCGACGTATCCATCATGAGGGCCAGTTGTTCGATGTTCGGAACGTCATCGTCCAGCTGGTAGGCGAAGACGCGGAACAGGCTGGCCTCGCCGGTCTCGCCCAGAATGCGCCAGGCGCGCACGACCTCGTTGCGCTCGAACGCGGCGCGGTCGGCGTCGGACGGAACGGGGTCGGCGGGCAGGGTGATGCTGCGCTGTCCGGCCTTCTCGGCGGCCAGCTGGCCGTAGAAGGTCTGGAAGTGGCGCGATCCCGAGCGGTAGTACTCGACCGCTGACGGCGTGTTGCCCTGCGCCTCGGCGGCGCGGCCCAGCCAGTAAAGCGCTCGCCCCTGGGTGATCGGGGTGGACGAGGTCTGGCGCAGAACCTCGAAATGCTGCGCCGCCCGCGCCGGATCGTTCAGCTTCACCAGCGCAACCCAACCGGCGAAGAACTCGGCGTCCACCTTGCGGTCGCCGCCGGGGAAGCCGTGGCCGTTGAAGGCGTCATAGGCCGCCTGCCAGTTCCGGGCCTGCAAGGCGTCGAGATAATAGTTCCGTCGCTCGGCCCACAGGGTGTTCTGGGCATCTGTCGAGGACGGCGCAGTGGGCAGGTAACGGAGGATCGGGAAGGCCTCGGACTGACGATTCTGCGAACGCAGGATGCGAACGCGCTCCAGCACGACGGCGGGCTCGATCGCCTGCGACGGGGTCAGTCCGGCGACGATGGCGTCGGGACTGTAGGCGGTTCGCAGAGCCATAACGGCATTGGCCACCGTCTGCCGCTCGGGCGAAACCATGGTCACCATGGCCCGGGTCGCGGGTCCATGTGGTCCGAGCAGAAGCATGTTCAGCCGGGTCTCGTGATCGTCCTGCGTCAGGGTCGAGCCCCAACGAGCCAGAACGCGGGCCTGCTGGTCCGCGTCGAAGGTGCGGGTCCGCCACCAGTCCTTGATCAGACGACGCGCCTCGTCGCCGCGGCCACGCTGATCCAGCGCCTCCGCCAGAACAATGGCACCCTGCACCGTGGTCGGGGCGTCCCGGCTGAACAGGGCGATGGCGGCGTCCGGCCCGGCATAGGCGCGATCCAGCGCGCGCTCGACGGCCTGACGGCGGCTGTCGGCGCGGGGCCATCCGGCGAAACGGGTGTTCACGTCCGACAGGTCGCCCCATGACATCGCGTCTGCCGAGGTGTCCAGCAGCGCCCATTCCACCAGCTTGCGGGCGGCCGGATCTCCGATCCGGGCCATGGCCGCGCGGGCGCCGGACACGTCACGCGCACGGGCGGCGGCCAGTCCCTGACGGAAAAGCGCGGTGTCCTGATCGTTCAGCGTGCGCGGCTGGTTGCTGGCCGGATTGACGGGGGTGGAGGCGTAGTAGGGCACTTCCTGCGACAGCAGGACTTCCGGCGCGGGAGAAAGAGCCAGTACGGCCGCGAGACTGATTCCGATCATTCCGTGTCCGATTCCCATTCGTCGCGGTTGCGGTCGCCGAACCGGCAACCTACCCTCCGGCGCTTCATATTCAGGCGACTACCGCCCAACTCCACGCAGGACCATCGTTTCAATGACCGCCCCCTTGTTCAAGGGCGTGATCACCGCCCTGATCACACCACTTCGTGACGGAAAGGTGGACGAAGCCGCCTTCACGACGCTGCTCGAACGCCAGATCGCCGCCGGAGTTCACGGCGTGGTGCCCATGGGCACGACCGGAGAGAGCGCTTCCCTGCATCCGGAGGAACATCAACGGGTTGTCGAACTGTGCGTTCAGGTCGCGGCCGGTCGCGTGCGGGTGATCGCCGGCGCCGGCGCCTCGTCCACCGACAAGGCCATTGATCTGGTGCGTCATGCCAAGACCGTCGGCGCCGACGGCGCCCTGGTGGTGACGCCCTACTACAACCGACCCTCCCAAGCCGGTCTGGCCGCCCATTTCGAGGCTATCGCCGAAGCCGTCCAGCTGCCGGTCCTGCTGTACAACGTGCCGGGACGCACCGGCGTGGACCTTGCCAATGAGACCGTCGCCCGTCTGGCCGTCCATCCGAACATCGTCGGCATCAAGGACGCCACCGGCGACCTGTCGCGGATCAGCTGGATGCGCGCCCATATCGACGGCCAGTTCGACCTGATCTCGGGCGATGACCCCAGCTACCTCGGCTATCATGCCCACGGCGGCGTCGGGGTGATCTCGGTCACCTCGAACGTCGCGCCGGAAGGCATGGTCGCCCTGCACAACGCGGCGCAGTCGGGCGACTACGCAACGGCGCGCCAGTGGCAGGACCGGTTGATCGGACTGCACAAGGGCCTGTTCCTGGACAATTCGCCGTCGCCCTCCAAATACGCCCTGTCACGTCTGGGCTTCTGCACCGAGGAGGTCCGCCTTCCGCTGGCGCCGACCGCCGACGCCGTGAAGCCCGCGATTGACCGCGCGATGGCGGACGCCGGACTGTAAGGACAAGAAGGGCTCATGGCCTCCGAGAAACCCAAGATGAAGGTGCTGGCCGAGAACCGGCGCGCCAGGTTCGACTACTTCCTCGAGGACTACACCGAGGCGGGCATCGCCCTGCTCGGAACCGAGATCAAGGCGTTGCGCGACGGCCGGGCCAATATCGCTGAATCCTACGCGGCGGTGGAGGGCAGGGAGATCGTTCTCGTGAACGCTGACATCCCGCCCTACAAGCAGGCCAATCGCTTCAACCACGAGCCGCGCCGCCACCGGAAGCTGCTGCTGCACCGCAAGCAGATCGACAAGTTCATCGGCGCCGTCCAGCGCGACGGCCAGACCATCATTCCGGTCCGGCTGTATCTGAACGAGGCGGGCAAGGCGAAGATCGAGATCGCGCTGGCCAAGGGCAAGAAGCTGCACGACAAGCGTGAGGCCAGCGCCGAACGCGACTGGCAACGCGACAAGGCGCGGCTGATGAAGGAACGGGGCTGAGCGCCTCCGAGCGGACGGAATGTCGCGCGCGATAACGCCGCATCCTCGCCCCGAGCCGATCAGGATAACGTTGAAATCAGTGAGCGCCCCCGCCTCCTGGGAGCGTTCACGCGGCGGTGCGCCGGGATTTCGATCCGGGCGCACCGCTGATCGGCGCAAGGTTCAGCCCAAGGGTCAGCCGAGCGGCACGGCGTCCATAACGCCCTGCGCCGGCGCGGAACTGTAGGCGTCCGCGCCGCCGGGACCGAGCGACGGCTTGATCATCGGTTGCAGCACGATCCCGCCGGCCGCGATCGCGGCGGCGCCCAGCAGTGCGATGATTGCGGTTCTCCGTTCGCGGGGGGAGAAGACCCCGTTGCCCCTGATCATGACAGCCTCCAAAGCTGCGCGATCAACGTAACCGACCGTCCGCCGTTCCACGCTCGCTGAGCGAGGTTTTTCGGCGTCTGATTCCCGTGGCGCCGGTGCCACAGGCGCGATCCCCTCTCGTTAGTCCCGCAAGGGCGCTCCACCCGAATGCCGGGGGCGTCCGATCTCGCCCAGCAGGTCGATCAGGTCCACGAAGGCGTCGGCCTGACGGCGCAGTTCATCGGCGATCTGGGGCGGCTGGCTCTTCACGGTCGAAACGACGGTGACCTTCACCCCCTTGGCCTGCACCGCCTGCACCAGACGCCGGAAGTCCCCATCGCCGGAGAACAGCACGACGTGGTCCAGCCTCGCCGCCAGCTCCAGCATGTCGACGGCGATCTCGATGTCCATATTGCCCTTGGTTCGCGTATGACCCTGGGCGTCAGTGAAGCGCTTCACCGGCTTCTTCACGACCGTGAAGCCGTTGTAGTCCAGCCAGTCGACCAACGGCTTGATCGGCGAGAACTCCTCACCCTCGACCACGGCGGTGTAATACAGGGCCCGAACCAGATCGCCCTTCGCGCGATACATCTCGACCAGCTTGCGAAAATCGAGGTCTGTATTCAGCGCCTTGGCGGCGGAGTAGAGATTGGCGCCGTCGATGAACAGGGCGGTGCGGTCAGCGGGATTGGGCGTCATGGAAAAGGGCTCCGAGGAAATGGGCGTCCAGCTCCCCGTCGAAATAGACGGCGAGCCTGATCCGGACACCGCTGTGATCGTCGCCCTCGGCTGCAATGACAAGGGGGCCTGGCGCGATTGCCGTGAAGCGCTGGAGGCGGCGCTGGCCCGGTTTCGAACGGAGGGTATCGACATCGTCGCCCGCTCGTCCTGGTGGAGTTCGGCCGCCTGGCCGGACCCGACCGATCCGCCGTTCCTGAACGGGGTGGTCATCGTGCGTACCGACCACGACGCCCACGCCCTGATGGCCGCGCTCGGCCGCATCGAGGACGCCTTCGGCCGCCAGAGGTCCGTGGCCAATGCGCCACGCACCCTGGATCTGGACCTGATCGCCTATGGCCGCCTGACCGGCGATCTGGATGGCCTGATCCTGCCGCATCCGCGCGCGCGCCAGCGCCTGTTCGTCATGGGGCCGCTGGCGGAGATCGCGCCGGACTGGATCGAACCGGAGTCAGGCCGCCGCGCCGCGGAACTGGCGAGAACCGCCGATGTCGGCCGGGACGCCCGTCCGACGCCCTGATCATCAAGGGCTTATCGCCCAAAATACGCCCATGTGGCGTTGCACAAACAGGTCCAAATCTATATTTTGCGCGGTTCTATCCCGCGTCCGAGGAAATTCATGGCCCGCGTCACTGTCGAAGATTGCATCGAAAAGGTGCCGAACCGCTTTGGTCTGGTTCTGCTGGCCGGTCACCGCGCCCGCAACATCGCAAACGGCGCCGCCCTGACGATCGACCGCGATAACGACAAGAACCCGGTCGTCGCCTTGCGCGAACTGGCCGATGACACGGTCATCCCGGACGAGCTGCAAGAGAACATCATCACCACGCTGCAACGCGTTGATGAGCGCACCGAAGCCGAGGACGAGGCCGAGACCGTCGCCCTTCTGGCCGAGCCGCAGCACATGAACATGGCTGAAGCCGAGCTGATCCGCGCGCTGCAAAGCGACCGCGACGGCGGGCAGGAGGAGCGATACTGACGGCCGATCCCGCCAACGGTATCACCATCCTGCCGGCGCGGCAGTCCGCGCCGCCCCCTGAAGCTGCCAATCTGAACGACCCTGACGGCGCGGCTCCGGTAAAGACCCCGGAGCCCGTTCGAAGCAAGGTGTTGCGCCAGTTCGAACTGGTCGAAGCCGTTCGCGCCTATGACCCGACCGCGGACGAGAACCTTCTCAACCGCGCCTACGTCTATGCGATGAAGATGCACGGCTCGCAGCTGCGGGCCTCGGGTGATCCGTATTTCGCTCATCCGATCCAGGTCGCGGGCATCCTGACGGACTACCGGCTGGACACCGCCACCATCGTCACGGCCCTGCTGCACGACGTGGTCGAGGACACCTCGGCCACCCGCGACGACATCGCCCAGATGTTCGGCGAAGAGGTCGCGGTTCTCGTTGAAGGCGTGACCAAGCTGTCGCGCCTCGAGCTTCAGGCCGAACACACACGTCAGGCCGAGAACCTTCGCAAATTCATCCTCGCCATCAGCCGTGACGTCCGCGTCCTGCTGGTCAAGTTGGCCGACCGTCTGCACAACATGCGGACGCTCCAGTATGTGAAGCCCGAGAAGCGCGAGCGTATCAGTCGCGAGACCCTGGAAGTCTATGCCCCGCTGGGCCGTTCCATCGGCATCCACTCGATCGCGTCCGAGCTGGAAGAACTGGCGTTCGAGCATCTGAACCCGACCGCCCGCACCGCCATCGAGCGCCGTCTGGAGGCGCTGAAGCTGGAGCACGGCCGCGCCATCGACGGCGTGTCGCGCGAGGTCGAGCGGGTGCTGGCCGAAGCCGGCGTCACGGCCCGCGTTCTGGGCCGCCAGAAGACGCCGTACTCGATCTGGCGCAAGCTGCAGCGCAAGTCGGTCGGCTTCTCGTCCCTGTCCGACATCTACGGCTTCCGCGTCATCGTCGAAGCGGAGGACGACTGCTATCGCGCCCTGGGCGTCATCCACCGCGCCTGGCCGATGGTGCCCGAGCGGTTCAAGGACTTCATCTCGACGCCCAAGTCGAACAACTACCGCTCCCTTCACACCACCATCGTCGGGCCGGGCGGCCTGCGCATCGAGATGCAGATCCGCACCGAAGCCATGGACCGCGTGGCCGAGGACGGCGTGGCCGCGCACTGGGCCTACAAGAACAAATCCTATGGTTTCGACAAGGAAGCCATGGAGGCCGACGGCGGCCGCGACCCGCTGCAGAACCTGCGCCACCTCGTGCAGGTCATCGAGCATGGCGAGGGCGGCGAGGACTGGGTCGAGCACGCCAAGCTCGAGATGTATCTGGATCAGGTCTTCGTCTTCACGCCGAAGGGCTCGCTGATCACCCTGCCGCGCGGCGGCATGCCGCTGGACTTCGCCTATGCAGTTCACACCGAGGTCGGCGATTCCGCCGTCGGGGTGAAGGTCAACGGCGAACTGAAGCCGATGCGGACCCAGCTCCAGAACGGCGACGTGGTCGAGATCATCCGCGGCGCCAAACGCGAGATTCCCGTCGACTGGCGCTCACTGACCGTCACCGGCCGCGCCCGCTCGGCTATCCGGCGCCACATCCGCACCTCCGAGCGCGGTGAATTCCAGAAACTGGGCCGCGCCACGCTGGAACAGACCCTGTCCCGCGCCGGCAAGGCGATGGACGAGGTGTCGCTGAAGCCCGCGCTGGAAACCCTGGCCGTCGCTTCGGAAGACGATCTGTTCGAGGCCATCGGCAAGGGGCGTCTGTCGGCGGCCAAGGTCGGCGAAACCCTGTTCCCGGCCCTGAAGGGCCGCCTGAAGGCCGGGCCGGACCGCAAACGGATCGCCGACGATCAGGCCCGCCTGTTCGTGCGCGGCGGCGGCCTGACGCCGGGCGTCAGCATCCACTTCGGCCAGTGCTGCTCGCCGGTGCCGGGCGACCGCATCGTCGGCATCATGGAACCGGATGTCGGCCTGACCGTGCACACCATCGACTGCCAGCGTCTGGCGGACTTCGCCGACGACGATTCCGTCTGGCAGGATCTGCAATGGACCCCACAGGCCGAACAGGGCGCCGTCGCCGCCGCCCGTCTGCGCGCGACCATCAAGAACGCGCCCGGCGTGCTGGGGCAGGTCGCCACCCTGATCGGCGAGGCCGGCGGCAATATCCTGAACCTGGTCATGAGCCATCGGCAGCAGGACTTCTTCGACGTGGAGATCGACGTCGAGGTCGAGGACGCCCGCCACGCCACCATGATCATGGCCGCCCTGCGCGCCAATCCGTCTGTTGAGTCTGTGGAGCGCGCCCGCGGGTGATCGGTAAGAAAAGTATCACTGACGAAGCGGCCAAGCATGCTTGGGATTGGTTTGCCCTGCACGCCGCCCAACGCATGCAGAACATCAACTTCTTTATCGTGCTTCAGACAGCTCTTTTAGCTGCCGCTGGGCTGGCCATTAAAGAACAACTTGTATTGATGGCTATTCTTGCTGGAACAGGCGTCGTATTTCTAACGTTCATTTTTTATAAACTAGAAAGGCGAGTTCGAAAACTAGTAAAAATTGGCGAGAACGCCCTTCGGTATGAGCAAAAACGCATCTCCATAGCCAGCAAAAACGATAAGATATTGCTTTGCGAGATCGCAGATACTGCCGCCACAGATCAGATGACGTATGGACAGCTTTTTCAGGCGATGTACATATTTTTTGCGATCTGCGGAATCGCTATCCTGTTCGCTGGCGGCCATCAGATTTGCCATGGCGTTCCCTTGATTCCCACGCCCAAGGTTTCCACCACGCCGACGGATGCGCCAATAGTCCTACGAGTTGGATAGCCAACTAAGATGAGTGAAGAGCGTCCCCTGAACGCCGCCCAGATGGCGTCGCCCTCCTACCGTCTCGCCGCCCTCGATCAGGACTTCGTGCTCAGCGAAGCCATGCGCGGCACGCGCTTCCTGATGGAGTACGAGAAGGCCGAGCAGGCGCTGAAGGCCTGGGGCGTGCGCTCGACCAT
This sequence comes from Brevundimonas sp. M20, assembly GCF_006547065.1. Taxonomy (NCBI): domain Bacteria; kingdom Pseudomonadati; phylum Pseudomonadota; class Alphaproteobacteria; order Caulobacterales; family Caulobacteraceae; genus Brevundimonas; species Brevundimonas sp. M20. Next base: position 1,604,783 of record NZ_CP041243.1, on the reverse strand, counting down.
CGTGGTGTTCGGCAGCGCCCGCGTGGGCGAAGACGCCGGCCCCAACCATGCCCGCTGGTACGCAGAGGCCCGCAAGTTCGGCCGTATCGCCTCCGAGCGGGGCGGCGCCATGCGCGGCGATGTCGGCCATCCACGTGACAACGTCGTCGCCACCGGCGGCGGACCGGGAATCATGGGTGCGGCCAACCGGGGCGCACACGATGTCGGCGCGCCCTCCATCGGCTTCAACATCACCCTGCCGCACGAGCAGGAGCCGAACCCGTGGTCGACGCCGGAGCTGACGTTCCGCTTCCACTACTTCGCCATGCGCAAGATGCATTTCGCCATGCGCGCCAACGCGCTGGTGGTCTTCCCGGGTGGGTTCGGCACCTTCGACGAGCTGTTTGAAATCCTCACCCTGCGCCAGACCGGCAAGGAACGGGCGATCCCGATCGTGCTGGTGGACGAGGCCTACTGGAAGGCCGTTGTCGGCTTTGACGCCCTGGTGGAGCACGGCATGGTCGCGCCCGCCGACCTTGAACTGATCAGCTTCGCCGAGGACGCCGAAGGCGCCTGGGCCGAGCTTCTGGCCCGCGGCCTGAACCCCGGCGGCGAAAACCGCACCGATCCGCATCAACCGGCCCTTCAAAGCGAGGCCGTGACGGAGTAGGGGACGCACATGACCTCCGAAGACGTTCTCTCCGAATTCCGCGACGCCGGCGCCCTGCGCGAAGGCCACTTCGTCCTGTCGTCCGGCCTGCACAGTCCGACGTTCCTGCAGAAAAACCTGGTCTTCATGGACGCGGAGCGCTGCGCCCGCCTGTGCAAGGCGTTGGCGGAGAAGATCGTCGCTGCCGTCGGCCCGGTGGACGTGGCCATCTCGCCCGCGGTCGGGGGCATCATCCCCGGTTACGAGACCGCCCGCTGGCTGAAGGTCCCCTCGATGTACGTCGAGCGGGTGGACGGCGAATTCAAATTGCGGCGCGGTTTCCACGTCGAACCCGGCCAGAAGGTCGTCATGGTCGAGGACATCGTCACCACGGGCCTGAGCTCGCGCGAGTGCATCGCCGCGATCAATGCCGCGGGCGGTGAAGTCGTCGCCGCCGCCTGCATCGTGGACCGCTCGGGCGGCCGCGCCGATGTCGGCGTGCCCCTGATCGCCCTGGCGACGCTGGACGTGCCCGCTTACCCCGCTGACGCCCTGCCGCCGGAACTGGCCGCCATTCCGGTGGAAGACCCGGGCAGCCGTCGTCTGTCGAAAGGCTGATTGAATGAGCGAACGGGTCCGGCTGGGCGTCAACATTGACCATGTCGCGACCGTGCGGAACGCGCGCGGCGGCCTGGCGCCCGACCCGGTACGCGCGGCGCAGGACGCCCTGATCGCCGGCGCCGACGGCATCACCGCCCACCTGCGCGAGGATCGCCGCCACATCTCGGACAGCGACATCGACAGCCTCTCAGCGGTGCTGCGCAGCCAGTCGCGCCCGCTGAACCTCGAGATGGCCGTCACGCAGGAGATGCTGGCCATCGCCCTGCATCACCGCCCGCACGCCGTCTGTCTGGTGCCGGAGAAGCGCGAGGAACGGACGACCGAGGGCGGTCTGGACGTCGTCGGCGGCCACAACTGGATCACGCCGGTCGTGCGCCAGCTCACCGAAGCCGGATCGCGCGTCTCCCTGTTCATCGGCGCGGACGCCGCGCAGATCGCCGCCGCGCACAGCACCGGCGCGGCCGTGGTTGAGTTGCACACCGGCGCCTTCTGCGACGCCGTGCGCGAGGGCCGCGAGGAAGAGGCCAAAGCGGAGCTGGCCGCCCTGCGCGCCGGCGCGGCGCAGGCCTCCGCTCTGGGGCTCGAAGTCCACGCCGGACACGGCATCGACTACGACACCGTCATTCCGGTCGCGGAAATCCCCGAGATCGTGGAACTGAACATCGGCCACTTCCTGATCGGTGAGGCCATCTTCGTCGGTCTGGGACCGGCGATCAGCAGGATGCGCGATCTGATGGATCAGGCGCGTGGGATCGGAACGGCGGCATGATTCTCGGCGTCGGCGCGGACCTGTCGGATATCCGGCGTATCCAGGACACGCTCGACCGCTATGGCGAACGCTTCAAGGAGCGCTGCTTCACGCCGTTGGAACGCACCCGTTCGGACCGCAAGCCGGACCCGTCGTGGAGCTACGCCAAGCGGTTCGCCGCCAAGGAAGCCTGCGCCAAGGCGCTGGGCACCGGCATGCGTTCGGATGTGTACTGGCGCGACATGGGGGTGGTGAACCTGCCCTCCGGCCAGCCGACCCTCGCCCTGACCGGTCCGGCAGCCGAGCGTCTGGCCCGTATGACGCCCCCCGGACATGAAGTCCGTATCCATCTCACTCTCAGCGACGAACACCCTTACGCCTTGGCTTTCGTGGTCATCGAAGCCTTGCCCGTCGCTTAATCACGTTATACCGCTTTGCCCGCTGAAAACCGCGCAAAGCGGCTGGGGGACAGGGTTCACATGAGCGACGAACACAAGCCGCACGACGACCACGCCGCCGACGGCGCGCATGACGCCGCGCACGGCCACGACGGTCACGCCGCGCCGGAAGCCGCAGCGCAAGCGCACGACCACGCGGACCAGGCGCCGACCTCCGACGCCGCGCAGGGGGAGCCCCCCGCTGAAGCCGGGGTCGTGTCTGAAGAGACTCACGCTCCGATCGAAGCCCACGACGCGCCTGCCGCAGAGCAGGTGACTCACGAGGACGCGCCTGCCGAAGCCGCTCCGGTCGAGGCGGCCGCTGTCGTCGAGGACACGCCCGGCGACTCTCCGGCCGAAACTCACGAGCCGGCGCCCGTCGCCGAAGAGATCGTGCACGAGGCGCCCGCGGCTCCGGTGGAAGCCGTCGAGGAACCGGCGCACATCGAGCCTGTCCACGAAGAGCCCGTCCACGAGGGCTCCAGCGTCCCCGAGACCACTGCCACCGCCGCCGCCGTTGCGGGCGCCGCCGCTGTCGCGGCCAGCACGGAACAGAAGCGCCCGATCTGGAGCGACGCGGGCGACGCCCCCTTCGAGGACGTCGATACGACCCCCGTCTATGCGCGCGGCAAGAAGGACAGAAAGGCGAAGAAGCAGTCGCAAGGCTTACTGGGCGAGCTGTGGGAGATCGCCAAGACCATCGCCGTGGCCCTGTTCATCGCCCTGGTCCTGCGGATCCTGCTGTTCCAGCCCTTCACCATTCCGTCCGCCTCGATGGAGCCCAACCTCTATCAGGGCGACTACATCGTCGTGTCGAAATGGTCCTACGGGTATTCGAAGCACTCGATCATCGGCAGCCCGGACATCTTTGACGGCCGGATCGAACTGCCGTTCGTCAGCAATGCGCCCAAGCGCGGCGACATCGTCGTCTTCAAGCTGCCGAGCAACAACAGCACCGACTACATCAAGCGCCTGATCGGCCTGCCCGGCGACCGCATCCAGATGGTCAACAACGTCCTGAACATCAACGGCCAGCCGGTGCGCGACGTGGTCCTGACCAACGCGGACGTGACCAACCTCTACGGCCTGCCGGTCATTCAGCTGGAAGAGACCTTCCCGGACGGCTCCAAAACCTTCCGTGTCCAGGACTTCGGTCCGGGCAACGAACTGGACAACACCCCGGTGTTCGAAATTCCCGCCGGCTACTACTTCATGATGGGCGACAACCGGGACAACTCGAGCGACAGCCGCGTTGATCCCGCCCAAGGCGGCGTGGGGCTGGTCCCGGCCGAGAACCTGATTGGCAAGGCCGAGATCATCCTGTTCTCGTGGAACGAGGGCGCCTCCTTCGGCAACCCGGTCAGCTGGTTCTCCAAGGTCCGCCTGAGCCGCTGGTTCAAAGTCCTGAACTGATGACAGACAGACGGGCCGAGGCTGTTCGTGCGCTCACGCGCAACCTCGGCCATGACTTCAGGGATCGGAGCCTGCTGGAGCAGGCCCTGACCCACGCCAGCGTGGGCGAGGGCGCCGAGCGTGATGCGCGCGGCCGGCCTTTCATCGACAATCAGCGGATGGAGTTCCTGGGCGACCGGGTGCTGGGTCTGCTGGTCGCCGACCGACTGATGCGCGATTTCCCCGAGGCCGACGAGGGCGACATGTCCGCCCGCCTGCACGCCCTTGTCGACAAGGCCGCTTGCGCCCGCGTCGCCGAACGGCTGGATGTCGGCCCCGCCATGCGCCTGTCGCCGGGCGAAGCGAAACAGGGCGGGCGCCGCCGTGAGGGCGTTCTGGGCGACGCCATGGAGGCCATCCTCGCCGCCGTCTGGCTGGACGGCGGGATCGAGGCGGCCCGGCAGGTCTTCGACCACGCGTGGCAGCCCGAGTTCGCGGCCACCCCAAAAAAGGCCCTGACCAACCCCAAATCCGCGCTTCAGGAGTGGGCGCTGGGGCAGGGGCGGGCGCTTCCGACCTACCGAATTGTCGAGCGAACAGGCTCGGACCACGCCCCGACATTCACGGTCGAAGCAAGCGTAGCCGGATATCCGCCCTTGACCGCACAGGGGCGATCACGTCAGGACGCGGAGAAAGCGGCCGCGACGGCCCTTCTCCAACGTGAAGGCGTGATTTGACCGATCTCCAGAACCAGCATGCCGGCTTCGCCGCCATCATCGGCGCTCCCAACGCGGGCAAGTCCACGCTGGTCAATCGCCTGACCGGGACCAAGGTCTCGATCGTCACCCAGAAGGTGCAGACCACGCGCTTCCCGGTGCGCGGCATCGCCATCTACGGCGACGCCCAGATCGTGCTGGTCGACACCCCCGGCATCTTCAGCCCGCGCCGCCGTCTGGACCGCGCTATGGTCGCCTCGGCCTGGGGCGGCGCCGATGACGCGGACGTGGTCGTCCACCTGATCGACGCGGCCTCGCACATCGCCGCCGAAGGCAAGGACGGCACGGCCGCTGACCGCCGCTCGGCCGAGGACACCGAGACCATCATCGCCGCGCTCAAGGAGGCCGGAAAGCAGGTCATCCTGACGCTGAACAAGATCGACGGCATGCGCCGCGACACCCTGCTGGCCCTGTCGCATTCGCTGTATGAGACGGGCGTCTACAGCGAGGTCTTCATGATCTCGGCCCTCAGCGGCGACGGCGTGGACGATCTGGGCAAGCGGTTGGCCGAGGCCATGCCCGCCGGACCGTGGCTCTATCCCGAGGACCAGTCCGCCGACGTGCCAATGCGCGTTCTGGCCGCCGAAATCACCCGCGAGAAGGTCTACCTGCGCGTCCACGAGGAACTGCCCTATTCGGCGGCGGTCGAGACCACCTCGTTCGAGGACCGCGCCGACGGATCGGTCCGGATCGAGCAGACCATCTATGTGGAGCGCGAAAGCCAGCGCCCCATCGTGCTGGGCAAGGGCGGCCAGACCCTGAAATGGATCGGCCAGAAGGCGCGAGAGGAACTGAACGAACTGCTGGACCGGCAGGTGCACCTGTTCCTGACCGTGAAGGTCGACCCCAAATGGCAGGACAGCCGCGCCCTCTACGCCCAGTTCGGGCTGGACTACGACGTCTAAGAGTTCGCGTTCGGTGTTCAACGTCCCCCGTCGCGCCGGGAACCATCCCCGGCTGGCTCTCGGCTTTCTGGCTCTGCTGCTGCTCACCGTCATCGGGCTGATCGCCTGGGGTACGGTGCGCACGCCGCAGATCGCCGAGGCCGCGCCTGATCCCCTGCCGCCCCGTCCGCCGGTCGAGGTGGTGGAGCGTCTGCCGGACCTGAAGGCGCAACTGGACCGCTGGGGCGCCTCCGGCCAGTTCAGCGGCGGCGTTCTGGTCGCCAAGGGTGACGAGGTTCTGTTCCGTCAGGTTCACGGCTGGGCGAACCGCAGCCTCGACAAGCCGATGGCGCTGAACACCCGTTTCCGCCTGGCCTCCGTCAGCAAGCAGTTCACCGCCGCCGCCATCCTGCGCCTGCAGGACGAGGGCAGGCTGTCGGTCAACGACCCGGTCTGCAAATACATCCAGCCATGTCCCGCGGCCTGGGCGCCGATCCGGCTACACCATCTGCTGTCCCACACTTCCGGCATCCCGGACCTGATGGCCCGACCGGGCTGGGGCCTGCGCCGTGTGACCCCCGCAACGCCGGAGGAACTGACTGCGGATTCCATGCGCTACGGCCTCCAGTTCGCGCCGGGCACGAAGGTTCGGTACGACAACGCGGGCTTCAACCTGCTGGGCGCCGTGGTCGAAAAGATCACCGGCATGGGTCTGCATGACTATCTTCAGCAGGCCTTCTTCAGGCCGTTGGGCATGACCGACACAGGTTATGACGACGGCGGCGCCGACATGGCCATGGGCTACGCCAATCTGGCCGGGGGCGTGACGCCGCAACCGAACGCCAACGTCAGCATCGTCTACGCGGCGGGCGCCCTGTATTCGACGCTGGACGACCTGCTGATCTGGCAGCGCGCCCTGCACCACGGCCATGTCCTGTCGCCGGACAGCTATCGCCAGATGATCGCCGATCACGCGCCGCAAGACACGCCCGACGAGCGTGGCAAGCCCCGTCGGCTCTGGGGCTACGGCATCTATGAGAAGGCGCTGGGGCGGCAGGTTCGGCCCGAATTCGAGGACAACCAGATATTCCACACCGGAAGTTGGTCCGGTTTCCGCAATCTGATGACCTATCAGCCGGATCAGGATGTGACCGTCATCGTCCTGTCCAACAACTACCACCAGCGCGAAGCGGTCTTCCTGCTGTCCCAGCAAGGCATGGCCGAGGCCCTGGGCCGGGATTTCCCCAGAACGGTCGCCCGCTAGCCACGATCCTCGCGCGCCCACCGGTCCCGGCGCGCCAGTTCGGCGGGGCCGGGCTCCTGTTCGGCGAAGCTGCCGGTCTCAACATCGCCCGCCAGCCGGTAGCGATTCACGACCACGCCGGTCGCGGATTGAACGCTCTTTTCCAGCGCCCAGCTGCGCGGGCTCGCTGACCCGTCGAACAGTCGCTTGCCGCGCCCCAGCATGATCGGGAAGGTGAGGGTGGCCAGTTCGTCGATCAGCCCCTCCGCCAGCAAGGTCTGCACCAGCTCGCTGGACCCCTGGATCAACAGGTCACGCCCGTCCGTCGCCTTGAGCGCCCGCACAGCCTCGACCACATCCCCCTCCAGCCGGTGGCTGTGAGCCCAGGTCATCGGCGTGTCAGGCCCGGCGGCGACGTATTTGTTGATGGCGTTGAAAGTGCGGCCGATCTCATCGTCCATGGTCGGCCAGTAGGCGGCGAAGATTTCATATGTCCGCCGCCCCAGCAGCAGGTCGTAGCCGTCGCCCATGGCCTCGCCCATCAGGCCGCCCGCCGCCTCATCAAAATGAGGCCAGACCTAGCCGCCGAAGGCGAAGCCCCCGGTCGTGTCCTCCTGCGGACCGCCCGGTCCCTGCATGACGCCGTCGATGGAGATGAAGCTGGCCAGTCGGATCGTGCGCATCATCGGTCTCCGCGATCAAAGGGCCGCCCACTGGGGCGGCCCTGTTGCATCCCTTGTCAGGCCGCCGAAGGCGCCCATCCCTCGGCCGGGATCGTGTTGACCATCCACGGGATGCCGAACCGGTCGACCAGATTACCGTAGCCCGGCGACCAGAAGGTTTCGCCAAAAGGCATATGCACCGCGCCGCCCTCCGACAGGGCGTCGAACCACGCCTTCGCCTGGGCTGCGTCCCCGGTGTGCAGGGTGACGTCAAAGCCGTTCTTCGGCTTGTCGATGTTCGGGCCGAACTCCGGCGGAATGTCCGCGCCCATGATCGACTGGTCGCCGACATCCAGCCAGCAATGCATCAGCCAATCCTTGTATTTCGCGTCCACGGGCATGTCCGGCGGTCCATCGCCGAACGGATAGGCTGCCGTCACCTTGCCGCCCAAAACCTTGGCGTAGAAATCGAACGCCTCGCGGCATTCTCCCTTGAAACTCAGGCTCGTCACGATCTTCATGGTCGTCTCTCCCTGTGGTTCTTGTCAGCTCTTGTTGGCCGCCAGCCAGGCCTCCAGCCGGTCAGCGGTGCTGTTCCAGCCATGCTTGTGGCCGGTCAGGCTCTGTTCGGACTTCAGGCCCTCGTGGGTGAAGTCCATCCGGGTGCGCCCGTCCTCTGTCTCGGTCAGGACCATGGTGACCAGCGTGTCGACCGGCGGCCCGTCCTCGTGGGACTCGTCCCATTTGAAGGTGAAGACCAGCCGCTCGGGCGGCGCGATCTCGCGATAGACGCCACCCTGCCAGAGGTCCTGCCCGGTATCCGGCGAACGCAGGCAGGCCCTCCATTCGCCGCCGACCCGCAGGTCCTGGGTCACGCTGACCGCCGGCCACTCGACCGGACCCAGCCACAGGACCATCGCTTCCGGATTGGTCCACGCCCGCCAGACCAGCGCACGGGGCGCATCGAACACGCGTCGCATGTTCAGGGTCGGGCGGGACGTCTCGGCTTGTGTCAGGCTCATGGAGGCGTCCGCTCGCTCAGTGGGTCTTCAGCAGTTCGGCCAGCTGATCGGCGCAGGTCCCCCAGCCTTCGTGGAAGCCCATGGCCTCGTGCTGTTTCATCGTCTCGGCGTTCCAGTGCCGGGCGGTGGCGACATATTCGGTCCGACCGTCGGCGGTCGGGGTCAGTTCGACGGTCCCCACCATGAACGGCTGTCCGGCGGGCTTCCAGTCCGGTGTCAGGGCGTCGGTCGTGATCCAGCGCTTGCCCGGCTCGACGTGCAGGAAGATGCCGCGGTTGGGCATGGTTTCGCCGTCCGGGCCATGCATGACGAAGTTGAACACCCCGCCCGGACGCGGGTCGATCTTCACGTCCGACAGGGTCCACGGACGCGGCACGAACCACTGCTGCAGAATTTCCGGCGTCATCCACGCCTTCCAGATCTGTTCGGGCGTCGCATCGATCACGCGACGCAGGGTCAGGGCGTGCTCATGCGCCTCGCCGTCGGTGTGACAGGGATTGTTTTCAGTGTCCTGGGCCATTGGAGGAGTCTCCCTTCTGGATTTTCTGGAGGTAGGCGTCGAGGCGGTCGAAGCTGGCCTCCCAGTACCGGCGATAGTGCTCAAGCCAGTCGGCGACGGTCTTCAACGCTTCCGGTTCGAGGCGCGCGGGACGCCATTGGGCTTCCTTGCCCCGGCTGATCAGCCCGGCCTTCTCCAGCACCTTGAGATGCTTCGACACGGCCGGAAGGCTCATGTCGAACGGCTCGGCGAGCTGGTTCACGCTCGCTTCGCCTTCGGTCAGCCGCGCGAGGATGGCCCGACGGGTCGGATCAGCCAGGGCGGCGAAACGGGCAGAGAGAAGGTCGGTGTCCATCAGGCGTCTTTATATATAACCGATAAGTTAAATGCGCCCGATGCACCTCATTGTCAACCATCAGGTTAAATAAAGATCGAGACCACCCGCGAGGGGCCTCGGCGCTTACGCACGCATCGAGCCGGTCTTTTGAACCGCCGGCGCCCATACGGGCCTCCGGCGGGAGATGCGGCTCCCGTGCTTCGCGACAACCGGGGTGAGCGCAATGGCGATGATGCCTGTGTTCGCACGCGACAATCGGACGGGGAGGGGTAATCATGTACGGCACAAGGGGAGATCGAACCATGAAAGCCATCGCCGTCGCCGCAGCCGCCCTGACCCTGCTGAGCGCCCCCGCCGTGCAGGCGCAGGATGCGCAGGCCGAGATCGGTGAGGTGCTGGACCAGTTGAACGTCGCATCGACCGCCGCGGACACTACCGCCTATTTCGCCCTGTTCACGCCCGACGCCCGCTTCATCGGCACGGATGCGACCGAGCGTTGGTCGCTGGCGGAGTTCCGCGCCTATACCGAGCCCTACTTCGCTCAGGGGCGCGGCTGGACCTACACCCCTCGCGACCGGGTCATCACCATCGCGCCCATCGACTGCCGCTGCCTCGCCTGGTTTGACGAGGTGCTGGACAACGCCAGCTACGGCGTCACCCGCGGCTCCGGCGTGCTGCGCCTGACCGAAGACGGCTGGAAGATCGAACAGTACGTCCTCAGCTTCACCATCCCCAACGACAAGGCGCGCGCCGTAGTCGAGGTGGTGGGCGGCGAGAACTAGCCCCCCCCAAAAAAAAGCAGGTCAGCGACGGATCACGGCCGACGCCGGGCCATCGCGTCCAGCTCCGCCGAAATCTCCTGAATCCGGCGGGCCCGGGTGTTGAAGTCGTTCATGTCCGACAGGCTGGTGAAAGCGATCTGGCCGTACTCCACCACCCAGCGACGGCGCTCCAGAATATCGAGCTGAGCGTCCATCTCGTCGAACATCATGGTGCTGAGTTCAAGACTGACTTGGGTGTCTTCCTTCTCGCTGGCGACGCCCTGCTCGAACGCCCTGAGCATCTGTGCACGACGGGGGCCGGACACGGGCAGTTGACCGATCTCGGCGCGGGCCTGGACGCGCAGTTGCTCATCGTCCGCCTGCGCCTTGACCATCATCTCGCGCAGGTCACGGACCTTGCCGCGGGCGCGGGCCAGACCGCCCCGCTCGGCCAGAGCGCCGGATTCGAAGAAGTCCTCCTGAACGATGGCCGCGCGCTCGTCCCACATCCGGTCGGACAGCGCCTCCCGGCGCGCCTCGACGCGCTGGCGGACCTCATCCATGGCCTTCTGTTCGGCCATCATCCCGGCCCCGACCACGCGGAAGCCGGAGGCGGGCACGGCGCCGACCACCGCGATCCCCGCCAGGATCGCCAGCAGCGTCAGGCCGCCGGAGGTGTGCCTGCGTCCCAGCACGAAATACAGCAGCGCCCAGACCAGCGCCGCGCCCAGCAGGCCGCCGACCAGACCCACGCCGACGCCCAGCGCCAGATCGACCGGCATGTTGGCCGTGCCCGTCACCTTGGTGAAGGACTGGCTGACCGAGAAGATGAAGGCCCACAGGAAGACGGCGATCGCCCCGAACACCGGCCCGGCGAAGCCCGTCGGCCCGCGCTTCTTGCGTCGGGAATTCGAGGTCGGAAAATCGGTCACAAACGCCCCCCGGCGAACTCTGTACGCCCTGACCGTAGCCCATCGGGACAGCCGCCGACAAGGCGCGGAGCTTTCTGGATAATCCGGCGGCTGTTCCCCGGACGTTCCGCAGGCTAAAGCAACCCTCATGGACTTCACCGAAGACGCCTTCGTCCTTTCCGCCCGCGCCCATGGCGACACCGGCGTGGTGGTCGATCTGCTGACCGAGGGGCAGGGGCGGCGCGCGGCCTATGTCGCGGGCGGCGCCTCGCGCAAGATGAAGCCCTTTCTGCAGCCCGGCGCCCGGGTCGTGGCCGAGGTCCGCGCCCGCACCAGCGAGCATCTGGGCACGGCGCGTCTGGAGCCGGTGGGCGAGGGGCCCAGCGCCCTGTTCGATGACCCCATGGCCCTGACCGGTCTGGCCGCCGCCGCCGCGGTGGCGCAGGGCGCCCTGCCGGAGCGCGAGCCGCACCCCGGCGCCTTCCTCGCTTTCGAGGCGCTGATGGGCGCCTTCATCCTCCCGGACGTCTGGCCCGCCGTCTTCGTCCGGTTCGAGGCGGGGCTGCTGGAGGATCTCGGCTTCGGCCTGGATCTCAGCCGCTGCGCCGCCACCGGCTCGACCGACGACCTGTGCTGGGTCAGCCCCCGCACCGGCCGCGCCGTCAGCCGCGAGGCGGGCGAGCCCTACGCCGGAAAGCTGCTGAAGCTGCCGCCCTTCATGCTGGGCGCCCAGGCGGGTCTGGCCGACGGCGACATCGGCGACGGCTTCGACCTGACCGGCCACTTCCTCGAACAGTTCGTCTTCCACCCGCTGGACCGCCCCCTGCCGCCCGCCCGGGTCTGGATGATCGACAAGCTGCGCCAGTCCGGGCGGCTCTAGGCGCTAGCCGAAGGTGAAGGCGAAGACCTGCGCGCCGGGATCGAGAAACTCGATCTCGAACACCCGCTCCCGCACCTCTCCCGACTGCCGAACCAGCTGATACAGTCGTTCGCTCTCGATCCGACCCAGCCCTTCGGCATTGATGTCCGCCCCTGCGTCCCCGCGCGGCGGCTGGCCGTCGATCCGGACCCGGAAGCGGGGCGAGGCGCCGGTCGCGCCCGGTCCCATGACCAGATGCAGATCCCGCGCCCGGAAGCGGAAGGCGACGCGTCCCCCGGCGGCCCGCAGGTCGGCATGCTCGTCCGTCACCCGCCAGCGCCCCGCCAGGCTCCATTCGTTCAGTGACAGCGGCCGGGCGACATAGTCCTTCACCACATCCCGGGCGAATCCGCCGGGCGAGCGGAAATTCTCCGCCCGGGCATAGCCGACATAGGTCTCGGGCGAGGCGATGCGCGCGAAATCGGCGGGGGCGGCGGCGCCCGCGCCCTCGACCCGCACCGTGCCGCCTTCGACCTGTGCGCCGGCCTCCTTCAGCAACTGCTGGATGACCCGCTCCGACCCCTCGTAATCCCCCTCGCCGAAATGGTGGTGGCGGATGCGGCCTTGTGCATCAATGAAATAGTGGGCGGGCCAGTAGTTGTTCCGGAACGCGCGCCAGATGGCGAAGTCATTGTCCATCGCGACCGGATAGTTCACGCCCAGCCGCTCGATGTTCTGACGGACATTGGTCTCGGACTTCTCGAAGGCGAACTCGGGCGTGTGGACGCCGATCACGACCAGCCCCTGTTCCCGGTACTTCTCCTCCCACGCCTTCACATAGGGAATGGAACGCAGGCAGTTGATGCAGGAATAGGTCCAGAAATCGACGAGCACGACCTTCCCGCGCAGCTGCCCGGTCGTCAGGGGCGGGGAGTTGATCCAGGTCGTCGCCCCGCTCAGCGGCGGCATGACGCCCTCGACGGGCAGATCGCTCACATCCTCCGGCGCACGGTTCAGCGGCACGCCGCGACCGATGGACGTCAGCAGGGTCTGTTCGATCCGGGCGGTTCCGGCGGCGGAGATGCGGGTCAGCAGCCCGGTGTCGAGCCCCAGGGCGATGGCGGCGACCCCGACCAGCACAAGCGCCCCCAGACCGCGCCTCAGCCATTCCCCGGCCCCCAGCGCGCCTTTCATCGCCCTGAACACCCGCCCGCCGGTCAGCAGGGCCAGGGCCAGGGACGTCGCCGCCCCCGCCGCATAGGCCAGCAGCAGAACGGTCGATCCCACGCCCGCCCCCTGCAAGGCCGCGCCGGTCAGGATCACGCCCAGGATCGGCCCGGCGCAGGGCGCCCACAGCAGGCCGGTCGCCACGCCCAGCAGCAGGGACGCGCGCACGTCGCCCTCGTCGCCCGATCGGGTCTCCACCCGGTCGGTCAGCCATGACCCCATGCTCACGAAAGGCCGCATCAGCCGGTCGCCGAGGGCCGGAACCAGAAGACTCAGGCCCAGCACGGCCATCACGGCCAGAGCGATCCAGCGCCCGACCTCATTGGCCCGCACCGCCCATCCTCCGCCCAACGCCGCGAGGGTGGCGACGCCGGCGAAGGTGACCGCCATCCCGGCCAGCAACGGAAAGCCGTTGCGCATGAAAGGACGGTCGGCGCGGGCGAAGACGAATGGCAGAACGGGCAGGATGCAGGGGCTGACGATGGTCAGGGCGCCGGCCAGATAGGAGAGCAGGAACAGGATCATGCGAGGGCCTTTCCGATGCGGCTACAGTCCGGATACGTCGACGGGGCGGTCCGGATCATTCCTGGGCACGCAGATCGCCCATGCGGCCCAGCGCCTGACGCGTCTCCCGGACCAGCGTCTCAACGAGGGCCTCCGCCGGCATCGCCCGGCTCAACGGCGCGCCCTGACCGGCCCAGTTGGGCATATAGCCCGTATCGCCCGCCGCCGTGGCCGCCGCGTTCAGCGCCTTGCCGATGTCATAGGCGAACGGATAGGGCGCGATCCGGCCCTCGTCGGCGCGGCGCATGAAGTCATTCTCCAGCCCCCGCGCGGGTCGCCCCGAGATGGCCGCGCTGACCCGTGTGCGTCCCGCATCCGCTCCGGCCAGCTTCGCCCGATAGGTTGCGCCCGCCGCGCTTTCCGGGCACGCGACGAAGGCGGTGCCCAGTTGAGCCCCCGCCGCGCCCAGCGCCAGCGCCGCCGCCACGCCCGCGCCGTCCATGATCCCGCCCGCCGCGATCACCGGAATGTCCAGCGCCGTCGACAAAAGCCGGGTCAGGGGCAGGGTGGCGAAGCGGGGATCGTCCGCCGGATCGAACACCCCCCGATGCCCGCCCGCCTCGACGCCCTGCGCGATCACCATGTCGATGCCCGCCCCCTGAACCGCGCGCCCTTCCTGCGGCGAGGTCGCAGTGGCCAGCAGCACGATCCCCGCCGCCTTCAGCGCCGCGATCCGCGCCGCGTCCGGCAGGCCGAAATGAAAGCTGACCACGGCGGGCCGTTCCTCGATCAGCAGGGCCAGCGCCGCGTCGTCCACGCGGAAGCTGCGATAGATGTTCTTCAGCTCGACTGGCGGCTCGGCGCCGAAGGCCGCGAACCACGGCTTCAGGCTGTCGATCCAGTCGGCGTTGCGCGCCGGATCGGCTTCGACGGGATCATGGCAGAAGACGTTGACGTTGAACGGCCCGCCGGTCAGCGCCCGGGTCTTGCGGATCGCGGCCCGCGCCTCGTCCACGCCCACCGAACCGATGGCGATGGAGCCCAGCCCGCCGGCCTCCGTCACCGCCGCCGCCATCTCCGGCGTCGAGGTGCCCGCCATCGGCGCCTGGATAATCGGATGGCGCAGGTTCAGTCGGCGGGTGAGGGCGGTCTGCATGACGAAACTCCGTTGCTTCCCACATAGGCAATGCCCGCCTTGGAGCCAGCCACCGACAAAAGTTCAGCCGAATTTGTGCGAAGAAATTCAGCATTGTCAGGGCGTTGTTTTTTACAGTTCGCCATTTGCCTCGCACGCCTCCGACAGAGGCGAAAATACAAGACATGACACAGCCCCCCTGCATCAACCGCACCCACCGCCCGGAAGACGTCTGGACCGCTATTCGCCATGACTACTGCGCTGGCGCTTCCACCCTGCTTCTGGCTGAGCGCTATGACCTCGCGGACCGCAGCATTCGCCGCCGCGCCGCGCTGGAGAACTGGCGGCGCGACGCCGACACCGAGGCCCTGCGTCCTCGTCCCCGCGACCAGCGGGGACAGGAAGAACAGGTCTATCCCGCCTTGGCGCAGATCGATGATCTGAACAGACAGGACCTCCATGACCTGCTGTTCACCCCTGACGTCACCGAACTCGCCCGCTTCGCTTTCCGACGGGCGGCCGAGTGCGCAGCCCTGGATGGACCGGTCCAGACGGCGGCCTGGCTCCGCGTGGCGCGTCTAACCACAGATCTGCGCGACCGCCGCGCCGACCTGACCGGGGTGGTCTACCGGGACGCCGACTACATCCGGGCGGAAATGATGCATGAGCACTCGCCGCCCGACGAACAGGAGGACGGGTGAACGCATCCGGCTGTGGACACAGGGTCCGATATGTCCGCTATGTCCGCTAAATTCGAACCGGACCGGACTCTGACCGCTAGACTTCCGGGCTCAGATTGCCGATTCGGACCCCATGAGCATTCATACGCCTCCGCCCGAGGGCGGCCGCATCGTTGACGAGCCGATGGGCGACGCGCTGTCCAGGCGCTACCTCGCCTACGCCCTGTCGACCATCACCAACCGGGCCCTCCCGGACGTGCGCGACGGATTCAAGCCGGTGCACCGCCGGATCATGTACGCCATGCACCAGATGCGGCTGAACCCGCAGGCGGCCGCGCGCAAATGCGCCAAGGTCGTCGGCGAGGTCATGGGCGGCTATCACCCGCACGGCGACGCCTCGATCTATGACGCCCTGGTCCGCCTCGCCCAGGACTTCTCCCAGCGCTATCCGCTGGTCGACGGTCAGGGCAATTTCGGCAACATCGACGGCGATAGCGCCGCGGCCATGCGCTACACCGAGTGCAAGCTGACGCCCGCCGCCGTCCTGTTGATGGAGGGCATCGACCAGAACGCCGTCGACTTCCGTCCCACCTACGATGATCAGGACGAGGAGCCGGTCGTCCTGCCCGCAGGTTTCCCGAACCTGCTGGCCAACGGTTCGTCGGGCATCGCGGTCGGCATGGCGACCTCGATCCCGCCGCACAACGTCGGCGAACTGATCGACGCCTGCCACCTGCTGCTCGAAAACCCCGATGCGACGACCGAGGAACTGGTCACCCGCGTGCCGGGACCGGACTTCCCGACGGGCGGCGTGTCGGTTGAGGGGCACGCCTCCATCCTCGATGCCTATGAGACAGGCCGGGGCGGGGTGCGCCTGCGCGCCCGCTGGGAGACCGAGGATTTGGGCCGCGGCGTCTGGCGCATCATCATCACCGAGATTCCGTATCAGGTGCAGAAGTCGCGCCTGATCGAGGCGCTGGCCGACCTCATCGAGAACAAGAAGGCCCCTCTGCTGGGCGATGTACGCGACGAGTCGGCGGAGGACATTCGCCTGATCCTCGAGCCAAAGACCCGGACCGTAGAGCCTGAAGTTCTTATGGAAAGCCTGTTCAAGCTTTCTGACCTGGAAGTCCGCTTCCCCATCAATATGAACGTTCTGGACGGCACCGGAACGCCCCGCGTTCTGGGTCTGAAGGCCTGTCTGCGCGCCTTCCTCGATCACCGTCAGGAAGTTCTGATCCGACGCGCCCAATGGCGGATCGAGCGCGTCGAGAAGCGCCTGCATCTTCTGGAAGGTCTGCGGATCGTCTTCCTCAACCTCGACGAGGTCATTCGCATCGTCCGCGAAGAGGAACAGCCCAAGGCCGTCCTGATCGCCCGCTTCGGCCTGACCGAGATGCAGTCCGACTACATCCTCGACACCCGGCTGCGTCAGCTGGCGCGCATCGAGGAGATGGCGATTGAAAACGAATTCAAGGAACTGTCGGAAGAACTTGCCACCCTGCAATCACTTTCGACCTCGCCAGCCAAGCAGTGGAAGCAGATCGGCAAGGACCTCGAAGCCGTTCGCAAGGCCCTGATCTCGCCGCGTCGCACCACCATCGCCGAAGCCGTGGACACCTCCGCCTTCGTCGCCCCCGAAGCCTTCATTCCGCGCGAGGCGATCACCGTCATCCTGTCGGAGCGCGGCTGGATCCGCGCCGCCAAGGGCAAGGTCGAGGACCCGTCGGAACTGAAGTTCAAGGAAGGCGACAGCCTGGCCTTCCTGGTGCCCGCCTGGACGACCGACAAACTGCTGGTCGCGGCCTCCGACGGCCGCATTTTCACCGTCGGCGCCGACAAGCTGGCCTCCGGGCGCGGCCATGGCGAGCCGCTGCGCCTGATGATCGAGCTGGACGAGAAGGCCGAGATCATCAACCTGCTGGCCCACCAGCCGGGCGGCAAGCTGCTGATCGCCTCGAAGGCCGGCTACGGCTTCATCGCGCCGGAAGACGACCTGCTGGCCCAGAAGCGCGGCGGCAAACAGGTGCTGAACGGCGAGCTTCTCGCGGCCCTGCGCGTGCCTCAATCTCCGGCGGGCGATCACATCGCCACCATCGGCGAGAACATCAAGGCGTTGATCTTCCCGCTGGCCGAACTGCCCGAAATGGGCCGCGGCAAGGGCGTGAAGCTGCAGAATTTCAAACAGGGCGGTCTGGTCGATGTCACCGTCTTCAACGCCGAACAGGGGCCGGAATGGGCCGACGGCGGCGGTCGCCGTCGCAACTGGCCGGACTGGAAGGACTGGCTGGGCAAGCGCGCCCAGGCCGGCCGTCAGGGCCCGCGCGGCATGCGGAAGTTCCGCTGAACGACGGGTGACGCCGATTTCATTATCAAGCGCGGCCCTGTCGCGCGATAATCACGGAAGGACCGGGCCTCCGGTCGGTTGGAGAATGAAATGATCACCTGGATCATCATCGGCGTCATCGTCGTCGTGCTGCTGTTCATCGCCATCGGCGGCTACAACAAGCTGGTCGCGCTGGATCAACGCGCCGACCAGTCGTTCGCGGACATCGACGTCCAGCTGAAGCAGCGTCAGGACCTGATTCCGAACCTCGTCGAGACGGTGAAGGGCTACGCCACGCACGAGCGCGGCACCCTGGACGCCGTGACCCAGGCCCGCGCCGCCGCCGCCGGCGCCACCTCGGTCAACGACAAGGTGCAGGCCGAGAACATGCTGACCGGCGCCCTGGGCCGCCTGTTCGCGGTGTCCGAGGCCTATCCGGACCTGAAGGCCAACACCAATTTCCAGCAACTCTCGGCCGAACTGTCGGACATCGAGAACAAGCTGGCCGCCGCCCGTCGCTTCTTCAACAGCGCCGTGGGCGAGTTCAACGCCGTCCGTCGTCAGTTCCCGACCATCCTGTTCGCCGGTCTGTTCGGCTTCGGCTCGGACAAGCCCTTCTTCGACGTGGGCGAGGGTGAGCGCGCCGCGCTGAACGCCGCGCCGCCGCAGGTGAAGTTCTAAGTCGCGATCATGGGCGCCGTCGGGCTCCAGACCCACATCTGGGCGAATAACACCCGGTCGATCCTGCTGCTGGCGACCTTCCCTATTCTGGTGGGCTTCATCCTGTACGGGGTGCAGCTGGTCCTGATGGGGATGGGCGTCCTGCCGGGAACGGGCAAGGGGCTCGTTGACGACATGGCGCTGGCCGCGTCGTGGCTGGGCTTCACCGTGCCCGCGGCCTTCGTCATCGCCGGCCTCTGGTTCGCCATCGCCTACTTCGGCAGCCAGACGATGATCGACATGCTGACCGGCGCCCGAAAGGTCGAGCGCCGGACAGAGCCGGAACTCTATAACCTTCTGGAAAACCTCGCCATTTCTCGGGGTCTGCGGACCCCGACCCTGCGCGTCATCGACAGCGACAGCCTCAACGCCTTCGCCTCGGGCCTGCACGAGGGCCAGTACAGCGTCACCGTTACGCGCGGGCTGGTCCAGACCCTGAACCGCGATGAGCTTGAGGCGGTGCTGGCCCACGAACTGACCCACGTCATCAACAAGGACGTGCGGACCATGATGATCGCCAGCATCTTCGCGGGCATCATCAGCGTCATCGCCGAGATGGTCTTCCGGGGTCTGCTCTACTCCGGCGCCGGTCGCCGCCGGGAGGACAACAAGAACGCCATGCCGCTGATCCTGATCGGCATCGGCTTCGCCGTGGTCGGCTTCGCCCTGGCCATCGTCATTCGCATGATGCTGTCCCGGACCCGCGAGTTCGTGGCCGACGCCGGCGCGGTCGAACTGACCAAGAACCCCGACGCCATGATCTCGGCCCTGCGCAAGGTTGACGGCCGGTCCAGCCTGAAGGGGCCGGATGAGGTCCAGCAGCTGTTCCTCGACAACCAGCCGGACGGCGTGGGTCTCGAAGGCCTGTTCGCCAGCCATCCGCCGATCCAGAAGCGCATCGAGGCCCTGGTGAAGTTCGGGGGAGGGCGGGACCCCGGCCCCTGGTCAGGCGAGGCCCTGGCGGCGTCCCCCGGCTATTCGACCTCGGTGCCCTCGACAGGCTGATCCGACATCCGCTGCCAGCCGAAGCGGGTCAATTGCTCCATGGGCCGGAACGAGGCCTTGTAGTCCATCTTCTGCGACCCCCGGACCCAGTAGCCGAGGTACAGATAGGGCAGGCCCACCGCATTCGCCTGACGGATATGGTCAAGAATGGCGAACCGGCCGGGACTGCGGTCCTCCAGCGCCGGATCGAAGAAGCTGTAGACCATCGACAGCCCGTCCGAGAGCAGGTCGGTCAGACAGACGCCGACCAGATCACCCGGCCCGCCGTCCGGCGACGGCAGGCGATATTCGATCAGATGGGTCCGCACGGCCGTATCCTCGACCATGGCGACATAGTCGGCCCAGCCCATGCCGTTCATACCGCCCTCGGCATGCCGGGCGCCGAGATAGCGGCGCAGCAGCTCGAACTGCTCCGCCGTCGCCTCGGCCTCGACCAGATCGCGCGACAGGTCGTCGTTGCGCCTCAGAATACGCCGCTGGGAGCGTGAAAAGGCGAACCCGCCCACCGGCACTCGCACCGAAACGCAGGCTTCGCAGGCCTCGCATGCCGGGCGGTAGGCGATGTTCTGGCTGCGCCGGAACCCCGCCTGGGTCAGCTCGTCATTGACGTGGGCGCCGTCGCTGAACGGCAGGTTGGCGAACACCTTCCGCTCGGTCTGGCCGGGCAGATAGGGGCAGGGCGCCACCGAGGTCATGTAGAAGCGAAGCTGTCGCTGCGGAACGAAGGTCACGGAGTCATCTCCGCACCCGAACACGCCCGAATTCCGGCGAACCACTCATTCCCGTATCTGGCGCCGCATTGCAGCGGGGCGCAAGCCCGTTCGCCCGTCGCCCGAACCCGGCGCGACAGGCGGCCGGTCACAGGCTGGTGTCCGTCGGCAGGACAGGCGCCTCGCGCAACAGCACGATGGCGATCCGGCGGTTGCCCGCCAGCGTCGGATCATCGGGGTAAAGCGGATCGGAGCCCGCCTTGCCCGAGACCTGATAGACCCGGTCCGGATCGACGCCCGCGGCCTGGAGCACCAGCCGCGAAGCATTGGCCCGCTCTGACGAGAGCGCCCAATCATTGGGGCCCGTGGCCCGGTTCGATCCCGGCGCCGCCGAGGTGTGGCCGGTTACCGAAATCCGGTTCGGCAGCTGGTTGATCACCCGGGCCACGGCCCGCAGCAGGATCTGGGCGCGGGCGTTCGGACGGGCCGAGTTCTGGTCGAACATCGAACGCCCTTCCTGATCCACCAGCTGGATACGCAGGCCTTCCGGCGTCTGGTCGATGATCAGCTGCTTCGACAGCTCCGCCAGCTCCGGCATCGACTGCATGGCCTGACGCAGGGATTCGGCGGCCGAGGCGAAATCAGCCGACTCGCGACGGGCGATCTCATCGCGGAGCTGTTGCTCGCTTGCGCCGGTCAGGTCCGAGCTCTGCCCGGCCTGCTGCGACGGGTCCTGCGGCGATTCCGGCGCCAGCTGGGTGATCACCGAATTGGTGCCCGACGACTTCGAGCCGTCATCGCCGAGCGCCGTCCCGCCCAGAATACCGCCCGAGCCCGAGGTCGTCGCCGACACGCTGGCCGGCGCGAAATACTCGGCGATGCCGCGCTTCTGTTCCGGATCAGTCGTGTTGATCAGCCACATCAGCAGGAAGAAGGCCATCATCGCGGTCACGAAGTCGGCGTATGCGACCTTCCAGGCGCCGCCGTGGTGGCCGTCATGGCCGCCCTTCTTGATCTTCTTGATGAGGATCGGACGATCACTCATGGACATGGGGAGGGGCCTTCAGCGCGCGAAACTGTCCGAACATGGGACAACAGGGTTAAGGCGACGTTTCCCATATTCGATCTCACGCACACCGCGCTTGTTTTGCCGCGCCGGGGACCGTAGGTCCGTCTGGTGACGCTCGAACCGCCGCCCGAACATCCAACCGATGAAACCCGCGCCTACCGCCGGGCGCTGGGCTCATTCGCGACCGGCGTCTGCGTCGTGACGGCCGACAGCCCGCAGGGGCCGCTGGGCCTGACCATCAACTCCTTCACCTCGGTCTCGCTGGAACCGCGCCTGCTGCTGTGGTGCATCGACGAGCGCTCGGAACGGTGGCCGGTCTTCGCCGCCGCCGACCGTTTCGCCGTGCACATCCTGCCGGCCGAGGACCTGGACAAGGCGGTGCGCTTCGCCCGCGGCGTCGCCTTGCTGGAACCGCATGAGTTCGAACGCCGCCCCGACGGCCCGCCGTGCCTGCCGGAGGCGCTGGCCCGGTTCGAATGCGCGGTGCACGACCGGATCCAGATGGGCGACCACATGGTCATCGTCGGCCGCGTCGAAGCCTGGTCGACCGCCGAAGGCGACGCCCTGACCTTCTGGCGCGGCCGCTACGGGTCACTGGGAGCAGACTGATGAAGGCCGCTTTCGCAGGCCTCGGCGTCATGGGCGCCCCGATGGCGCGCCACCTGATCAAGGCCGGTTATCCGGTCACCGGCTACAACCGCTCGCCGGACAAGGCCCGCGCCTGGGCCGAAGCGAACGGCGGCGCCTTCGCGGCGACCGTGGCCGAAGCCGCCAAAGCCGCCGAGCTGTTTATCCTGTGCGTCGGCAATGACGACGATGTCCGTCAGGTCGTGACCGAGGCCCTGCCGCATCTGGCGACAGGCGCGGTGATCATCGACCACACCACGACTTCGGCGAAGGTGGCGCGCGAAATGGCGGCGCTGGCGGCGGGGCAGGGGGCCTTCTTCATCGACGCCCCTGTCTCCGGTGGTCAGGCCGGCGCCGAGAACGGCCAGCTCAGCGTCATGGCCGGTGGCGATGCAGCGGCTCTGGCGCGGGTTGAGACCGCCTTGATGAGCTACTCGAAGGCCATCAAACACATGGGGCCGTCCGGCGCCGGCCAGTTAACCAAGATGGCCAACCAGATCTGCATCGCCGGCGTCGTTCAGGGTCTGGCCGAGGCCGTGCATTTCGCCCAGTCGGCTGATCTGGACACCGACGCCGTGCTGGACGCCATCTCCAAGGGTGCGGCCCAGTCGTGGCAGATGGAAAACCGCTGGAAGACCATGGCCAGGGGCGAGTTCGATTTCGGCTTCGCCGTCGACTGGATGCGCAAGGATCTGGGCCTGGTGCTGGACGAAGCCCGCGCCAACGGCAGCCATCTGGCCCTGACGGCGCTGGTCGATCAGTTCTATTCCGAGGTCCAGGCCATGGGCGGCGCCCGCTGGGACACCTCAAGCCTCGCAGCGCGTCTGCAGGATCGCAAGCCGAAGGGCTGAACGCATCCTCTCTGTTCGAGAGAGAAAATCGCGACAAATCATTGAAAAGTCGTCTCAGGCTGCATAGCGACACAAAACCAGCCACATCTCATTTCGCATAATATATCTTAGGCGATTAAACGGACTGCAGTTTGAGACAGCCCTGCTTCTCCGGCCGACATCCCCCCCGGGTCGCGTGAGAAACTTCACTGAGGCTCAGCATCAGCGTAAGCCTGTCCGCCCAACAGAGGTGCGAACATGGCGGGTCTGAAAGACAAGCGCGGCTTTATCGACAAGGACCGGATCGACCTGTCCGAGCGACAGTCCGTCGAATACTGGATGAAGCGCTGGGGCGTCACTCGTGACCAGATCACCACGGCCCACCGCAAGGTCGGCCGGATGACCAGGGACATCGCGGCGGAGCTGGGGAAGAAGCGCTGACGCCCTTCCCCGTCAGCATCACATGTGCAGCATGCGGCCGTAGGCGTCGAGCTGGGCCTCATGCATGGCCTCCGACATGGTCGGGTGCGGATAAACGATGCCGTGCATGTCCTCTTCCGTCGCTTCCATGGTGATGGCGGTGACGTAGCCCTGGATCATCTCGGTGACTTCGTGACCGATCATGTGGGCGCCGATCAGGGCGCCGGTCTTCGCATCGAAGATGGTCTTCACGAAGCCCTCGGTCTCGCCGGCGGCCACGGCCTTGCCGTTCACCTTGAACGGGAAGCGGCCGACCTTGACCTCCCGCTTCTCGGCGCGGGCAGCCTGCTCGGTCACGCCGACAGAGGCGACCTGCGGCTGGGTGTAGGTGCAGCCCGCGATCGGCGAGACGACGTTCGGAGTCTTGAAACCGGCGATGTATTCGGCGGCGTGGATGCCCTCGTGCGAGGCCTTGTGCGCCAGCCAGGGCGCGCCGGCGCAGTCGCCGATGGCGAAAACGCCCTTCACATTGGTCTGGCAGTGGCTGTCGATCTTGATGTGGCCGCGGTCCAGTTCGACGCCCAGGGCCTCCAGACCGATGCCGTCCGTATTGGCGGTGATGCCCACAGCCGAGATGCAGACCTCGGCTTCAAGCGCCTCGGCCTTGCCGCCGATCTCGACATCGACCTTCACACCCGAGGCGGCTTTGGAAACCTTGGTCACCTTGGCGCCGACGCGGAATTTGATACCGCGCTTCTCCAGCGCCCGTTGGGCGGCCTTGGAGATCTCCTCGTCCTCGACCGGCATGATGCGGTCAACCGCTTCCACAACCGTAACTTCCGAGCCCAAGGCACGGTAGAAGCTGGCGAATTCCAGACCAATGGCGCCCGAGCCGATGACCACGAAGGTCTTGGGCAGTTTCTTCGGCGCCAGGGCGTCGCGATAGGCCCAGATCTTGTCGCCATCAGCTTCCAGACCGATCTGCGGCAAGGCGCGGGCGCGGGCGCCGACGGCCAGCATGACGTTCTTCGCCTCGACGGTGCGCGAACCGCCGGCCTTCAGGGCCACGACGACCTTCGGCGTTCCTGCGGCCTTCTCCAGCTTGGCCGTGCCCTCGATCACCTCGACCTTGTGCTTCTTCATCAGGAAGGCGACGCCCTTGTTCATCGTCGCCGCGACGCCGCGCGAGCGCTGGATGATGGCGTCGAAGTCGAACGACGCACCGGTCGCCGACAGGCCGTATTCCTTCAGGTGCGACAGGCTCTCGTACTTCTCACCGGACTTCAGCAGGGCCTTGGTCGGGATACAACCCCAGTTCAGGCAGATGCCGCCCAGCGACTCGCGCTCGACGATGGCGACCTTCTGGCCCAGTTGCGAGGCGCGGATGGCGGCGACGTAGCCGCCCGGGCCCGAACCGATGATGACGAGATCGAATTCAGCAGCCATGGTCAGATCAACTTCTCAATGTCGGCCTTGATGGCCCGGGGTTCGACCTGGGGCGCGTAGCGGGCGACCACCCTGCCCTCCCGGTCGGTCAGGAATTTGGTGAAGTTCCACTTCACATTACGCGAGCCCAGCAGGCCCTTCTTCTGGCGGGTCAACCAGTCGAAGAGTGGGTGCCGGTTAGGACCGTTGACCTCGATCTTGTCGAACATCGGAAAATCGACGCCGTAGGTCGTGGAACAGAAGCTGGCGATTTCATCCGCCCTCCCCGGCTCCTGCGCCCCGAACTGGTTGCAGGGAAACCCCAGCACCGCGAAGGGCCGGCCGGCCAGTTCGCGGGACAAGGCCTCGAGCCCGGCGTATTGCGGGGTGTAGCCGCAGCGCGAGGCGACGTTGACGATCAGCAGGGCCTTCCCCGCGAACCGGGACAACGGAACCTCGGTCCCGTCGATCCCGGTGGCGGTGAAGTCATAGACCGAGGTCATGCCCTGCCCTCGCTCTACGCCAGCATCGTTACGGGATCTTCGATCAACGGCTTGAACGCCTGCAGGAAGCGGGCGCCCGTCGCGCCGTCGACGACGCGGTGATCGCAGGTCATCGTCACCGTCATGACAGTAGCGACGGCCAGTTGGCCGTTCTTGACGACCGGACGTTGCTCGCCCGCGCCGACGCTCATGATCGCGCCTTGCGGCTCGTTGATGATCGACGAGAACTGCTTGATGCCGAACATGCCCAGATTGGACACCGAGAAGGTGCCGCCCTGGAACTCTTCCGGCTTCAGCTTGCGGTCGCGGGCGCGCTTGGCCAGGTCCTTGGACTCGGTGGCGATCTGCGACAGCGACTTCAGCTCGGCCTTGCGGATGATCGGGGTGATCAGGCCGCCGTCGATCGCCACAGCCATCGCCACATCGGCGTTGTGGTGCATGGCGATGCCTTCCGGCGTGTAGCTGGCGTTGGCTTCCGGCACCGCCTTCAGGGCCATGGCGGCGGCCTTGATGACGAAGTCGTTGACCGAGACCTTCACGCCGTCCTTCTCGAGCAGCGCATTGATCTTCGCGCGGGCCGCCAGCAGGGCGTCCAGCTCGACATCGATGAACAGCGGGAAGTGCGGCACCTGCTGGATCGATTCGACCATGCGCCGGGCGATGGCCTTCTTCATGCCGTCCAGCGGGATCAGGTCATAGCTGCCGTCCGGAATGCCCATCTGGGCCAGCGACTGGACGGGACGCGAAGCGATGCCCGAAGCGGCAGTCGTCGCCGGAGCGGACTTGGCGCCGCCCTTGCCTGCAGACTCGACGTCACGCTTGACGATACGGCCATGCGGGCCGGTGCCCTTGACCGACGACAGGTCCAAACCCGCCTGGGCCGCCAGACGGCGAGCCAGCGGCGAGGCGAACAGACGTCCGCCGTCAGCAGCCTTGGCGGCCGGAGCCGGAGCCGCGGCGGCCTTCGGAGCCTCGGCCTTGGCGGCTTCAGCCTTCGGCGTCTCAGCAGCCTTCGGTGCGTCAGCCTTGGGCGCAGGCGCGGCAGCGCCGCCCTCGTCCTTCAGGCGGGCGATCGGCGTGTTGACCTTCACGCCCTCGGTCCCTTCGGCCACGAGGATGTCGGTGATCTCGCCCTCGTCCACGGCCTCGACTTCCATCGTGGCCTTGTCGGTTTCGATCTCGGCGATGACATCACCGGCCTTGACCACATCCCCGGCCTTCACGTGCCACTTGGAGAGAACGCCCTCCTCCATGGTCGGAGACAGGGCGGGCATCAGGATGTCGGTCATTGCACACCTCGCGACGGCGCAACCGACTCGGTGACGGTCTGTACGTTGTTGGCCTTGATGGTGTCGCTCAGCCCCTGAAGGATGCGGTTGTACGCCTCCTTCTCATTGTGGCCGTGACGCACGGCATAGCCGTGGGCCATGTGCCGGGCTGCGATGGCCAGCAGTTGGCCGAACTGGGCCGGATCGTTGAAGGCGGGCTTCACCGACATGACCGGCTCCCCCTTGGACCACCACATGCGGATGATCTCGACGGCTTCCGCGTCCTCGGCAACGCTGTCCGGGGTGCTCAGCGCGAATTCGTTGGGTTCGCTCATGCCATCACCTGCTTCACGGCCTTGATGATCTTGTCCACGCCCGGCAGCGAGAGGGCTTCCAGATTGGCGGCATAGGGCAGCGGCACGTCTTCCTGGTGCACGCGCAGCGGCGGCGCGTCGAGGTAGTCGAACGCATGCTCGATCACCCGGGCCACGACCTCGGCGCCGACGCCCATCGGACCCCAGCCCTCTTCGGCCGAGACCAGACGGTTGGTCTTCTTGACGCTGTTGACGATGGTCTCGTGGTCCAGCGGACGCAGGGTGCGCAGGTCGACGACCTCGACCGAGATACCTTCGCCCGCCAGTTGCTCGGCGGCCTGAAGGGCGAAACCGACCATGCGGCTGTGCGCCGTGATGGTGACGTCCGTGCCCTCGCGGCGGACCTTGGCCTTGCCGATGGGCAGGACATAGTCCTCGACTTCCGGCACGTCGAACTCAAGGCCGTACATCATCTCGTGCTCGAGGAAGACGACCGGGTTCGGGTCGCGGATGGCCGCCTTCAGCAGCCCCTTGGCGTCAGCGGCGTCGTACGGCGCGATGACCTTCAGGCCCGGGACCTGCGCGTACCAGGCCGAATAGTCCTGACTGTGCTGGGCCGCCACGCGCGACGCGGCGCCGTTCGGGCCGCGGAAGACGATCGGCGCCTTGATCTGACCGCCCGACATATACAGCGTCTTGGCGGCCGAGTTGATGATGTGGTCGATCGCCTGCATCGCGAAGTTGAACGTCATGAACTCGACGATCGGCTTCAGCCCCGCCATGGCGGCGCCGACGCCGAGGCCGGCGAAGCCGTGCTCGGTGATCGGGGTATCGACGACGCGCTGGTCACCGAACTCCTGCAACAGCTCGCGGCTGACCTTGTAGGCGCCCTGGTACTGGGCGACTTCCTCGCCGATCAGGAAGACCTTGTCGTCCCGGCGCATTTCCTCGGCCATCGCGTCGCGCAGGGCGTCGCGGATGGTGGTCTTGACCACCTTGGCGTCGGCCGGGATTTCCGGATCCTTCAGCTCGACCGTCGGAACAGCAGTGACGGGGGCGGCCTTCTTCTCCGGCTCGCCGGAGGCGTCGGAGGCCGTATCCCGTTTATCCGTCGTCGCACTTTCCGTAGCCGAATTCGCAGTCGAATCCGTCTTCGAAATCGTCGGCGCGTCCTCGCCCGCCAGACGGGCGATCGGGGTGTTGACCTTCACGTTCTCGGAGCCTTCGGCGACGAGGATTTCGAGCACTTCGCCCTCGTCCACCGCCTCGACTTCCATCGTGGCCTTGTCGGTTTCGATCTCGGCGATCACCTGACCTGCGGAAACGACGTCTCCGGCCTTGATGTGCCATTTGGTCAGCGTGCCCTCTTCCATCGTGGGGGACAGCGCCGGCATCAGAATGTCGGTCACGGATCAGGCCTCCACGTAGACGTCAGTGTAGAGCTCGGACGGATCGGGCTCCGGGCTCTCTTGGGCGAATTGAACAGCTTCGGCGACGATCGCCTTGATCTCGTTGTCGATGGCCTTCAGCTCATCTTCGGTCGCCTTGGCCTGCTCGAGCAGCATCTTGACGTGATCGATCGGGTCGCGGGTCTTCTTGACCTCATCAACCTCTTCCTTGGTGCGGTACTTGGCCGGGTCCGACATCGAGTGCCCCCGGTAGCGATAGGTCTTCACCTCAAGGATGAACGGGCCGCCGCCCTCGCGGGCACGCTTTACCGCGCGGGCCACCGCGTCGCGGACCGCGAGCACATCCATGCCGTCAACCTGCTCACCCGGGATGCCGAAGCTGGCCCCGCGGTTATACAGCTCGGTCGTGGACGAGGAGCGCTCGATGCTCGTGCCCATGGCGTACTGGTTGTTCTCGATGATGTAGATGGCCGGCAGCTTCCACAGCTGGGCCATGTTGAAGCTCTCGTACACCTGACCCTGGTTCGAGGCGCCATCGCCGAAATAGACAAAGGCCACAGAGTCGTCGCCGCGGTACTTGCCGGCAAAGGCCAGGCCCGTGCCGAGCGCCACCTGGGCGCCGACGATGCCGTGGCCGCCATAGAAGCCGGTCGGCACGTCGAACATGTGCATCGAGCCGCCCTTGCCCTTGGACGAGCCGCCGATACGGCCGGTCAGTTCGGCCATGACTTCCTTCGGGTCCATGCCGGCGGCCAGCATGTGGCCGTGGTCACGGTATCCGGTGATGATCTTGTCGTGGCCCGGCTTGACGCTCTCCTGAACGCCCACCGCCACCGCCTCCTGGCCGATGTACAGGTGGCAGAAGCCGCCGATCAGACCCATGCCGTAGAGTTGCCCCGCACGCTCCTCGAAACGGCGGATCAGGACCATCTCGCGGTAGAACCGCAGGAGGTCCTCTTTCGAGGCCGTCGGGGTGTTGGGAAGTTTCCTTGATTCAGCCTTCGCGGCGGGGGCTTTCGCCATCCGTGATCTCCCGGTGGGACCCCGCTAGGCAGGGACGCTTGTCGTTACGGAAAGGGGCTTTAGCAGCCTTCGATCCAGAAACGCAAAGCGACCCTGTGAAGCTGTAACCAAAGTTCACGAGTTATGCGGCTTGACGTTCCGGGCAGCCGGAGCCGTCACACGGATCACGTAGTCGCGAGGGTCCGCAAAGCCCAGAACCGCCCGGGCGCGCTCTTCGAGCAGGTCACGCGAAAGACTGCCGTTCCGCAGATAGCGAACGCGCACTTCCAGATCCTGCTTTTGCTCAAGAATATCGGCCAGTTGGGCCTCACGGCGCACCAGCAGATCATCGCGCTCGCCGCCACTCAGCAAACCCCGCTCGCCCGTAAGGGCCTGAACGCCCAGATAGGCGATCAGCAAAAGCAGGACACATGAGGGGACGTAGGGCTTCATCCGTTCAGGCATTCGACCGCTCCTTCTGAGCGCAAACTCGCAGTCAACGAGTTATGACCGAAAAGCCCTAACGAACCGTAGCTTGGCCGTAGAATCTACGGCCGTCGCCACGCCATCCGCGACCTCTATTTCAGCAACATGCCGCCACCGAAATAGTCGGCCTGATCGCCCAGCATCTCCTCGATTCGCAGAAGCTGGTTGTACTTGGCCGTCCGGTCCGAGCGCGCCAGCGAGCCGGTCTTGATCTGACCGCAGTTGGTGGCGACCGCCAGGTCGGCGATAGTCGAATCCTCCGTCTCGCCCGAGCGGTGGCTCATGACGGCGGTGTAGCCGGCGCGATGAGCCATATCGACCGCATCCAGTGTCTCCGAAAGCGTGCCGATCTGATTGACCTTGATCAGGATCGAGTTGGCGAGACCCTCGCCGATACCGGCGGCCAGACGGGCCGGATTGGTCACGAACAGGTCGTCGCCGACGATCTGCACGCGGTCGCCCAGACGATCGGTCAAAATCTTCCAGCCGTCGAAATCATCCTCGGCGCAACCATCCTCGATCGAAACGATGGGGAAGCGCTCGCACAGGTCAGCCAGGTAACCAACCATGCCGTCGGCATCGAAGGTCTTCCCCTCGCCCGCCATGACATACTTGCCGTCCTTGAAGAACTCGGTCGCCGCGACGTCGAGGCCGAGATGGAAGTCCTCGCCGGCCAGATAGCCCGCCGATTGACCGGCCTTGGTGATGAACTCCAGCGCGGCTTCGGCCGACAGCAGATTCGGGGCGAAACCGCCCTCGTCGCCGACGTTGGTGTTGTGACCCGCGTCCTTGAGGGCCTTCTTCAGCGCGTGGAAGATTTCGGCGCCCATGCGCAGGGCTTCCGAGAAGTCCTCAGCGCCGGTCGGCAGGATCATGAACTCCTGGATGTCGATCGGGTTATCAGCGTGCGCGCCGCCGTTGATGATGTTCATCATCGGAGTCGGCAAAACGCGGGCCGAGACGCCGCCCAGATAACGGTACAGCGGCAGGTTCGACGAGATGGCGCTGGCCTTGGCGCAGGCCAGCGAAACGCCCAGAATGGCGTTGGCGCCGAGGCGCGCCTTGTTCTGCGTGCCGTCCAGACCGATCAGGGTCTCGTCAATGCGGCGCTGGTCTTCCGCATCCATGCCCGACAGGGCGTCGAAGATTTCGCCGTTCACGGCGTCTACGGCCTTCTGGACACCCTTGCCGCCCCAGAGGTCCTTGTCGCCGTCACGCAGTTCCACGGCCTCGTGGGCGCCGGTCGATGCGCCGGACGGCACCGCGGCACGGCCGAAGCTGCCATCCTCCAGCACCACATCCACTTCCACCGTCGGATTGCCCCGGCTGTCGAGGATCTGGCGGGCGACGATTTCAGCGATGTCGGTCATGGCGGGCTCTGCTTGCAGGAGGTCTGTCTCTCTCCGCGTTTAGCCCGCCCGAGGGCGACGGGGCAAGGAAAGAGCCCTGCCCCGCTCCCGGTCAGGCACAGCCCTCAACGTACTGGATGGACGGACCACCGGCGGCGATCGAGGCGACCTTGCCGTCCTTGCCGATCTCGAACACCATACCGCGCGCTGCCGGGTCCTCGACATAGGTGTTCAGCAGGCGGCCATTTCCGGGCCAGGTCGTCAGATAGCCGGCCGGCGCTTCGACGTATTTGTGAGGACTGAAGGCGGCGGCGCTGCCGTAGTTCGCCTTCAACCGCTCCGCGTCGTCACCGATGCCGTAACCTTCCTGCGTTTTCACGGGCGAACCGCGAACCAGCCAGATGCTCGTCAGCACGCCGCGCTCCAGCATGACCTGCAGCCCTTCCGGCGCCCGGGCGGGATGGAAGATGTCGCAAGCGTCCGGATCTGCGCCACCAACGGCATTCGGGTTGGCGTCCGGCCCAAGAGCCGCTTCGACCTCGGCGCGGGTCATGCCGATCCGCAGCGGACCGAAGCCATTCGCGGTGAGCACATCAGCGCCGACGGGCGGGGTCGGCGTCTGCGACGCGGGAGCCGGAGCGGGTTCAGGCGCGGCGGCGGGCTCCTGCGGGGCATTGCAGGCGGCGACAGCCAGAGCAGCGGCGGTCAGCAGAAGTCGGCGGATCATAAAGGCCTCCAGGGGGTTTCCTGGAGCCATAAACGCACGAAAACGGCGCGCGATGACCTCGCGCGCCGTTAAAATCTTTCATCCGACCGAAGCCGGCGACCTCAGAAGACTAGTCTTCCTTCGGCGTCAGAACCTGACGGCCGCGGTAGGTGCCGGTCTTCAGGTCAATGTGGTGCGGGCGCTTCAGCTCGCCGGTGTCCTTGTCCTCGACGTAGGAGTTGGTCCCCAGGGCGTCGTGGGCGCGGCGCATGTTGCGACGCGAGGGCGATACTTTGCGCTTCGGAACGGCCATGTCCGTCTCAATCTTCTGGTCGGGCGCCGATGAGGGCGCGAAAACAATAGCGGCGGCCCCATGTCCCTGAAAAAAGGGGGAGCCGCCTTGCGAGCGCGGGCTTATGCATGAACCCGCTGGCGATTTCAAGTCTCGGAACGACGAGCCCAGTCCGTTCGCGAAAGCGACAGATAAACACTGTCCTTCCACACCCCGCCCACATTCACCGTCGCGGCCTCGAAGCCTGTCCGCCGGAAGCCCAGCTTTTCCAGCAAACGCAGGGACGGCGCATTCTCCGGGTCGACGTCCGCAACGGCCTCATCGAATTCCGTCAACGCGAACATGCGATCAAGCACCGCCGTGATCGCTTCGGTCGCCAATCCCTGTCCCCAGTGATCCGGATGCAGAATGTAGCCGATTTCCGGCGGGCGCCAGAACCCTGCCTTGCCGATCACCACGCCATCTCGCTCGATCAGCAGGTCCAGACCCGAATCATTTCCCGCGATCATGCTATCCAGCCAGACGGCGGTCGTTTCAGGCGACTCGTGGGGTGGCGTGGACCACCACCGGGTCGCCTCCGGCTGCGACAACACCGCGTGAACCGCCGCAAGATCTTCGGAACGGGCCGGGCGGAGCCTCAGTCGGGGCGTGACGATATCCATCATCCGCGAATTCAGGCTCGCCCTTCGTGCTGTCAATCCCGTCGTCAGACGCTGAGGTGTCGTTCCATCACGATAAAGCTCAGGTCATCCCGCTTCGGCAGGCCAAACCGTGTGTCTCCATAGGGGAAAGGCAAGGTCTCACCGGTCGCCGTGTAGCCCAGCCTCTGGTACCAGGCGATCAGGGCGACCCTTTGCGGGATGACCGAGATGCGGACACGTTGCGCGGCGAACCTCTCGGCCATGGTGTGCTCAGCGGTCGCGATCAGGCGTCGCCCCAGCCCGGCGTTCTGAAGCTTCGGCCTGACCGAAAGCATGCCGAAATAGCCGACCCCTGCCTCGCGTCGCGCAATCAGGATACAGCCCACAAGGGTATCGCCGTCCCATGCCGTCAGCAGGCCCTGGTCCGGATCGGAGAGAATGGAGGCCAGCTCCTCGGCGTCGGTGCGTTGGCCGTCCAGCAGGTCCGCCTCGGTCGTCCAGCCCGCGCGCGAAGCCTCACCGCGATAGGCGCTCTCGATCAGGGCATGGAGGGCGGGAATATCCGAAGCGACCGCATCCCGGATCATCAGTTCAGTCACGCGTCACCCTGTCCGCCACGGCCTCGCCGATCGCCAGCGAACTGGTCAGGCCCGGGCTCTCGATGCCGAACAGAGCCACCAGACCGTCGATGCCATGGTCCTCACGGTCGCGCAGCTGGAAGTCCGGCTGCGGCTCGCCCTTGCCATGCAGTTTGGGCCGGATGCCGGCGTAGTCGGGGGTCAGCCCGCCCTCCGGCAGACCGGGCCAGAACCGCCGGATGTAGTGTTCGAACTCCGACGCCTTGGACGGATCGACCGAATAGTCCTCGGTCTCGACATAGACGAGGTCCGGTCCAAACACCGCCTGTCCGCCCAGATCCTTGCGGTAGTGGGTGCCCAGCGCGCCGGGAATGGGCGGCGGATAGACCAGTCGTTCAAACGGCGCCTTGCCGGTCAGGCGGAAATAGACTCCCTTGCCGAAATGCCCCTTGGGGATGCGGTCCGCCGGATAGCCTTCGATGCGGGCCGCCACAGCCTGCGCGCCCAGACCCGGCGCGGTCACAAGCAGGCCTGTGGTCAGGGCCGCCCCGCCCTCCCCGCCCGCGACGATCCGGAAGCCGCCACCCGGCAGAGGCTCGGCACGCTCGAACGGAGTGGACAACACCACCGATCCACCCTCGTCCTCGATCTCGCCTTGCAAGGCCAGCATATAGTCATGACTGGCGAACAGGCCGCTCTCCGGCGACAGGATGGCCGCATGGGCGTTCAGTCCCGGCTCCATGGCCCGCGCCTGCGCGCCGGTCAGGTGCTCCAGTCCCTCGACGCCATTGGCGGTGGCCTGCTGGAAGATGGTCTCGATCCGCTCGACCTCGGCCTCTTCGGTCGCCACGACCAGCTTGCCGCATTTGCGATAGTCGACCTTGTGGCTGTCCAGAAAGGCGTAGAGCGCCCGCCGCCCCTCGACACAGAACCGCGCCTTCAGCGAGCCCGTAGGATAATAGAGCCCGCCGTGGATGACCTCGCTGTTGCGCGAAGAGACGCCCTGACCGATGTGCGGTTCCTTCTCAAGCACCAGCACCGACAGCCCCCGCTTCGCCAGCGCGCGGCCGCACGCCAGACCGACCGCGCCGGCCCCCACTACCGTCGCGTCGAAGTCAAAGCTCATGCCTGCTGCCCGTACCTGCGCGCCGCCTCGGCCTCAAAGCTGCTCATCAGGGCCGAGACCGCGCGGTCGAAGTTCGCCTGCAGCATGCCGTTGAGGAGCGGATTGGCAAAGGCGAAGTCGATCATGAACTCGACCCGCGTCCCCTTTTCGTCAGGGAAGAACTGCCAGCGGTTCTTCAGGTGCCGGAACGGCCCCCGCAACAGGCCGACCTCAACCATAGGCGCATTGCGGTCATGCCGAACCCACGTCGAGAAACGCTCGGTCAGGAAGGAAAAGCCGACCGACGCCTCCGCATCCACCACGGTCACGCCGGGTCGCTCCTCACGCGGGTTCCACACCCGCATGCCGGTCACCCACTTCACGAAGGCCGGATAGGCCTTCACATCCGCCACCAGCTCGGCGAGCTGATCCGGCTGATAAGGCAGGATTTTCGTAACGCGGTGAACGGCCAAGCGGGGCTCAGCGCCCAGTCTGAGCCAGACGCGCCGCCTTCAGCCGGGCGAAGTCGTCGCCCGCATGGTGGGAGCTGCGGGTCAGCGGGCTGGCGGACACCATCAGGAAGCCCTTGGCGCGTGCGATCGCCTCATAGGCCTTGAACTCTTCCGGAGTGACAAACCGTTCGATGGCCGCATGCTTGCGGGTCGGCTGCAGGTACTGGCCGATGGTGATGAAGTCGACTCCGGCGGACCGCATATCGTCCATCACCTGCATGACCTCTTCCTTGGTCTCGCCCAGGCCGACCATGATGCCGGACTTGGTGAACTGGTTGGGGTCGCGCTCCTTGACCATCTGCAGCAGACGCAGCGAGTGGAAGTAGCGGGCGCCCGGCCTGATCTTCAGATACAGGCGCGGAACGGTCTCGAGGTTGTGATTGAAGACGTCAGGCTTGGCGTCGATCATCACCGCCGCCGCCCCGTCCTTGCGCAGGAAGTCGGGCGTCAGAATCTCGATGGTGGTGTCAGGGGCCTGAATACGAATCTGACGCACCACTTCAGCAAAGTGGGCGGCGCCGCCGTCAGACACGTCGTCGCGGTCCACCGAGGTGATGACGACGTGGTTCAGGCCCATCTGGGAGACGGCCAGACCGACCTTGCCCGGCTCTTCCGGGTCCAGCGGTTGCGGCAGCCCGGTCTTCACATTGCAGAAGGCGCAGGCCCGCGTGCAGGTGTCGCCCATGATCATGAGCGTGGCGTGCTTCTGGCTCCAGCACTCACCGATGTTCGGGCAGGCCGCCTCTTCACAGACCGTCACCAGCCCCTTGGAGCGGACGATGTCCTTGGTCGCATTGTACTGGCCTGACCCGGGCGCTTTCACCCGAAGCCAATCCGGCTTTTTCAGAACAGCCGTTTCCGGACGGTTCTGCTTTTCCGGGTGACGCAGTTCGGACGGCGTCTTCTTCAACGTGTCGATCAGGGTGACCAAGGCGGGCTCGGGCTCCGGAGGCTTGAAGGCGGTATGTCGTATTTCCGCGCGGCGAAGGCAAGGCGCGAGGGAACCTCACGCAAGGTAACGCATCTTTTCATTGGAAGCGCCCCGCACTAGTTTCCCCGGTTCAAAAGCACGGGCGCGGGCACAACGCGTCGACGGAGGACTGAGTTTTGCGCGTACCGCTTGAAGCCACGATCGGCGAAGAAGGCATTTTCGACGCCCTGATCGCCGCGCGCGAGACCTTTGGCGACAAGGAAATCCTGGAGGACCAGGACCGCAAGCCCCTCACCTACACCGGCCTGATCCGCGCCGCCTTCGTGCTCGGCCGCAAGATCGCGGCGATGACAGCGCTGGAAGAGCGTGTCGGCATCCTGTTGCCGTCGAGCATGGGCGTGGTGGTCACCTTCTACGGCCTGCACGCGCACGGCCGGGTGCCGGTGATGATCAACTTCACGGCGGGTGAGCGGAACATCAAGGCGGCGCTGGCCGCCGCAGGCGTAAAGAAGGTCCTGACGGCCCGCCGCTTCATCCAGCAGGCCAAGCTGGAAGAGCTGATCGCCGACATCGAGACTGCCGCCGAGATCGTCTGGCTGGACGACGTGCGCGCCACCATCGGCCTGCAGGACAAGCTGTACGGCCTCGCGGCTGGAATGATGCCCAGGCGCTTCCGCGTGAAGACCGATCCGTCGGGTCCGGGCGTGGTGCTGTTCACCTCCGGCAGCTTCGGCGCGCCGAAAGGCGTGGTGCTGAGCCAGTCCAATCTGGTCGCCAACTGCCGTCAGGTGGCCCAGCACATCAACCTGAAGCCGGAGTGGGTGATGTTCAACCCGCTGCCGACCTTCCACTGCTTCGGCCTGACCGGCGGCGTCCTGTTGCCCCTGCTGCAGGGGATGAAGGCCTTCCAGTATCCCTCCCCGCTGCACGCCAAGCAGATCGTCGAATTGATCCCGCAGGTGAAGGCCTCGATCCTGTTCGCGACGGACACCTTCCTGAACCAGTACGCCCGCGTGGCGGGACCCGACGACTTCGACAGCCTGCAGTTCGTCGTCGCCGGGGCCGAACGGGTGCGCGATGAAACCCACCACCTGTTCAACACCCGCTTCCACGGTCTGAAACTGCTGGAAGGCTATGGCGCAACCGAAGCGGCGCCGGTGGTGGCCGTGAATCATCCGGACCGCAACCGTCCCGGCTCGGTCGGCCAGATCCTGCCCGGCATGGAATGGCGGCTGGACGAGGTCCCCGGCATCGCCGAAGGCGGTCGTCTCTACCTGCGCGGCCCGAATGTGATGGAAGGCTATCTGTCGCCTGAAGACCCGCGCAAGATCGAGCCGCTGGAGAACGGCTGGCACGACACGGGCGACATCGTCGCCATTGATGACGAAGGCTACATCGAGATCCTCGGCCGGGTGAAGCGCTTCGCCAAGATCGGTGGCGAGATGGTCTCCCTGACCGCCGTCGAGGGGCTGGCCAGCGCGGTCTGGCCCGACGCCCGTCACGCTGTCGTCTCGATCCCCGATAGCCGCAAGGGCGAGAAGCTGGTGTTGGTCACCGACCGCAAGGACGCCGATGTCGCCAGCATGACCGAATGGGCGCGCGAGCACGGCGCGCCTGAGTTGGCCGTGCCGAAGAAGATCCTGCGCGTCGATGACGTGCCGGTGCTGGGAACAGGCAAGACTGACTATGTCGCCATCCAGCAGATGGCCGAACTCGACAAGGCCGCCTGACCCCGGCCACGCAGAACATTGTGCGACGGGCCGACTCCGGCCCACAGTGCCCACCTCTGACAAGAGAGGGAGGGTTTCATGTTCAACAAACTGTCTGCGTACCAACCGCAGTTGCTCAGCGTTCTGCGTATCGCGGCGGGGCTGATGTTCCTCTGCCACGGCACCGCCAAGGTGCTGGGCTTCCCGGCCGTGCCGGACGTACCCGCGCCGGGCCTCAGCCTCGCCGGCCTCTCGGGCCCATTGGAACTGGTCTTCGGCGCCCTGCTGGTGCTGGGCCTGTTCACCCGTCCGGTCGCCTTCCTGGCGTCCGGTTTCTGCGCCGTCGGCTATTGGCTTGTCCACGCCAAGAGCGGCGCGTTCCCGATCCTGAACGGTGGCGAGACCATCGCCCTGTATTGCTTCGTCTGGCTGTTCTTCGCCGCGGCGGGCGCCGGCCCGTGGTCGGTCGACGCCGCCATGCAGAAGAAGGGCGGCTGATCAGCCGATACGAACCCCTGTCATCGAGATTGATCCACCCTCGATGACGTCGTTGAAGAAGCTCACATCGTCGCCCGGCGCGCGCTGGGCGGCGATGTAGAGCAGCGGGAGATAATGCTCATCCGTCGGCACGCTCAGCTGGGCGTCCTCGGCCAGATTGACCCAGTCGATCAGGGCGTCGTCATCTCCGCGCATGAAGGCGGCCTTCACCGCCTCATTGAAGTGACCGGCCCACCCGTAGGGCTCGCCGCCAGCACGCTTCCAAGTCCGCAGGTTGTGCACGAAATCACCGGACCCGGCGATGATGACACCCTCGTCCCGCAACGGCGCCAGCCGCTTGGCGAGATCATAGTGTTCCCGCGGGGT
This sequence comes from Brevundimonas sp. M20, assembly GCF_006547065.1. Taxonomy (NCBI): domain Bacteria; kingdom Pseudomonadati; phylum Pseudomonadota; class Alphaproteobacteria; order Caulobacterales; family Caulobacteraceae; genus Brevundimonas; species Brevundimonas sp. M20. The sequence goes on along the minus strand of NZ_CP041243.1, from coordinate 1,566,656 downwards.
CAGCCGACGGTTCAGCGAAAGCTGCACGACCGGTACATCGGCCTCGGGCCACACGTGGGCCAGAACGGACCATGTACCGTGATCCAGCCCCCATTGATCGGTCTGGACGGCCCCGGTCAGCTCCGACACCCGCGCGGCGAGGTCCGGCGATCCCGGCGCCGGATACTGCATCGCATGCAGTTCAGCAGGGAAGCCGCCGAAATCATGGATGGTTTCCGGTTTGGCCTGCGCCGTCACGCCCAGCCCGCCGGTTTCCCAGTGAGCCGAGATCATGACCACGCCCTTCGGCTTGCCCACAGCCTCGCCCAGAGCACGCCAGGCGTCCGCATAGGGACCGCCCAGAGCATTCATCGGAGAGCCGTGCCCGAAGAAGATCGCCGGCTGGCGCATTGTCTTACCCGTGCAGCTTCTTCGCCAGTTCGGCAATGTGCTTGCCCTGGAACCGGGCGCCGCCCAGTTCAATCTCGCTCGGCTGACGCGAACCGTCGCCGGCGGTGATCGTGGTGGCGCCGTAGGGAGACCCGCCCTCGACCGAGTCCAGCGTCATCATGGCCTGATAGGAATAGGGCAGACCCACCACCGGCATGCCGTGGTGCATGAAGAAGTTGTGCAGGCCCTGGAAGGTCGTTTCCTGACCGCCGTGCTGGGTGGCGCTGGCGGTGAAAGCGCCGCCCACCTTCCCGATCAGCGCGCCGGTGAACCAGAGCCCGCCGGCCTGATCCAGAAAGGCCCGCATCTGCGACGCGGCCGAACCGAAACGGGTGCCGGCGCCGATGATGATTGCGTCATAGTCCTTCAGGTCGTCGATCCTGGCGATCGGAGCCTTCTGGTCGAGCTTGTAGTGCGAGGCCTTGGCCAGTTCTTCCGGCACGGTTTCCGGCACGCGCTTGATATCGACAGTCACGCCTTCGACCGAGCCCGCGCCTTCAGCGACGGCTTCAGCCATGGTTTCGATATGGCCATAGGTCGAATGATAGAGAACCAGAACGCGGGCCATCGGCCATCTCCTGAAAGACATAAGCAACAGTTGCAGTGCTTATTTCGGATGATGCGGGCGCCCGCGCAAGAGGCTGAAGCAAATTCAGTGGTGATGAATGGGACAAACCCGGTCGTAGAAGGCCTTGTCCGCGGGCGCGCCCAACCCATGCGACAGACGGAACCGGTGCTCGATCACCATGGCCTGCTGTTCGATGTTGAGATGGTCCCAGTCACAGTCGTCGGCAAGGGGATAGGCATAGCTGGCGTCGCTGTCGCCCGCCCGCAGCTTGGCGGTCAGCAGGTTCACGCCTCGCTGGGCCTGCCACACATGAGTGAGCTCATGGATGAAGGTCGACTGAAGCTTCAGCGGCGCTGTCGACAGATCGGCCACCAAGGTCGCCTTGGGCCAGACGATCCAGTCCCGCCCGAACCAGCGACCCGGCACGAAGGCGCGATCAAAAGGCCAGGGCGACGGCAGGAAGCGGATCGGCGGATAGTCCAGCGTCTCCCCGAACGCCTCGCGGGCCAGTTCGATCTCGCCGGGCGTCAACGGGCGCATCAGGTCGGTGGAGGCGGCCCGACATAGCCGCCGGTCGGACTGACCCACTCCCAATGCCAAGGCTCGTAAACATAGGGTACGAAGCCGAAACGCCCGGCGTTCTTCACCAGCCACCGGTAGGTCTCGGTCCGGGTCATGTGCAGGCGGCTGACCGCCGAGGTGTTGTCGACGCCCAGCCCCTCGATCTGGCCGACGTAGAGATCTACCGCAGTACCGGTGCGATGCGGGGAACAGGCGGCGCGACGCAGGCCGTCGCAATTGCCCTGCTGGGCGCAGCGGGCGGCGTCGGCCTCGGGGTCGCGGAAGCCGGAGAATATCTGCAGCAACTCGGGATTGGCGGCCACCTCGGGCACTTCCGCGCGAGCGGCGGCGACCAACTCGCGATAGGCCTCCAGCACATCACGACGCAGCAGGCGGGTCAGTCGGTCGGCGTGTTCCTCAGACTCAACGAGGTAGCCCAGCTGGTACAGCGGTGGCGGATCCGGACACGGCTGCTGATTGACCCGTGCCATGATGAAAGGCCGCCGTTCCTGCCAGACACCCCGGAAGACCTGGAACGTCGCCACGTCGAACCAGCCGGTGGCGGGCAGGCCGTGACTGTACTGGAACTCGGCCAGCACGCGGGCGAAGCGCGGCGAGGTCGGCGCGCAGTCGGTGGCGAGCTCCTTCTGGATCAGCGGCAGATAGGTCTCCCATCCGAACTCCCGCGCGCTGAACGGGGCCCATTCCATTCGCTGGAAGGATATGCCGTTGGCGAAGGCCGGCGCGGCCCAGTCAACCGCATCCACGTCACAGGCTTCGCCGCCACGGGTCTGCGCGGACGCGGCTTCAGCCATGCCGAGCCCCGTCGCGAGCGCGACGCAGGCCATCAGCTTCGACAGGAATACGCCCCGGATCATGAGGCGATGGTGGCCCGGAGACTGTGTTCGCCGCAAGGCCTGTCGGAGCGCTCGCGCGCGGGCGGCAAAGGCGGCATGGTGGGCGAGACGGTCGACTCGGGACCGTTGCTCCGGACCCGTCCATGACCGTCGCCGCCCAAACCACCACGCCGCAGCGGCGCTCCAATGCCGTGCTGGCCGCCTTCTCGACCGTCTGCCTGCCGCTGGCGGCGTTCGGCGTGGCCCTGCCCGTCACCCTGCCGGAGTTCTATGCGACCTTCGTCAAGCTGGAGCTGGGCGTGGTCGCGACGATGTTCATGGCCGTGCGCCTGATCGACATCACCTTCGACCCCTTCATCGGCTGGGCGATGGACCGGACGAAGACCCGGTTCGGCCGCTATCGTCCGTGGATGGTCGCCTCGACGCCGATCCTGATGCTGGCCGCCCTGATGATGTTCGTGATGGTCCAGCCGGGCGCGGGTGCGGGCTATCTCTTCGGCTGGCTGTTGGTGCTGTACCTCGGCTTCTCGATCGCCACCCTCGGACAGCTCGGCTGGGCCTCGGTGCTGGCGCCGGAGTACGACCAGCGCAGCCGGGTCTACGGCTGGTGGCAGGTGTTCAACATCATCGGGGTGATCGCCATCCTGATTCTGCCCACGGTGGTGATCCAGCTCAGGATCGGCGATTACGCCGACGGCGTGCGGATCATGGGCTGGGCGATCCTGATCTTCCTGCCGGTCACCATGGGGCTGGCGCTTCTGGTGGTGCCCGAGCCGGTCAATACGGGAGCCGCGCCGCATGGAGGACCGGGCGCCTACCTGAGCCTGTTCAAACGCAAGGCGGTCCGCAAGCTGCTGTTCGCCGACGTCCTGCTTGGTGTCGCACCGGGCATCACCGGCTCGCTGCTGTTCTTCTTCTTCGGCCAGATCAAGGGCTACGGGCACACCGAGGCCTCGCTGTTCATGCTGCTGTACTTCGTCGCCGGACTGGTCGGCGCGCCGTTCTGGGCATGGCTGGCGACGCGGGTCGGCAAGGACAAGGCGCTGGCCATCGCCAGCCTGGCCTTCGCGGCCCTCTATATCGGCGCGACGCTTGTGCCCGGCGGCAATTTCGCCCTGACGGCGGTCGTGATGTTCCTCGCGGGCCTGCCCTATGCGGCGGGGCTGTTCCTGCTGCGCGCCATGATGGCGGACGTGGGCGACGAGGTGCGGCTGGAGACCGGCGTTGACCGGACGGGTCTGATGTTCTCCATCCTGTCCGCCACCACCAAGATCGGCCATGTGGTCGCCCTCATCCCCTACCTGATCCTGCAATGGGTGGGCTTCAAGGCCATCCCGCCGACGGGGGGCAATAGCGAGTTCTCGCTGATCGCCCTGCAGGTGCTCTTCATCCTGCTGCCCGGGCTGCTGCTGGCGGCGGCGGCGCTGGTGCTGAAGAACTATCCCCTCACCCCCGCCCGCCATGACGAGATCCGCAAGGCGCTTGAAGCCCGCGACGCCAATCCGACGACCTGAGCAAGCCTGAACTGATGACCACCCCTATCGACCGCCTGAACGCCATCATGGCCCGCCTGCGCGCCCCCGTGGGCGGCTGCCCGTGGGACCTCGAGCAGACCTTCGAGACCATCGCCCCCTATACGCTCGAGGAGGCCTATGAGGTCGCCGACGCCATCGAGCGCAAGGACTGGACCGAGTTGAAGTCCGAGCTGGGCGACCTGCTGTTCCAGGTGGTTTTCCACGCCCGCATGGCCGAAGAGCAGGGGCTGTTCGTCTTCGACGACGTGGCCAACGCCATCGCCGACAAGCTGGAGCGCCGCCATCCGCATGTCTTCGGCGATGAGGCGGCCAAGGCGGACGGCGTGGCCCAGAAGGCCCGCTGGGAGGACATCAAGGCCGCCGAGCGAAAGGCCAAGGCCCAGCACGGGGTGCTTGACGACGTGCCCGTCGGCCTGCCCGCCCTCGCCCGCGCCGCCAAGCTGACCAAGCGGGCGGCCCGCGTCGGCTTCGACTGGCCCTCGACCGATGAGGTCTTCGACAAGCTCCATGAGGAAGTCGCCGAACTGCGGGCCGAGATCGCCGCGGGCGATCTGGACAAGGCGAAGGGCGAGATCGGCGACCTGCTGTTCGTTGTCGCCAACCTGGCCCGCAAGCTGGGGGTCGAGCCCGAGGACGCCTTGCGGGGGTCGAACGCCAAGTTCGTGCGCCGCTTTGGCTTCATCGAGGCGGAGCTGGCCAAGGCGGGCAAAACGCCTGAGCAATCGGACCTCGCCGAGATGGACGGCCTGTGGGACGCGGCCAAGGTCGCGGAGCGGGCATGACCGCGGACAAGCACGACCCGGGCGGCAAGGTCCGGCTGGCCCTGATGCCCGGCGTCAACGGCGACGCGATCTTCAGCGCCGACGGGCGGTATCGCCAGCTGATGCGACGCTGGCTGGGGCCGGTGTTCCCGGATCGCTACATCCTGTTCATCGGCATGAACCCCTCGACGGCGGACGCCACGGTCAACGACCCCACCTGCGCCCGCGAATGGACCTTCGCCCAGCGCGAGGGCTTCGACGCCATGGTCAAGGCCAACGTCGGCGACTACCGGGCGACCGACCCCAAGATGCTGCTGGCCCCGGGGGTCGAGGCCTCCTCGCCCGACAACCTGCCCGCCATCCGCAAGGCGGCGGCGGGGGCCGGGCTGGTGGTCCTGTGCCACGGCAAGCTGAACAAGGCGCTGGCCCCGGCGGGCAAGGCCCTGATCGAGGCCCTGCGCGAGGACGGCATTCCCCTGTGGTGCCTCGGGACCAATGGCGACGGCAGCCCTAAGCACCCGCTCTACCTGCGGGCTGATACGCCCCTGAGGCCCTTCGAAGCTTAGCTATATCTTAGCTCCTGCAGGTCGATCTCGCGGATCAGTTTCCTGGCCGTGACCTCGTCGATCTCGCGGCTGCGGGCGAGTCGGCGGAGTTCTTCCCGTTCGGCGTTCAGGCCGACGATGCGCAGGCGCCGCTCCACCTCGTCGCCGAGGCGGGCCAGTTCGACGTCGTCGTCGTCGGTGCGGGTCCGGCTCTCGATGCGGTGACGGTAGAACTCCATCAGACGGCTGGCGACATCGCTGTAGAGATCGGGATTGGACTTGCCCTCGGCCATGTCGTGGGAGGCGTCTTCAATGGCGATCAGGGCCGCCTGCGCAGCGGTGACCCGGCCATGGTCCTCCTCGCGCTGGTGTGAAGGCTCGGGCGGCAGTTCGACGCCCTTCAGCAGCTTCGGCAGGGCGATGGTCGCGACGACCAGCGAGACGATGATGACCGAGGCGGCCAGGAAGATCGCCAGGGTGCGGGCCGGCATGGGCGTGCCGTCGTCCAGCGCGAAGGGGACGGTCAGGATACCGGCCAGCGTGATCGCCCCGCGCACACCGGCCAGCGACATGACGGCGGTCAGGCGCAGGCCGACCTTGGGCGGCGGCCCCGACCGGCGTCTGCGGAACAGGGTCAGGCGCAGGGAGGTCCACACCCAGATGAAGCGGAGCGCCGCCAGCGCCGCGAAGGTGGCGGCGACATAGACCGCCAGCCACCAGACCTCGGGGCGGCTGGTCCCGGCCACGATCTCGGCCGAGCGGGACAGGATCGACGGCATCTGTTCGCCGAGGATGACGAAGATCATGCCGTTGGCGACGAACTGGACCGTATCCCAGACCACGGCGCGGCGGATGCGAGTCATGGCCAGCGACTGGCCCCGCGCCCCGCCCCGCTCGGTGAAGCTCATGGTCACGCCCGCCGCGACGGCGGCGAGGATGCCGGAGGCGTGGAGTTCCTCGGCCACCAGATAGGCCGCAAACGGGATCAGCAGGCTGATGAGGATCTGGGCGCCGACGTCTTCACCCCAGCGGCGGCTGATCCAGCCCTTGACGGTGCTGATGACCAGGGTGACGCCGACGCCTGCCGCGACCCCGGCCAGGGCCAGCCACATGAAGCTGCCGATCGCCTGCGTCAGGACGAAGGTCCCGGTCGAGGCGGCGACGATGGCCAGCCGCATGGCGGTCAGGCCGGTGGCGTCGTTGAGCAGGGACTCGCCTTCGAGGATGTGCATCAGACGTTTGGGGATCGGCGCGCGGGCGGCGATGGCCTGCACCGCGATGGGATCGGTCGGCGACAGGATGGCGGCCAGTGCGAAAGCCACCGCCAACGGCATCTCGGGGATCATCCACCAGAGCAGGAAGCCCAGACCGACAACGGTGAAGATCACCAGCCCCAGCGCCAGTTCGAGAATGACGGCCCGGTCGCGGACCAGCGCCTCCTTGGGGATGCGCCAGCCGTCGAGGAACAGCAGTGGCGGCAGGAAGAGCAGGAAGAAAATGTCCGGCTCGAGGTCCACCGTCTGGCCGGTGACCAGAACGATGCCGGCCCCCAGCCCGATCTGGACCAGCGGCAGGGCGATGCGGGTGATGCGGGCGATAGACCCCGACACCACCACGGCCAGAAGCAGCAGAAGTGTGGTTTCGATCAGATGCACCGCACCGCCTCAAGCACGCGCGAAAAAACCGGGTGTGAAGAGTGTAATTCGTGCAGGCTTGTCCCTGTTATTTCAAAGACTTGCGATTGCACTGTTCGTTCTGCTTCCCTGCCGGAATCATTCTGTGTCGCAGTATGGCACGGCGATGCGGCAAAAACGGACGTATCGTCAGCTGAACTGCCGCTCGTACCGTCCCAGCGCCGCCGGGTGCAGGCGGACGGTGACGTGGGTGCGCCCCTCGTCGTCCGTTTCGCGGCCCGTGACCCGGCCGTTGGCATAGAGCCAGGCCAGCGCCTCGCCCTGATGCGGTTCGAGGGTGAAGTCGCTTTCGGGATCGTCGTCGATCAGACCGGCGATCGTCTCGCGCAGGAGATCGATCCCCTCCCCGGTCCAGGCCGAGACCGCCACGGCCTTGCCCTGCCCCCGCAGGCGTTCGGCGTGGCCGAGGGTGGCCTCGCGGGCGTCTTCATCCAGCAGGTCGATCTTGTTCCAGACCTCGAGAATCTTGCGGGTCTTGCCTTCGATGGCCGGGATCTGGTCCAGCACCGTCTCGACGTCCCCGGCCTGCGCCTCGGTGTCGGGGCTGGCGATGTCGCGGACGTGCAGGATCAGGTCGGCCTCGCCCACCTCTTCCAGCGTGGCGCGGAAGCTCTCGACCAGTTCGTGCGGCAGGTCGGAGATGAAGCCGACCGTATCGGCCACGATCGCCGGGCGACCCTGCGGCAGACGGATGGTGCGCTGGGTCGTGTCCAGCGTCGCGAACAGCAGGTCCTTGGCGAAGACCTCCGAGCCCGTCAGCCGGTTAAACAGGGTCGACTTGCCCGCGTTGGTGTAGCCGACCAGAGCGACGGTCGGGAACGGGACCTTCTGGCGGGCCTTGCGGTGCAGGCCGCGCGTGCGGCGCACCTCCTCCAGCTCGGCCTTCAGGCGGACGATGCGGTCGGCGATCAGGCGGCGGTCGATTTCGATCTGGGTTTCACCCGGACCGCCGGTCGAGCCGGTGCCGCCGCGCTGGCGTTCAAGGTGGGTCCAGGTGCGGACCAGACGCGAGCGCTCATAGTCGAGCCGCGCCAGTTCCACCTGCAGACGGCCTTCCTTGGTGCGGGCGCGACGACCGAAGATTTCAAGGATCAGGCCGGTGCGGTCGATGACCTTGCACTCCCACGCCTTCTCCAGATTGCGTTGCTGGACGGGGGTCAGCTGGTCGTCGACGACGACAGCCTCCGCCTCGGCGGCGCGCACGAGGGCGGCCAGTTCCTCGACCTTGCCCGAGCCGAACAGGGTGGCGGGCGTGGTCTTGCGCACGCGCACGATTTCCTCGGCGCGCACGTCGAGGTCCAGCGCGGCGGCCAGACCCACGGCTTCCTGCAAACGCTCCTCCGCCAGCCGGGGGCTGTCGGAACGTCCGTCAGGATGGATGACGACCGCACGGATGAGCGGCACGGAATGGTCGATGAGTTTGGTGGTCAGATCGGGTCTCGGAGTGGTGAGTGGTGAGTGACGAGTGGCGAGTTCAGGCCTGCTCTCACACTATGTAGTGACGAGCGTCATAAGGCGCATCCCTTCGGAAACGCGCTCGCCACTCGTCACTCGCCACTAAAAGCCGAAATCAGTCCTCGTCGGCGTCCGGCTCGTACAGCTGGACCGGGGCCGAGGGCATGATGGTCGAGATGGCGTGCTTGTAGACCAGCTGGGACTGGCCATCGCGGCGCAGCAGCACACAGAAGTTGTCGAACCAGGTGACGATGCCCTGCAGCTTGACCCCGTTGACCAGGAAGATGGTCAGCGGCGTCTTGGTCTTGCGAACCGAGTTGAGGAAGGTGTCCTGAAGGTTTTGACGCTTGTCTTGCGACATGGCGGGTAGTTCCCGTTCTTGATTGTTCTCCGGCCGGAGGAGCGGCGCGGGACCGGTCGGCGCCGGTTCGCCCACCTTAACGGCCCGGACGAGGGTCGCAACCGTGAATGCCCCATCGTCGCCTATTGATTGTTCGCAGAGCGGGCCACCGTCATCCCGAACAGCGCCGGACCGGACAAGCCGATGGAGCGCGGACCTCCCGGTCCGCGCTTCAGAAGCGTCGCGGCTACACCGCGTCGCGCGTGCCGCGTTCGATGTAGAGTTGACGCAAACGCGTCGCGACCGGGCCTGGCTTGCCGTCGCCGATCTTCACGCCGTCGATGGAGATCGCGGGCATGACGAAGGCGCCGGCGGCGGTGAAGAAGGCTTCCTTCGCACGCTGGGCTTCCTCGACGGTGAAGGCGCGCTCCTCCAGCTCGATGCCCTCTTCCTTGAGGATGTCGAGCAGGGTCGTGCGGGTGCAGCCGCGCAGGATGTTGGCCTGGGTGTCGCGGGTCCGCAGCTTGCCGTTCTCGTCGATGATCCAGGCATTGGTCGAGGAGCCCTCGGTCACCAGCCCCATGTCGTCGACCATCCACGCCTCATAGGCGCCGCGGTCCTTCGCGTGCTGCTTGGCGAGGACGTTGGCCAGCAGGCCGACCGTCTTGATGTCGCAACGGCCCCAGCGGATGTCCGGCGTCGTGACCACGGCCACGCCATTGGCGGCGGTGGCGTCGGTCTTCATCGGATTGATCGACCTGGAGGTGATGACCACGCTGGGCGGGGTGCCCTCGGGCGGGAACGGGTGGTCGCGGCGCGACGTGCCGCGCGTGACCTGCAGATAGACGATGCCGTTACGGACCCGGTTGCGCCGGATGGTCTCCTTGAGCACGGCGGTCAGGGCTTCGCGCGACATGGGAATGTCGATACGCAGTTCGCCGAGGCTGCGATGCAGGCGGGTCATGTGGCCGTCAAAGTCGGCCATGCGGCCGTCGAAGACCGACCAGACCTCATAGACGCCGTCGGCGAACTGGAAGCCCCGGTCCTCGATGTGGACGCTGGCCTGTCCGTGGGGGACGTACTGGCCGTTGACGTAGGCGACGCGGCTCATTCCTCGACGGGTCCTTCTTCCTCTTCCTCGCCGCCACGCGACGGCGAGACCCCCAGCGACTTCAGTTTGCGGTGGAGCGCCGAACGCTCCATGCCGATGAAGGCGGCGGTGCGCGAGATGTTTCCGCCGAACCGCATGATCTGGGCGGCCAGATATTCGCGCTCGAACACCTCGCGCGCCTCGCGCAGCGGCAGGGCGATGATGCGTTCGGCGCCGAGGGCGGTGTTCGACCCGGCGTGGGTCGCCTCCTGCGGCAGGGCGTCGGCGCCGATTGGATCGTTCACGTCTCCGGTGGCGAGGATCAGCAGCCGCTCGACGTTGTTGCGCAGCTGGCGGACGTTGCCGGGCCAGGGATGGACCTGCAGCACGGCGATGGCGTCATCGCCCAGACGGCGACGCGGCAGGCCCTGCGAGGACGACAGGCTTTCGATGAAGTAGTCGACCAGTTCCTGAATGTCCTCACGGCGCTCGGACAGGGCCGGGACGCGGATCGGCACGACATTCAGGCGATGGAACAGGTCCTCGCGGAAGCGGCCCTCGGCGATCTCCTGCTTGAGGTCGCGCGAGGTGGAGGTGATGACGCGGACATCGACCTGCACGTCCTGCTCGCCCCCGACGCGACGGAAGCGCTGTTCGACCAGCACACGCAGGATGCGGCTCTGGCTTTCGCGCGGCATGTCGCCGACGTCGTCCAGATACAGGGTGCCGCCGTGGGCGCGCTCGAACACGCCGATCTTGCGCGGGCGACCATCGACGCCCTCTTCACCGAACAGTTCGACGTCGAGGCGTTCGGGGGTCATGCCGGCGGCGGCGATGGCGACGAACTCGCCGCGCGCGCGGGCGCTGGCGTCATGGATCTGGCGGGCCACAAGCTCCTTGCCCGAGCCGGGCGGGCCCGAGATCAGGACGCGGCTGTTGGCCGGGGCGACCTTGGCGATGGTGCTGCGCAGGGTCTGGGCGGCGGCGGACTTGCCGATCAGGCCCGTCGGCACCGCCACCTGGGCGCGCAGGCGGCGGTTCTCGCGCATCAGGGCCGAGGCCTCGAGCGCGCGCTGAACCACGACCACCAGCCTATCCGACTTGAACGGCTTTTCGATGAAGTCATAGGCGCCGCGCTGAAGCGCGCTGACGGCGGTTTCGATATTGCCGTGGCCCGAGATCATGACCACCGGCAGGTCGGGGTCGAGTTCCTTGATGACGTCCAGCAGCTCCAGCCCGTCGAGGCCCCCGCCCTGCATCCAGATATCGAGCAGGGCCAGCGAGGGACGGCGCGCGCGGATGGCGGCCATGGCCTCGTCCGAATTGGAGGCGACGCGGACGGCGTGCCCCTCATCCTCGAGCAGGCCCGAGACAAGCTCACGGATGTCCGCCTCGTCGTCGACGACCAGAATGTCAGCTCCGGTGGAACGCATATCGCCTCGCTTATTCGGCCGCCGGGATCACGCCGCCGGACGCTTTCGCGTCCTTCGGCCCCGGAGCCTTCACTGGGGATTTCAGGGGGAAGATCAGACACACACGGGCGCCGGACAGGGTCTCGGCATCGGCCAGCTTCAGCTCGCCGCCGTGCTCCTCGCAGATGCGCTTGACGATGGCCAGGCCGAGGCCCGTACCCTTCTCGCGCGTGGTCACATAGGGTTCGGTAAGGCGGTCCCGATCCCTGGCCGGCAGACCCGGACCGTCATCCTCGATGACGAAGGTGACAATGGCGTCCTCGACCGACAGGCGGGCCGAGATGCCGACGCCTTCATCGCTCTTCGGGTTGGCCTCGCGCCGGGCCGCCACGGCCTCGCCCGCGTTCTTGAGAATGTTGGTCAGGGCCTGACCGACCATCTGGCGGTCGGCGTGGATGGTGACCCTGGGCAGGGGCTCGACCAGATCAATATCGATGTCCGGCGCGGCAACCCGCTGGGCGAAGACCGCCTCGCGCAACAGCTCCGCCGGGTTGGCGGCGGTGAAGCGGGGGGCGGGCATGCGGGCGAAGGACGAGAACTCGTCCACCATCCGGCCGATGTCGCCGACCTGACGGATGATGGTCTCGGTGCAGCGGTCGAAGACCTCGACATCCTCCTCGACCATCTTGCGATAGCGGCGGCGCAGGCGCTCGGCCGAAAGCTGGATGGGGGTGAGAGGGTTCTTGATCTCGTGGGCGATGCGGCGGGCCACGTCGCGCCAGGCGGCGTTGCGCTGGGCGGTGACCAGACGGGTGATGTCGTCGAAGGTCAGGACCATCTCACCGCCGACGCCGCCCTCGATCCGGACGCGCAGGCGGCGGGTCTCTCCGTCGGTGCTGACGTCGATCTCTTCCTCGATATGGGCCTCGGCGCGGCGGGCCAGTTCGCTGAGTTCGGGCGAGACTTCGCCCAGAAGACGCCCGATGACGCCTTCTCCGAAAATGCCGAGAAGGTCGACGGCGCTGTCGTTGATGGCCGAGACGCGCCGCTGGCGATCCACGCCTATGACGCCGGCCGAGACGCCGGACAGCACGGTCTCGATGAAGCGGGAGCGGCCGGTGGCCTCCTCGCTGGCGGCGCGCAGGGCGGCCTGCTGGGCCTCAAGGTCGCCGGTCATGCGGTTGAAGGCGTCGGACAGGGTGCGGATCTCGCCCGGGCCGTCTCCCGCATCAACCCGAGCGGCCAGATCGCCGCCCGCGACACGATCCGCCGCCACGACGAGACGCCCGATCGGCGCCGAAATGGAGTTGGCCGCCGACATGCCCAGCCAGACGGCGCCGACCAGCACCAGAAGCGCGGTCTCCAGATAGCTGAGGGTGAACACGGCCTGGATGCGGGCGCGACTGTCCTGCGCCTCCTTGTAGGCGACGATGGACTCGCGGGCCGAGGCCACCTGACCGATCAGACCGGGCTGCAGGGGACGGACCAGATAGAGGTAGGCGTCGCCATAGGCCGGGAAGGCGCGCAGGCCGCGAATGGCGTCCGGCCCCTCGGTCAGTTGCTGGACCGAAGGCGCTTCCTGACCCTGGGCCTCTTCCAGCGCGTCCCGGGAGGGGGCGACATAGGGCGGGGCGTTTGGCCCTTCCCCGCTGGCCAGCACCTCGCCGTTCTCATCGAGGATGTAGACGGCGGGGTAGCCGAACAGCTGGCCGACCTGACTGAGGGCGTCGGAGAACTGGATGCGATTGCCGAACAGGGGGCGGATGCCCTCCAGCTGTTCGGAGATCACGGAGATGTCGGCGTCGATCTCCTGCGAGACGTCGCTGGTATAGGCCAGGCCGATGGCCGCGCCATTGTCGACCGCCGCCTGCACATTGTCGCTGAACCACTGGTCCACGCCCCGATTGACCAGCACGCCGAACACCAGGGCGATCAGGATGGCGGGAACCAGGGCCACGGACGAGAACAGAACCACGAAGCGCAGGTGCAGACGCGCGCCGGCATCACCACGTCTGCGCCGGACCAGACTGAAGGCGCGTCGACCGACCACCGCCGCCAGACCGCCGATCAGGACCAGATTGGCGATCAGGATCAGCAACATCAGCTGGCTGACAGAGGCGCGCGCGCCCTCCCCGCCCACGTCCGGCGCGACGGCGACCAGCCAGATCGCGCCGATGTTGGTGATCAGGGCCAGGGCGAAGGCGATGAGGAAGACGTTGCGACGGCGTGTTTCCGACCAGCCTGCGAACCAGCGCGCCGGACCGCGCGGGGCGGTCGGTTCGGGTTCGACGTCGGCGGCGGGTGTGTCCGTCATGCCGCGTCAGAGTTGACCAGCTGTGGCTCGATATCAACAGCAGAGTTGCAGGAATGCGTCACGACTGACCACAGCTCCGTGAGCGCCGCCTCCACCTCCTCCGGACTGTCCAGCCGACAGAGGCGGCTCTTGGCGGCCCGACGGTCCAGCGGATCGGCCGGCCAGGGCGCCTGTTCGACGTACCAGCCGAGATGTTTGCGGAACATCTTCAGCCCCAGCGGCAGGCCGTAGAAGGCGACCGACCCACGTAGGTGTTCGATGACGATGGCCAGCCGTTCCTCACGATCCGGCTCCTGCAGCACGGTCCCGTCGGCCAGCGCCCGCTCCAGATGGGCCGCCAGCCACGGGCGGCCGTAGACGCCGCGCCCGAGCATCAGGGCGTCAGCGCCTGACTGGCGCAAAGCCTCGCGGGCGTCGTCAGCGGTCAGGATGTCGCCGTTCACGACGACGGGGATTGAGACAGCGGCCTTCACGTCCGCCACGGCGGTCCAGTCGGCCTTGCCCGTATAGAACTGCTGGCGCGTGCGGCCATGGACGGTGACGGCCTTCACGCCGATTTCCTCGGCGCGACGGGCGATCAGGGGCGCATTGCGGCTGGCGTCGTCCCAGCCGAGACGCATCTTCACCGTCACGGGGCGCGAGGTCGCGTTCACCGCAGCCTCGATCAGACGGCAGGCCAGATCGGGCGTCCGCATCAGAGCCGAGCCGCAGGCGGCGCCGGTCACTTCCTTGGCCGGGCAGCCGAAATTGAGATCGACGATGTCGGCTCCGGCCTTTTCGGCCATGCGCGCGCCTTCGCCCATGGCGTCAGGATCGCGACCGACGAGCTGGATCACCGTCAGGGGCAGGCCTTCGCCGACGGCGGCGCGGCGCACGACATCCGGACGGGCCCGGGCCAGTTCGGCGGCGGCGACCATCTCGGTCGCGACATAGGCCGCGCCCAGCCGCGAGGCGAGCAGACGGAACGGGAGATCGGTGATCCCGGTCATGGGCGCGGTCAGCACCCGTCCGGGCACCCACACGTCACCAATCTGAAGGCCTGCGCTCATCGGCTCCTTGAGGCGGTTCGAACCGCTCTCGTCAAGCATGACGGCGGCGATTAGAAGGCCGGACATGACCTCTTCCCTCCCCGCCTTCGCCGCCGTCGTCGTCGCAGCAGGCTCCGGAACCCGCTCGGGCGGCGTCAAGCAATGGCGTCTGCTGGGCGGCAAGCCGGTGATCCGCTGGTCTGTCGAAGCCCTGCTGAAGGCGGGCGCACAGGACGTCGTCGTGGTGATTTCCACCGGCGCGGAAGCCGAAGCGGCAGCCGCATTGAGCGGCCTGGCCGGCTGGCGGACCGTCACCGGAGGGGCCGCGCGCGCCGACTCGGTGAAGGCCGGGCTGGCCGCGCTGGGCGGCCCCGAGGATCGCCCCGTGCTGGTGCACGATGCGGCGCGCCCCTTCCTGTCTCCCGCCGTGATCGCGCGTTGTATCGAGGCCCTGAAAGAGGCGGACGGCGTCCTGCCCGCCCTGCCGGTCGCCGACAGCCTGCGCCGCGCCGTGGACGGGATCGTCGCCGGTTCGGTGGAGCGCGAGGCCCTGTGGCGGGCCCAGACCCCACAGACCTTCCGCCTGAAGACCCTGACCGACGCCTGGGCCGCATGGCCTTCGGACGAAGCCGCCACCGATGAGGCGACCGTTGTGGAACGCGCGGGCGGGCGTGTGAAGATCGTCGAGGGCGACGCCCGCCTGATGAAGCTGACCTATCCCGAGGATTTCGCCATGGCCGAGGCCCTGATCCCCCGCACCGTCCGCATCGGTCAGGGCTATGACGTGCATCGCTGGGGCCCGGGCCAGTCGGTGTGGCTGTGCGGACTGGAAATCCCGCACGACCAGACCCTGATCGGCCACTCCGACGCCGACGCCGGACTGCACGCCCTGACCGACGCCATTCTGGGCGCGATCGGCGAAGGCGACATCGGCGATCACTTCCCGCCCACCGACGACACCTGGAAGGGCGCGCCGTCGGACCTGTTTCTGAAACACGCGGTCGGTCTGGTCACCGCGCGCGGCGGTCGCATCTCGAATGTGGACGTGACCCTGATCTGCGAGCGGCCCAAGGTGAAGCCGCACCGTCAGGCGATGCGCGAACGGCTGGCCGCAATCCTCGACATCCCGCTGGACGCCGTCAGCGTGAAGGCCACGACCTCCGAAGGACTGGGGTTCACCGGTCGAGGCGAAGGTCTGGCGGCCCAGGCCGTGGCGACGGTGGAGCTGCCGGCCGCGCTCTAGTACGGGCGCTCCGGCGGCGGGAAGCGGCTGCGCCAGATCGCCCCGAGCAGGTTCACATAGTCGTCAGTCCAGGCGCGAACGGAGGTCTCGGCGGGCTGCTTCCAGCGCGCGTCCCGGCGGAAGTCAGCCAGCCCCGCTTCGGTCGGCGAGATGATCAGGGCCTCGGTCGAGGCCTCGGCCATCGTCGGCATGTCCCCGCTTTCGATGTAGAGCTGGTGCAGGGCCGGAACGCCGAGATCCTGCGCCGCCGCGACGGTCGGCAGGGTGATCTCAAGGTTCCGGTTCGACAGGTGCAGCAGCACCACCCCGTTCGGCTTGAGCAACCGCAGATACCCGCGGATCGCCTCGACCGTCAGCAGGTGGGTCGGGACGGCGTCCGACGAGAAGGCGTCGATGATCAGCAGATCATAGCTGCCCGCCCGTTGGTGATTGAGCGTCAGGCGGGCGTCGCCCAGCACGGTCTTCACCGGCCCCTCCGCGCAGGCCGAGATGTAGCTGAACCAGCGTGGATCACGCGACAGCCGGTCCACCATCGGATCGATCTCGAAGAAGGTCAGGGTGTCCTGCGGACGTTTGTAGGTCGCCATGGCGCCGGAGCCCTGACCGACGACGCCGATATTCATCGGCCCGCGCCCGCGCACCATCAGCGCGGACTGACCGATGGGGGTGTTGACGTTGTAGTACAGGGTCGGGGCGCAGACATTCTGGCCCTGTTGAGCCTGCGCGCCATGCAGGGTCGTGC
This sequence comes from Brevundimonas sp. M20, assembly GCF_006547065.1. Taxonomy (NCBI): domain Bacteria; kingdom Pseudomonadati; phylum Pseudomonadota; class Alphaproteobacteria; order Caulobacterales; family Caulobacteraceae; genus Brevundimonas; species Brevundimonas sp. M20. Next base: position 1,550,082 of record NZ_CP041243.1, on the reverse strand, counting down.
CGTGCATCAACACATGGACGTCGCCGCCCATGCCCTGATCGGGCACATTCGCCACCCGCATCACGCCGAAGAAGCTGCGCTCCGAATAACTCCAGTCATAGCCGCGGGTGATCCACTGGGACGACAGGGCGATCATCACCAGGATGGCGGTGAAGACGACCGCCCGATCCCGCGCCAGAAAGGCGCAGACCACCGCCGGCACAAGGATCACCATCGTCAGTTGCGACATGTTGAGCGGGAAGGTGTCGTAGAAGAACCCGCGCGCCGCGTCGTTTGAGTTCAGCCAGACAGAGAGCAGCACGGGGATCAGCGCCACGACGGCGGCGCCGACCATGGCGCCGACATACTGGCCGTCGATCCGCCCCCTTCCCCACGGCCGCAGAAGGCCGACCAGCACCAGCACCAGCGGGTACTCCCACACCATGTCGAAGATCACCGGCGCCACAAGAGCCGTGAAGGCGCCCCCGACCACGCCGCCGAACGACATCAGCAGATAGAACTCGGTCAGCCGGTCCGGCGCGGGTCGACGCGCAGCCAGCAGCTGGTGACACATCAGGGTCGCGAAGAAGAAGGCGACCAGATTGATCGCGAAAGCCAACCCCCAGTCCCCCGACCGGAAGGCGACCAGCAGAACGCCGACCGCCCCTGCACCCGCCTGGATGACCAGGGTGATCGGCAGCGGTATCCACGGCCTGTTCTGGAAGGCGATGACGAAGGTCAGCAGGTAGAGCGCCAACGGGATCACCCACAGGAAGGGCGCCGAGGCGACGTCGGTGGACAGGTGGGTGGTCACCCCCAGCATTAGGCTGGACGGCGCGGCGGCGAGCAGGACCAGCAGGCCCTTTTCCTTCCAGGGGATCGGGGCGCTCTTTTCCAGAGGCGCGGGCTCGGCGGCGCGATCCAGACGGCGACTCCAGACCACCAAAGCCAGCGCCGCCACCAGCAGGACGAAGACGCCGTAGCCGCCGGTCCAGCTCCAGCGCTGGCCGGACAGGGTCGAGAGCGGCTCGATCAGGATCGGATAGGACAGCAGGGCCAGGAAGCTGCCGAGGTTCGAGGCGGCGTAAAGGACGTAGGGGTTCTTGCCGTCCGAATGCCCGGCCCGGACGCGGGCGTACCAGGCCTGAAGCAGGGGGGCGGTGGCGGACAGGATGGCGAACGGCGCCCCCACCGAAAGCGTCAGCGTGGCCAGCAGCCAGCCGATCGGCGCGGACGGGTTGGGGTCTCCCAACCAGCCGTTGATGTGCAGGGGGAGGAACAGGGCCGCGGCCAGCAAAAGGGTCAGATGGATCGCCACCTGGAGCCTGATCGAGCCGATCCGCTGCAGGCCGTGAGCATAACCATATCCGGCGAGCAGCGCGGTCTGGAAGAAGACCATCGAAGTGTTCCACACCGACGGCGATCCGCCGAGCATGGGCAGAACCAGCTTGGTCACCATCGGCTGGACCACGAAGACCAGCGAGGCCGAAACGAAGATGGCCACGGCGAACAGGATCGGGGTCAACCGGTCGGCCGGCCGCGTCACCGTGTCCATGCTGGTCTCGCTCATGCCCGCGCCGTCCCGTATGCTGGCGCCCGAACAGCGCACGGTCAGACTAGACCGACTCGTCGCCCCATCGGAAAGCCCGGATGTTCCCGACAGATATCAGAGCCCTCGCTCAACAGATCATTACGGAGGCCTCGGCGCGCGGACTGATGGCGGCCACGGCGGAAAGCTGCACCGGCGGGCTGGTGGCCGGCGCCCTGACCGAGATCGCCGGGTCGTCTACCGTGGTGGACCGGGGCTTCGTCACCTACAGCAACGCCGCGAAGACCGCGCTGGTGGGCGTTCCGGCCGCGATGATCGAGGCGCACGGCGCGGTGTCGGAACCCGTGGCGCGAGCGATGGCGGAAGGCGCGGTCGCCCGCTCCGACGCGACCGTTTCGGTGGCCATAACGGGCATCGCCGGACCGGGCGGCGGGTCGCCTGAAAAGCCGGTGGGACTGGTTCACTTCGCCGCAGCCGGACCGGCGGGCGTGGTCCATGCCGAGCATCGCTTCGGCGACATCGGACGCGAGGCCGTTCGGCTCGAGAGCGTGCGCGTGGCGCTGAACCTGCTGCTGGACCGCATCCGCGCATGACGGTGATCGACGCGCGGGGGCACCGCTGTCCGACCCCCAGCCTGAAACTCCAGAAGGCGTATAACGCCGCCGCGCCCGGCCAGCGCCTGACCCTGCTGGCGACCGATCCGATGGCGCGGATCGACGTACCCTTCCTGATGCGGGATCTGGGCGGCGAAGTGGTGTCGATCAAGGAGGCCGACGGCGTCCTGACTATCGTGGTCGCGACGCCCGACGCTCCGACAGGCTGACCACCGTCTTTTCACCGGTATCCGCGCTTGCGTCCGGCGCGGGCGCGTCCATCTCGCGAGCGGCGATCTCCATCTCGGTGGTGAAGGCGCCGCCGTAGAAGATGGCGTTGACGTTCCACGACAGCCAGATCAGCAGTACGACGACGGCGCCGACCGAGCCGTAGGTGGCGCCCAGCGGAGCGATCTGCTCAACGTAGATGGCGCACAGCCAGGACGAGACCGTGGACATCACCGTGGCCACCAGACCCCCGACGATGGACGGCGCCCAGGCGACCGGCGCGGTGTGGGACATGGCGTAGCGGTAGAGCATGGTCAGCCCGATCGCGAGACCGATGGCGGGCCACAAACCGTCCAGTGAAAAGCCGTTGGCGGAAGCGACGGAGCCCGGGCCGGTATGCTCCATCAGCCGTGAGGTGACGACGGCGCCCGACACCACGGTGAACAGGGCGAAGGCGAACAGGGCGACGAAGAAGGCCAGCAGATTGAACTTGAAGAAGCCGTGGGGCTCGGTCTCGTCATGGATCAGGTTCAGTCCCGCCAGCAGGGCCTTGAAGCCCCGGTGGGCGGCATACCCGCCGATCACGAGGGCGAAGAAGCTCTGGGCCGACACGGTGCGGGCCGAGGCGTTGGCCAGCCGCTCGATCTCCTGCTGAAAGATGGCGCGGGCGGCATGCGGCATGACATCGGCCAGCGCCGCGGCCTGCTCACTGACCTGACCGATCGACAGGACGACCTTGTAGAAGCCGATCAGGATGGCGATGGCGGGGAAGACGGCCAGCAGGGCGAAGAAGGAGACGCCGCCCGTATAGAGCATGACGTCGCGACCCCAGCTGCGGGTGAAAGCCCTGACCGCAAGACGGCCCCAGAGCCTGGGCATGGCCCAGCGCACCGCCGCATCAATGTCCGTGTTCGCCTGCAAACCTGTACTCGCGCCACCCAAGGCGAGACGTTTACCGCAATTCGGCCCCATTGGAACCAGCCTCGCCGCCGCTGCGGAAAAACCGCTGATTGGCCCGTTGCTTCCGGACAGGGGTCATCGCTATGGTCCCCCCTCATGAGAGCGCCGCCGGGGCGGGGGCGATCCGGAGAATCCGTCCTTTGGTCCTTGATCCGCGTATTCTGGTCGTCGCGCCCGATGACGACCTGATCGGCCCCCTGTGTCAGGGTCTGGATGCGCTCGGCTGGCGCACGGTGACGGCGCGGTCGCTGGCCGGAGCGGTGCAGGTTCTGATCGACTGGCCGCTGGAGGCGGTGGTCCTCGACGCCCGGCTCGAAAACGCCGACGACGGGGTGCGCGCCATGCGCCAGACCGTCTCCCCTCGCCGCCTGCCGGTTCTGGCCATCGGCGAGATGACCCCGGCCTGGGAGCCGGGACTGGCCGACATCGCCATGACCCAGACCCCGCACGCGGCGCAGGCCGCGCTGCGGCTGGAGCATATGGTCCGCACGGCCATCGCGGAAGAGGAAGTGACCCTGCGGGAGGCCACCTTCACCGCGCGGGGCGAGCCGCTGGCCACGCCGGAGGTCGAGACCGCGCCGCTGCGGGTGCTGGCGGCGGGCAAGCCGGACCGGCATTTCCTGGCCCTGTCCAACGCCCTGACCGCGCTGGATTGCGAGGTCGTGGCCGCGCCGACGCCCTATACAGCCTTCGACTATCTGCATGAACGCCCGTTCGACGCCGCCGTCCTGTGGGGCGCCGAGGATCACGCACCGGCCCTGTCCATCGCCTCAGGCATGAAGCGGAACACCCGGCTCTATCACGTGCCGGCGATCCTCTATCTGCGCGGCGCGGGCGAGATCAATCTGGCCGAACTGTACAATCGCGGCTTCGCGGACGTGGCTGCCGCCGACACGCCGGAAGAGGAAACGGCCCAGCGGATCGTGGCGCTGGCGCGGGCGCACCGTCGCCACGTGGCCATCCGCAGGGCGCTGGAGAGCGCACGCGGATCGGGCCTGACCGATCCCTCGACCGGCCTGTTCACGCCCGAGCTGTTCGCCAGCCATCTGGCCCGCGTTGCGGAGGGGGCGCGCCTGCGCCGTCGGCCGCTCTCAGTGGCCGTGCTGCGGGTGTCGGAGACGGACGCGGTGACCGCCGCGCGCGAGGGCGGCTGGCTGGATCGCGCCCTGCCCCAGATCGGCGCCATGGTCTCGCGCCTGATCCGCACAGAGGATACCGCGGCCCGCCTGTCCGCCGACGTCTTCGCCCTGGCCCTGCCCGCCACCAAGGGCCCGGCCGCCCGGATCGCCGCCGACCGCATCGCCGCCGTCATCAGCTGCACCGCCTTCGACGCCGGCCCCGACCGCGCGCCCTTCGTGGTCGAGTTCGAGGTCGGGGTGGCGGAGGTCATGCCGGGCGAGTCGCCGGCTGTCGTTCTGGAACGCGCCTCGGCGGACGTGGGCGCGTCGGAGAAGCGCTGATGCCGGTTCTGGCGAGCCTGCTGTTCGGCGCGGCCCTGATGCAGGAGAAATCCAATCTCAGCGCCGCCTACGACGCCTGCCTCGCCCGCGCGCGAGGCATCACGGTGGAGGTTCGGGCGTGTACATCGCAGGAGCACCGGCGTCAGGACAGCCGGCTCAATGCGACCTATCGCGAGCTGATGCGACGCCTGCCGGAATCGCGGCGTGCAGGCCTCCGCGACGCCCAGCGCGCCTGGATCGCTTTCCGGGAAGCCGAATGCGACTACCGCGGGGAACAGCAGGGCGGTGGCACCCTCCAGGCCGTGATCATCGACAGCTGCTGGCTCAGCTTCACCGCCGAGCGCGCCGACCAGTTGCAGCACGCTCTGGAGTTCGAGCGCGAATACGGGGATTGACCCCCGTCGTCACGCCGCTCCCGCCACCCGCGCCAGATCGGCGGTGATGCGTTCGGCGACCTTCAGGCGGTCCTCCGGCGTATCCCAGTCGCCCTTCACGACGATCTTCTGATCGGGGCGGATCTTCCAGAAGGCGTGGTTCTTCTGGATCAGGCCGACCAGCCCCATCGGGTTCGGGAAGGTATTGTCGCGCAGGGTCAGCACCGCGCCCTTGGGTCCGACGTCAATGCGTTCGACGTGAGCCGTCTTGCAGTTGGCCTTGATGCCGACGATGCGCAGAAGCTGTTTCGCTTCATCGGGCAGAGGACCGAAGCGGTCGATCAGTTCGGCAGCCAGAGCCTCGCGACTTTCGGTGTTCTCGGCGTCCGACAGGCGGCGGTACAGGCTCAGACGAACGTTCAGGTCCGGGACATAATCCTCTGGAATCAAAACAGCCGCGCCGACATTGATGGCCGGAGACCAGCCGCGATCAACCACGCCGCCTTCGCCCGCCTGACGCAGCTCGGCGACCGCGTCCTCGAGCATCTGTTGATACAGTTCGACGCCCACCTCGCGGATGTGGCCGGACTGTTCGTCGCCCAGCAGATTGCCGCCGCCGCGCTGGTCCAGGTCGTGGCTGGCCAGCTGGAAGCCGGCGCCGAGGTTGTCCAGCGACTGCAGCACCTGCAGACGGCGCTCGGACGACAGCGACAGGGGTTTGGTCGCGTCCGTGGTCAGATAGGCGAAGGCGCGCGCCTTGGCCCGGCCGATGCGGCCTCTGATCTGGTGCAGTTGCGCCAGACCGAACATGTCCGCCCTATGCACAATCAGGGTGTTAGCCGTCGGAACATCAAGTCCGGACTCAACAATGGTCGTGGACAGCAGCAGGTCGTAGCTGCCGTCGTAGAAGGCGCTCATCACGTCTTCCAGCTGGGTCGGCGTCATCTGGCCGTGACCGACCACGAACTTGATCTCGGGCACCTGCTCGCGCAGGAATTTCTCGATATCCGGCAGGTCGTTGAGGCGCGGCACCACGTAATAGGCCTGCCCGCCGCGATACTTCTCGCGCAGCAGGGCTTCGCGAACCAGCACCGGGTCCCACGGAGTGACGTAGGTGCGGACGGCCAGACGATCCACCGGCGGGGTGGCGATGATCGACATCTCGCGGATGCCGGACAGGGCCATCTGGAGCGTGCGCGGGATCGGGGTCGCGGTCAGGGTCAGCAGGTGCACGTCGGCGCGAAGCGACTTGAGCTTCTCCTTGTGCTTGACCCCGAAGTGCTGCTCCTCGTCGACGATGACGAGGCCCAGGTCCTTGAAGCCGACCTGCTCGCTCAGCACCGCATGGGTGCCGACGACGATCTCGAACGAGCCGTCCTTCAAACCCGCGCGCGTCTCGGCCGCGTCCTTGGCCGTGACCATGCGCGACAGGTGGCGGACCTTGATCGGCCAGCCCGCGAACCGCTCTGAGAAGGTCTTGAAGTGCTGGCGCGCCAGCAGGGTCGTGGGGCAGACCACGGCCACCTGCTGCCCGCTCATGGCCACGACAAAGGCGGCGCGCAGGGCCACCTCGGTCTTGCCGAAGCCGACATCGCCGCAGATCAGGCGATCCATCGGCGTGCCCTTGCCCAGATCCTCCAGCACGTCGCCGATGGCGTTGAGCTGGTCGTCCGTCTCCTCATACGGGAAGCGGGCGCAGAACTCATCGAACAGCCCCTGCGGCGGGGTGATGGCGTCCGAGGTGCGCAGCGAGCGCTTGGCGGCCAACGCGATCAGGCCCTCGGCCATGTCGCGCAGACGCTGTTTGGCCTTGGCCTTGCGCGCCTGCCAGCCCGCGCCGCCCAGCCGATCCAGTTGCGCCCCGTCAGTATCGGAGCCGTAGCGGGTCAGCAGGTCGATGTTCTCGACCGGCAGGTAGAGCTTGCTCTCGCCCGCGTACATCAGCTCCAGACAGTCGTGCGGGGCATCCTGGATTTCGAGCGTCTTCAGCCCGTCATAACGGCCGATGCCGTGATCCAGGTGGACGACCAGATCGCCCGCGGTCAGGGCGGACGCCTCGGCGAGGAAGTTCGACGCCCGGCGCTTCTTGCGCGGTCGCGCCAGACGGTCGCCGAGGATGTCGGTCTCGGAGATGACCGCCAGAGCCTCGGTCTCGAAGCCATGCTCGACCGGCAGAACGCCGCGCAGGAACAGGCCGTCGGGCGCCTTCTGAACATCGGCCCAGTCGCGCACGGCGACCACATGCTCCAGCCCGTGATCGGACAGCATGGCCGCCAGACGTTCGGAAGAACCCTCGGTCCATGAGGCGAACAGGACGCGCTTGCCCGCCGCCTTCAGGCTCTGGGCGTGTCTGGCCACAGCCTCGAACAGATTGACGCTGTCCTGCGACCGCTCGGCGGTGAAGGCGCGGCCCAGACGACCGCCCGCATCCTCGCCACCGACCTGGTCGTTGGCCGCGAAGGGCGACAGCCGACGCACGGCGCGGCCCGCAAGCGCCGAGTTCCAGTCCGCTTCCGGCAGATAGAGTCGTTCGGGCGGCAGGGCGCGGTTGGCGGCCCCGGTCTTGGTCCGGGAGGCATCGCGACGGGCTTCGTAAGCGTCGGCGGTCAGGGTCCAGCGCTCGGCGCGCGCGGCCTCCGCCTGATTGTCGAGGAAGACCGGCGCCTGATCCGGCAGATAGTCGAACAGGGTCTCCAGCCGGTCGTAGAGCAGCGGCAGCCAGTGCTCCATGCCCTGACGGCGCGCGCCCTCGCTGACGGCGGCGTACAGCGGATCATCGCCGCCGGCGCCGAACAGGTTCAGATAGCCGGTCCGGAAACGGGAAATACCCTCGGGCGTCAGCAGCGCCTCGGACACCGGGGCCAGCGAAATGGAGCGCATCTGGCCGGTGGAGCGCTGGGTCGCGGGATCGAAGGTGCGGATCGTCTCCAGCTCGGACCCGAACATGTCCAGACGCACCGGCTCCTCGAAGCCCGGCGGGAAGACGTCGATGACGCCGCCGCGCACGGCGAACTCGCCCCGCTCCGACACGGTCGAGGCCCGCACATAGCCGTTCGCCCCGAAATAGCGTTCCAGCGCCGTCGTATCGAGGTCGAGGCCGACCGTGGTTTCGAAGCCGGCGGCCGTGGTCACCTCACGCGGGGGCGTGCGCTGGGTGGCGGCGGCGACCGTCGTGACGACCAGCAGAGGGTGACTGTCATCCACGGCGCGCCCGGCCAGTCTGGTCAGGGCCGCCATCCGCTCGGCCGACACCGAGGCGGTGGGGCTCAGGCGGTCATAGGGCAGACAATCCCAGGCCGGAAACTCAAGAACTTCAATATCGTTCGCGAAGAACCGGAACGCCTGGGCGAACTCACCCATGCGGGCGTAGTCGCGGGCGACAAAGACGCCAATGCCGCCGACAGCGCGCAGGCGGTCCGCCACAGTCAGGGCGTCGAGACCTTCCGGGGCGCCGCCCAGTTCCAGATCGCCGCGCGTCGGGGTCATCACATCCATCAACCGGCGCCCTTCGCGACTTCAGCGGCGACATGCGCGGCCATGAAGGCGCGGATCTTCGTCATCAGGCTGCCGTCGTATTTCTCGGGGGTCGGCGCGGTCTGGATGATCCAGGCGTAAAGGGCGTGATCGTCGTCCTCCAGCAGCAGGTCTTCGAACAGATCCAGCTCCTCGGGCGTCAGTGTCGGCGCGACCTGATCAGCGAACGGCCCGAGCACCAGATCGGCTTCGCGGAAGCCACGACGCCATGCGCGGAAGGCGATCCGGCCCAGCCGTTGTTCACGGGTTTCAGTCGGACGCGCGTTCGTATCGGCCACAAGAATCCTTGCCCGGTCAGCTAGGTGAAAACAGTCGGGGTGCAGATAGCGTTCCTGCCCCCCGACCGCCAGCGGATCAGCTCAGATTGCTGCCAAAAGTCAGGCGGGCCAGATGGCCTTGAGCTTGTCAGTCAGGGCGATGCGTTCCGCCAGTCCATTGCTTCCGCCGTTGATCAGCTTCGTCACGGCCTTCACGTCATCCTTCGCGGCCGGGACATTGATCTTGCGGCTTTTCCAGAACTCGATCGCCGCCCGCATCGACCCTGCCGGCGTCAGCAGGAGGTCGGGATTAAGCTCGTAGGCCGCGCCGAGCGCCGCGTAATTGGCCCGCCCGGTCAGCTGGATCATTCCACGACCGCGATATTTGTAGCCGTCGCCGGGCTCCACATTGCCCAGGTTCTTCTTGCCCCATTCACCGCCGTAGACCGTATTTCCGATGGCTTCCTTGTCGGCCCGCTGCGTGCCCGTTCGGCCGATCTTCCGGGCCTGCGCCGCGGTGATCCGCCCGGGGAAGGTCTTCACCAGCCCGTCGATCGAATAGTTCAGGTTCTCCTCGCGCGGTCGGAACCCGCTCTCATGCGAAATCTGGGCGAAGAAGTGGATGAAGTGCAGGCGGTCCACCAGCACGCCACGGGCGTCGAGCGCGATCAGACCACCCGTCCCGTCGGGCGCGACGCCGCCGGAGACATACTCCGCCAGCCCCTGAAAAGTCCGCGCCCCAAGCTTGCCGTCCACGATGCCGACATCGTAGCCCCTGTCCGTGAGATTCTGCTGTAGCTTCGCTATCGACATGGATGCCCCCATTCCTGCTGAACGCCCTCAATCTCAACTCTGAATAACATCGTTCGCAACTCTTGCGCGTCACAAAGAATGACCTCCGACTGAATTCATGCGGCCGCCGATCCTCTTTCCCCTGTTCGCCGACGTCTCGACCCTGAAGGGTGTCGGACCGAAGGCGCTGCCGCTGGTGCAGAAGCTGGCGGGGCCGCTGGTGCGGGACGTGCTGTTCCTGTCGCCGTCTGGCGTGGTCGTGCGTCGCCCGATGACGGCCGTGAACGCGGTCGAGGGACAGGTCGGTATTTTCGAGGTGATGATCGACCGGCTGATCCTGCCCGGAAAGCCCGGCGTGCCGATCAAGGTGCGGGCCTCGGACCAGACCGGCTTCGTGCACCTGATCTGGTTCGGGGGATCAGGCCAGCACATCGACCGCCTGTTGCCCCGCGGCGAAACGCGATTGGTCTCGGGCAAGGTCGAGCGGTTCAACAACGAGGTCCAGATCGTCCATCCGGATGTGTTCAAACCCAGCGAGGCCGATGAGATCGCGGCGGTGGAGCCGGTCTACCCGGCGACGCAGGGCCTGACCTCGCGCACCATTCGCAAGCTGGCGCAGCAGGCGCTGGCTCTCGCGCCGGAGCTCCCGGAGTGGCAGGACCCGGCCTGGCTGGCGAAGCAGCAGTGGGCCAGCTGGCGCGAGGCCATCGCCGCCTTGCATACCCCGACCGGCGAGCGCGATCTGGAGCCGGACGCGCCCGCGCGCGAGCGGCTGGCCTATGACGAACTGTTCGCCCACCAACTGGCGCTGGCCCGGCGGCGACGGGCGCGGCTGATCACGCCCGCCCCGGTGATCCGTCCGGGCGAGGCATCGGATCGCCTGCTGACCGCCCTGCCCTTCACCCTGACCGGCGCGCAGCAGAGGGCCGTCGAGGACATCCGCCATGACCTCGCGTCGGGCGAGCAGATGGGCCGACTGCTCCAGGGCGACGTCGGCTCGGGCAAGACGGCGGTTGCGGCGCTGGCGCTGGCCGATGCGGCGGCCTCGGGCTTCCAGGCGGCCCTGATGGCCCCGACTGAAATCCTGGCGCGACAGCACTATCAACGGCTGGCCCCGATGCTCGAGGCGGCGGGGGTCCCGACCGTGCTGCTGACCGGGCGTGACAGTCAGGCCGAGCGGCGGCCGAAACTGGCGGCGCTGGCGGATGGTCAGGCCAAGGTGGCCATCGGCACCCATGCCCTGTTCCAGGACGCGGTCCGCTTTGACCGCTTGGGGCTGGCGGTGATCGACGAGCAGCACCGGTTCGGGGTGAACGAGCGCGCGCGACTGCAGGCCAAGGGCGACCCGCGCACGGGCGGAGTTCACCTGCTGACCATGTCGGCGACGCCGATCCCGCGCACGCTGGAGCTGACCCAGTACGGCGAACTGGATGTGTCGCGCCTGACGGAGAAACCGCCGGGCCGGACGCCCGTGACGACGGCCGTGCTGCCGCTGGCGCGCATCGGCGAGGTGGCCCGGCGGCTGAAGGCGGCGCTGGACGACGGGGCGCAGGCCTACTGGATCTGCCCGCTGGTCGCCGAGAGCGAGGCCAGCGATCTCGCCGCCGCCGAGGCACGGGCGGCGGACCTGCGCCGCATCCTGCAGGTCGAGGTCGGATTGGCGCACGGCCAGATGCCCGGGCCGGAACGCGAGGCCGTCATGGCCGACTTCGCGGACGGTCGCACGCCCCTGCTGGTCGCCACCACGGTGGTCGAGGTCGGGGTCGATGTGCCCAACGCCTCGATCATGGTCATTGAGCACGCGGACCGTTTCGGCCTGGCGCAGTTGCACCAGCTTCGCGGACGGGTCGGACGTGGCGCAAAGGCCTCGACCTGCCTGCTGCTCTATGGCGGCGGAGATGACGGGTTGGGCGAGACGGCGAAGACCCGGCTGGAGACCCTGCGGCGCACCGAGGACGGGTTCGAGATCGCCGAGGAAGACTTCCGCCTGCGCGGCGGCGGCGATCCGCTGGGGCTGAAGCAGAGCGGTTTCCCCGCCTATCGTTTCGCCGACCCGATCCGCCACAGGGGACTGATGCTGGCGGCGGCGGATGACGCGCGGCTGGTTCTGGGTCGCGATCCGGACCTGCTGTCGCCGCGGGGCGAAGCGGTGAAGGTTCTGGAAGCGCTGTTCGACTGGCGCAACGACAGGTTTGCGCTCGACTAGGTCCTATCCGGAACAGAGGCGGGTGGTGAGCCGACGCACGAACGGCAGGATCAGCAGAAGCGTCGGGAAGGCCGCCAGCCAGGACAACCCCCAGGCGGACAGCCAGACCCGCAGGAAGGCGTCGGTCAGGCCGACGCCCCTGAGGGTGGAGACGCCGGACACCACCATCGTCATGACGATGGACAGCAGCAGCGCCATCACCAGAGGAGCGAAGCGGGCCGGCAAACGGGGAGGCGTGCTCACCGGCCTGCTCCGGATCAGAACTTAACGCCCACGATCAGGCCCGCGTAGGACTGATCATCAGCGTCGCTCTGCTTCAGGAAGTCACCGGCCTTGGTGTAGTTGAGCACGCCGGTCACGGTGACGAACGGATTGACCTGGTAGGTCGTGAAACCGGCATAGCGCCAGCCGACGTAGGCGGAGTCGCCCTCGGCCCCGCTGCGCAGCAGTTGGCCCGACAGCAGATAGACACCGTCCTCCTTGCTCTGACGCCACAGACCGGCGGTGAGCAGACCCACGGTCGTCTTCGGCAGCGGGCGGAAGGTCACCTGCGGCTGGATCGACACCAGGTTGGACACGCCCAGATCGGTGCGCAGCGAAATCGGCGGCACGTAGAGCTGGTTGTAGGTGTTCAGCTTGCCGTCGGTGCGGTCTTCATCGCCCGAGGCTGCGTCGAAGCGCACGGCGACGCGCGGCGCCCAGGCATGGTTGAAGGTGCGCCCGACCGTGCCGGACAGATACCAAGCCTCGATATCCAGTCCACGGAAGTCACCGGTCTGGATCACCGCCTCGACGTCGTAGTCCCAGGGCGCGACGCGACCATCGAGCCGCAGCGAGAGGGTGTCACGGTCGTCGCGACCGGCCAGACCCGTGTCGAAGGCGACGCCGATCCGGTCGGTGTTGGCGTACAGGACCTCCAGCTTCGGCGCGGTGGCGCCCGAACCCAGACGGCGCGACGCCGTGCCGCCGTAGATGCGGTAGTCGTAGTTGGTCGCGTCGTCGAACGAGGCCTTGCTCTCGCGGATCGCATAGCCGGCGAAGACGCCGCCCGACCAGCCGTTCGGGTTGTCGTAGATCACGCGCGCCATATCGAAAGCCGTGCGGGCGTTGGCGCCTTCACGCGGTTCGAAGATGCGGAAGGCGCCGACGCCGAACTCCTGACGTCCGACACGAACACGCAGGGCGCCCTGCCCCAGCGAATGCTTCGTCTCGAGGAAGGCCTGATGGACGTCCGCGCGGCTTTCCTCGGTGAAGGGTTCGCCGCTGTCGAGGCCGTGGCTGCGGGCGTCCTGGATATCGACAAAAGCGCGCAGATTGGGCGTCAGGCGCCAGTCGGCCCACAGGCGCAGACGTTGTTGCAGATCGCCGTCGTCGTCCTGGAGACCCCGACCGAAACGTTCATTGCCACGATACTCGGCGCGCCAGCGGGCTTCACCGCCGAGGCTGAGCCAGGTCGAACCGACCGGAATGGCCTTCATCTGCGCCCAGTTGGAGGCGTCTTCTCCGAGGTTACGGTAGGCGGTCCAGTCCTCGTCGTGATTGATCGGGCGGAACGCCGGCGCCGGGCGCGCGGCCGGAGCCGCGGCGGGAGCAGCCTGCACCGCAGCCGGGGCGGTGACGATCGGCGCATCGGCGGCAGGAGCGGCCTCAGGCGATGAGGCGGCAAGGATCATGGCGGCGGCGGCCGCAGTGTTGAGCAGCATAGGTTTCCCCTCTGGAGCTGGCCCGGTTGGCTCCGGGCGCGTTGCCTTGATGGATGGTTATTCGGCGTCGGGCTGGGCGCCCGGCGCAGCGGATCTGAAGGCGTCGAGTTCAAGGCAGGCGGCCTCGATCTCGAGCAGGCGCGGCCAGCGCAGGTCCACGCTGAACCGGCGGGCGTTGCCCAGTTGAGGCACGATGACGATGTCGGCGAGCGTCGGAGCGGAGCCGAAGGCGAAGGGGCCCGGGCTGTCGACCAGAAGGCGGTCGACGGCGTCCAGCCCCTGCTCGATCACCGCTGCGGCCCAGGATTGGACCGCCTCCTCCGCCAGACCCAGATCGCGAAGGTTCTGAAGGACCTTCAGGTTCTGGACCGGATGGATGTCGCAGGCGATCACCTGGGCCACGGCGCGGACGCGGGCCCGCTCCAGCGGATCGGCGGGCAGCAGGGCGGTCTCCGGGTGAAGCTCGTCCAGATACTCGCAGATCGCCAGCGACTGCGTCAGGACCGCGCCGTCGTCGGTGATCAGGGCCGGAACCAGCCCCTGGGGGTTGATCGCCAGATACTCCGGCGCCCGTTGCTCGCCCTTGCGCAGGTGGTGGAAGACCTGCTCCGCGACGAGCCCCTTGAGGTTCAGGGCGATCCGCACGCGCCACGACGCAGTGGAACGGAAGTAGCCGTGCAGGATCATGGACGTCAGGCTCCGGGCGCGTTGCGGCGCACGGCGCCGAGGGTGAAGACCGCGATCGAAGCGATCACAGCGGGTACGACAGCCAGCAGGATCAGCGACTGCGGCGACCACTCGCGGGCCAGCAGCATGCCGCCCACCAGCGGGCCGACGATGGCGCCGATGCGGCCGACGCCCAGCGCCCAGCCCACGCCCGTGGCGCGGATGGCGGTCGGATAGACCGAGGCGGTCAGGGCGTTGCAGCCGATCTGCGCGCCGACGACGCCGAAGCCGGACAGGGCCGCGCCGACCAGCAGGACGGTCAGGTTGGTTCCGCCGAAGGCCAGCAGGGCGATGAAAGCGGCCGAGGCGGCGTAGGCCGTGCCCAGCACCAGATAGGGGCTGATCTTGTCGATCATCCGGCCCAGGGCGACGGCGCCGACGACCCCGCCGAGGTTCAGGGTAGCGGTCGACAGGATGGCCAGCGACAGCGGCAGACCGGCGCCCTTCAGCAGGGTCGGCAGCCAGTTCACCAGGAAGTACATGACCAGCAGGTTCATGAAGAAGGCGACCCACAGCAGCAGGGTCGTGGGCGTGCGGCCTTCACGGAACAGCTGGAAGACCGAGAAGCCCTTGGCGGCCGACGACTGTTCGTCCTTCAGGCCGGCGATGAACTCGCTGACCGAGGCGTTGGCGTCGATCTTGGCCACGATGGGGGCGATCTTCGATTCCGGCGCGCCCTTGGCGACGAGGAAGCGAACGGACTCCGGCAGCATGAACCACAGGACCGGCAGCAGCAGCAGCGGAAGGACGCCGCCGACGACGAAGACCGAGTGCCAGTCGAACTCGGCGATCAGCCAGGTCGAGACCAGGCCGCCGATGGTGGAGCCCAGCGGGAAGCCGCAGAACATGACGGTGACGAGCGTGGCGCGCAGCCGGGCCGGGCCGTACTCGCTGGTCAGGGCGATGATGTTCGGCATGGCCGCGCCCAGACCGATCCCCGTGATGAAACGGTAGATCAGCAGTTCGTGCATGGAGGTCGAGAAGGCCGTCAGCAGGGCGAACAGACCGAATATGGCGGTCGAGATCAGGATGACGGTCTTGCGGCCGAACCGGTCAGCCGCAGGGCTGAGGGTGAAGGCGCCGACCGTAAGGCCCAGCAGGCCGATGGCGAAGATCGGACCAAACTCGGAAGGCTTCAGCCCCCAGTCCTCGGCGATCTTGGGCGCGACAAAGGCGATCGACTGGGTGTCGAATCCGTCGAGCATCGCGATGATGAAGCACAGCGCCGTGACGCCGAACTGGAGCGGGCCGAATTTCGCCCGGTCGATGACGGTGTTGCCGCCGCCGGTTCCGGAAATGGTAGCCATTGTTGTTCCTCCCCTGCGGGACGCGCGGATCTTCCCTGCCCGCTTCATCCCCGATGATGATGTTGATGGTGGTCCCGATCAGGCCGCTTTCGGCCCAACCTTGATTTCAAGCGGCGTCAGTCCGTCGATGGTGACGACGATGTCGTCGCCTTCGACCACGGCGCCCACGCCCGCGGGGGTGCCGGTGTAGATCAGGTCGCCGGGCTCCAGCTTCCACAGACGCGAAGCGAAGGCGACAATGTCATCGACCGGCCAGATCAGCTCGGCCAGATCGGCGTCCTGTCTGGTCTCGCCGTTAACGGTCAGCTTGATCGCGCCCTTGGCCGGATCGAAATCGCCCTCGCCCGCCTTGTGGATCAGGCCCAGGGGCGAGGATTGCTCGACGTTCTTGCCGGTATCCCACGGACGGCCCTGCGCGCGGGCGTCGAGCTGCAGGTCGCGGCGGGTCATGTCCAGACCGGTGGCGTAACCCCAGACGTGGTCCTTCGCGTTCTCGACGGCGATGTTCCGACCGCCCTTGCCGACGGCGACCACAAGTTCGGCCTCGTAATGGAAATTCCCGGTCTCGGTCGGATAGGCGATCACCGTACCAGACGGCACGACGGTCTCGGCCCAGGCGGTGAAGAAGAACGGCGGTTCACGGTCCGGGTCGCGCCCCATCTCGCGGGCATGGGCGGCGTAGTTGCGACCGACGCAGATCACGCGGCGAACCGGGAAATCGTCTCCGGTCGTGGTCGCGGCCAGCACAGGCGCCGGGGTGTCGAACAGCAGGCTCATGCGTTTTCTTCTCTGTAGAGGTTCAGTTTTTCCTGACAGGCCTTGTCCGAGTAACCGAACAGAACCAGTTGGTCGGTCGCCTTGAAGACGACCTGTTTCCACGAGGGGACGACCAGGATTTCGCGGGGGTTCAGGGCGATGGTCTCGCCCTCGACGACGGCTTCGCCGGTTCCCTCGACGACAACGAAGATAGTGCCGTCAGTGGAGCGGCGCGGCCGGGTCTCGAAGCCCGCCGGCATCAGGCGGACGTGAGCCGAGATGGTGGCCATGATCGAGCCGCCGTTGACCGGATTCAGGAACTCGAGCGCGTGGCCCAGATGCGGGTCGATCTCGGCGCCGCTGCCAGCCAGACCGTCCAGCGCCGGACGCCAGTCGGTGTAGGGATAGTGGAACAGGGGCTGGTGGGCCGGACGGCGATCCGCCGTATGCCCCTTCAGCGGCCGCATGTTGCGGCCGTAGCGATTGATGCTGTCGCCGGGCGGGACCTGTTCAGGCAACTGATCCTCGGGATAGCCCTCGGCGAAGCTGGCGTCGAAGTGGCGCACGGTCGGGATGTCGAGACCGTCCAGCCAAATCATCGGCTTGTCCGTAGGATTGCCGTGATCGTGCCACTGGCCGCCCGGGGTCAGCACCAGATCGAACGGACGCATCACGGCCTTTTCGCCATCGACCGAGGTGTAGGCGTTCTCACCCTCGATGACGAAGCGAAGGGCGCACTGGGTGTGTTTGTGCGCCGGAGCCACCTCGCCCGGCAGGATCAATTGCAGGCCAGCGTACAGGCTGGGCGTGATGCCCGAGTGGCCCGGCAGGCCCGGGTTCTCGAGGATCAGCACCCGGCGCTCGGCCTGTCTGGCGCTGATCAGGTCGCCGGCGCGCATCAGGTATTCGCGGGCGTTGTCATACGACCATTTGTGCACCTTGGCCGGGCTGTCCGGCTTGGGCAGCACGAGGGCAGCCAGCTTCTCCCACAGCGGATAGAGGCCTTCCGGCTCCATCTGCTCGTAAAGGGCGTTCAGTTGGGCTTGCTGGTCGTTCTTCAGCGGTTCGGCATTGTGCATGTCAGCTCTCCACGCCGACGTGAAGCAGGCCGTCTTCCAGCTTCACCGGGAAGGTCTTCACAGCGATGCTGCAAGGCGCGCCGACAGCCGCGCCGGTCTTCACGTTGAACGTGCCCTGATGCAGCGGGCATTCGATCAGGTCGCCGTCCAGATAGCCGTCGGCCAGGCTGGCGGCGCCGTGGGTGCACAGGTCGGCGGTGGCGTAATATTCGCCGTCCACCGCATAGAGCGCGATCTTCAGGCCGCCGACGACGGCCTGGGCCACGCCGTATTGCTCAAGATCCGAAGGGGGCAGCGTCGGCTGCCAGGTCAGGGTGGCGATCATGCGGGGTACACGAGACTGTTGGGGATCATTTCGGAATCGAAGACCACGATCCGCTCGACGAACCGGAGGCGGCCCTCATCCACCACCACCTTGTCGTGGCAGACGGCGGACAGGACGATGTCGGAGGTCTTGTCGATCAGGGTCTGGACCAGCAGCAGATTGTGCCGGACCTGAACGTAAGGCTTCGCATCGGGGCCCTCCCCTTCAGCCACGATGCGCGGCGCGGTCGGGAAGCGGCGGTAGTAGCGCGGGGCGTACATCTGGGTCCGCGTCAGGCCGGTGACCCGGTCCTTCAGCATCCCCCGGCTCTCGGCCTGCATGGTGCACAGCGTGTAGCCCGCCTCATAATTCTCGCGCGGGATCACCCGATAGAGGCAGTCCTCGGTGAAGAAGTCCGGCCAATCGTGCAGGCGGACGTCATCCAGGGTGGCGTAATAGTCGTCGAACAGGTCGCGGATCGCATCACGCGTGATCGCGGCGGGACGGGTCAGGGTCTCGGCGCTCACAGGCCCATCACCTTGCGCCAGTAGCGATACATGCCGCGCACGGCGGTTTCGGTGACCTGGTGATCGGTCGGCGCGATCTCGCGGCCGCCCATCTGCAGGATGAAGTGCTCGTCCGGCGAACCGCAGGCGCCCTGCTGGGTCATCTCGAGAACCTCGCCGTCATCGGCCGAGACGAAGCCGGCGGGGCCGAACAGATTGGCCTGACGCGTGCGGCGCAGGCGCATCTCCGGCGTGTCGTCGGCGTAGCACCAGTGGGTCCAGTGGAAGTCGAATCCGCCGACGCCCTTGGGGACGATCTGACGGGTGGTCAGGCTGTTCACCTGCTGCTGCAGTATCACGCTGGGGAAGATGGTGATCATCCCGACGGTCTCTTCCCCGGGGAACTCCTGCACCACGTCCATGACGCGCGGGTCTTCCAGCACCAGATCACCCTGGAAGTTGCGGATATCGGCCATGGCCTCGGTTTTTTCCTGCTCGCCCTTGCGCGAGATCAGGATGCCGTGACGGCCCTCGTCATCGATATCGACGGCGGACTTCTGGTCGGCGCGGAACAGGCCAAAGGTGGCGAAGAACACGTGCAGCAGGCCCGCGTGATACGGGTCCTTGATGTTCTCCTGCATCTGCTTCCAGTTGGCCGGAATGTGCTGACGGTTGTAGCCCAGCACCTCCAGCTTCCGGCCGTCATAGACGCGGGTGTAATGCTTCCAGAACTTCTCGCCGAGGTACTCCCGGAAGGCCGGGGTTTCGTCCGAGAAGGTCGCCCAGACAACGCCGTTGACCTCTTCGACGCGCAGCCTGTTCAGCCCATTCTGCGACAGGTCGAAGTCGGCGGGCATACCGCCCTGACGCTTCACGCCACGACGGAACGGCACGCCCTGCAGGTCGCCGTTCAGGGCGTAGGACCACTGGTGATACGGGCAGATCAGTTCCTGCGAATGGCCGAAGCGGGCCTGGCAGAACTTCACGCCCTTGTGGGCGCAGCGGTTCTCGACGACCGAGATCTCGCCCTCGGCTGACCGGACCATGACCACCGGCTTTTCGCCCAGCGTGGTCGTCTTCCAGTCGCCGACGTTCGGCAGCTCGCACTCCAGACCCACGTACAGCCAGTGTGGCCCGTACCAGATCTTCCGGAGCTCCTCGGCGTAGGTTTCGGGGTCCGTATAGACCCAGTAGGGCACCGCGGCGTCGGCGTCGGCCGGCCACACCCTGCCCTCAGGCGGACGAACGGAAATGTTCAAGATCACGGCTCCCGGCGCAGCAATTCCATCGACGATCTGAGGTCGCCGTTGACCGCACTGATGTCGTGGTTTTTGATCTATGTCAAACGCGTTGCATATTGTGCGTCGCACACAGGGATTGAAACGACATGGACGAACGCATCGTCATTCTGGGCGCCGGACACGCGGGCGGGTCCGCCGCCATCGCTTTGCGTGATCTTGGATTTTCCGGCGAAATCAGTCTGATCGGAGAAGAAACCGACGCACCTTATGAGCGCCCTACCCTGTCGAAGGCGTTCCTCTCAGGCGCGGACCCGGAGCCGGTCTGGTTGGCGAATGATGCGCGATGGCGCGATCTCAATGTGCAATTGACGCTCGGCGTCAGCGGAATCGCCATCGACCGGGAAAGCCGTTCCGTCACCCTATCGAACGGCTCATCAGCTCCCTATGACCGGCTCATCCTCGCGACCGGCGGGCGAGTGCGTCGTCTGGACACGCCGGACCATCCGCGCATCCACCATCTGCGCACCACAGACGACGCCCGCGCGTTGGCGAAGGCCGCGAAACCGGGCGCACGCGCCGTCATCGTCGGCGGTGGCGTCATCGGCCTGGAAACCGCGTCGACCCTGGTTGATCTGGGCCTGACGGCGATGGTTCTGGAGGCCGGGGATCGTTTGCTGGGCCGCAACATTCCGGGAGAAGCCGCCGGCTGGCTGGCGTCGGCTCACGCCAGAATCGGGGTGGATGTGCGTCTGGGCCGCTCGGTGCGCGCCATCGAGCACCGCGCGAACGACCTCAAGATTCAGCTGGACGGCGGCGAGACGCTGGAGGCCGACCTGATGGTGGTCGGCATCGGCATCATTCCCTGTGCGGAGCTGGCCGAGGCGTCGGGCCTGCCGACCGCGGGCGGCGTGCTGGTCGATTCGAGCTATCGCTCGCTCGGCGATGAACGGGTGTTCGCCATCGGCGATCTGGCGGCGCGCACCTGGGGCGACGAGCCGAACCCGCGACGGATGGAGACCTGGGCCCACGCCCAGACTTCGGCGCGCGCAGCGGCTCTGGCCATCCTCGGCCTGCCCGCCGAGCCCGAGCCGGCGCCGTGGTTCTGGACCGCCCAGTGTGGCCACATGCTGCAGATCGTCGGCGATCCGGGCGCGGGCGACACCGTCATCGCGCGCGGCGACGGCGTCCGGCTGTATGTGCGCGATGACGTGCTGGTCGGCGCCGTCTGTCTGGACCAACCCCGCGACTTCGGCACGGCGAAGCGGCTGATCGGCAAGGCGCTGGTCGCGGACCGGGCGAGCGATCCGGCGACCGATCTGCGCAAGGCGGCCGCCTAGACGACCGGGCGGCGACCGCCGATGGCGGCCGTGATCTCATCACAGACGGCGATCAGGCGCTCACGCACCTGATCGTCGCGGTCGGGCCGGAAAGCGTCGGTGGCGAGCACCGTCGCGGTCAGCGTGACCTCCGCCTGCAGGTCGAAGATCGGTACAGCTGTCGCGCGCAAGCCCGGGATCAGGGTGCCGCTGACGCCGGAATAGCCGTCGGCCCGCACCCGCTCGCGGATGGCCTCGACATCCACGGGGGTCAGCCCCCGGTCCTCGGCGGTCTCCCGTTCGATCATGTGCCGCGTATGGCTGTCGGGGCGGAACGCAAGGTACAGGTGCCCCGTCGCCGAACGCAAAAGCGGCAGGGGCGAGCCGACCATCAGCGAGGTCGAGATCGGCGGTGAGCCCATCACCCAGCGCACGACGATCGGACCGCTGGGCCCCAGCGACGCCATCTGCACCGTGCGACCGGTCTCGTGGACGAAGTCGGTGATGCGCTGGTTCGCCTCCTGAAAGGCGTCGATGCGGCTGAGCGCGCCGAGTCCCAGACGCAAGGCCGCCGGGCCGAGATCGTAACGCCCGCTGCCCGCGTCCTGACGCGCCATTCCGGCCGCGCACAGGCTGGCCAGATAGCGGTGCGCCTGCGACGGCGACAGATCAGAGGCGGCGGCGATGGTCCCGAGCGCCTGTGGTTCCTCATAGGAGGCCAGAGCATCGAGCACGCGCAGGCCGATGCCGACCGACTGGATGCCCGCGCGGCGCTTGGTCGTCTCGCTGGTCATGTCGGGCCTCCCGATGACACGCCGGGCGCCGGCGCTGATTCAACTCGCGGCAACCTAGCACCAGAGCATCGCGCGGGTGAAAGTCCGGAACGTTCGATCAGCCTTGCTTCCTTTTAATACTCGCGCGCTTGCGTCGATCCGAAAACGCCCCCTAGTCTGGACGCCTTCGATGTCGCGGCTGGGGAGTAGCGTTTGTCGTATCTGGCCGGACTGATTGCGACCGCGGCGCTTCTGGCGCCGCAGAGCGCCCCTCCGATCTTTCAGCCGGGGGCGCCCGGACAGCCGTCGCGCGTCATCACCGCCGATCAGGCCCTGGCTCTGGCCCGGACCAGCTACACCGCCGAAGACGTGCAGTTCATGCAGCATATGATCGTCCATCACGCCCAGGCGGTGGAGATGGTCGCGCTGCTGGAGACCCAGGGCGAAAACAGCCGGGTCAAGCTGCTGGGCCGCCGGATCGCCCTGTCGCAGGAGGCCGAGATGGAGCTGATGCGCAGTTGGCTGATCGCGCGCGATCAATCGACCGAAATGCAGACGGACCACTCCGGTCACGGGATGGGCCATGGAAGCATGGATCACTCGGCACACGCCGGTCACGCCATGGCGCCGTCCGAAACTCCCCTGATGCCGGGCATGCTGTCCCCCGCCCAGATGGCGCGGCTGGCGGCGGCGCGGGGCAACGCGTTCGACCGGCTGTTCCTGACCGGCATGATCCAGCACCACCAAGGGGCCATCGACATGGTCGCCGACCTGCTGGAACACCCCGACGCGGGTCGCGACACCCTGCTGTCGGACTTCACCAATTCCGTGGTGGCGGACCAGTCCACCGAAATCCTGCGCATGCAGTCCCTGCTTTCCGATCTCTGATCTCCTTTCACCTGAAAGACCGGCCATGACCATCCGCAAGACCCTGCTGTCCTCAGTCGCCGTTCTCGGCATGCTTCTGGGCGCCAGCGCCGCGGCCGCCCAGCAGTCCTCCGGCCCCGGCGACGCCCAGAGGATCACGGCCGACGCCCGCAGCGCCCTGTCGGCCGGCCTGAACGACGCCGGTATCGCGACATCGGGAATGGTGCTGGAGCACACGCTCGGCAAACCGGAGGGCTTCGTCGATCCCGAGATCGGCTTCTCGCCCCCGACCAGCCAGGCCGAAGGTCAGGCGCTGATGACCCGCGCGCGCGGCAATCCGAACTTCAGCGTTCTGGGCATGGCGAACACCGACATGGCCCTGTCGAACGGCAAGCTGTTCGTCGGCAACTTCAACGGCTTCAACGCCTATGACATCAGCAGCGGCGGCGCACCGCAACTGGTCATGTCCGTGGTCTGTCCAGGCGGTCAGGGCGACGTGTCCGTGCACGGCAACCTGCTGTTCATGTCGGTCGAGGAAGGCCGCGGCCAGCTGGACTGCAGCACCGCGACCTCCAGTGAAGAGGTCAATCCCACCCGCTTCCGCGGCGTTCGCATCTTCGACATCAGCAATCTGAACGCTCCGCGTCAGATCGCGGCGATCCAGACCTGCCGTGGCTCGCACACCCACACGCTGGTCCCGCATCCGACCGACTCCAACATCCTGTATGTCTACGGTCAGGGCACCTCGAGCGTCCGCAAGACCGACGAGCTGTCGATCTGCACGGACGGGCAGCCGGACTCGAACCCCGAGACCGCCCTGTTCTCCATCGACGTGATCAAGGTCGACCTGACGCACCCGCAGGACGCCGCCATCGTCAACCGTCCGCGCATCTTCGCCGACGCCACCACGGGCCGGGTCGCGGGCCTGTGGCGCGGGGGCCGGGCCGGGGTCGCCAGCCAGAATACCGCCCAGACCAACCAGTGCCACGACATCACCGTCTATCCGGCCATCGGACTGGCCGGCGGCGCGTGCAGCGGCAACGGCATCCTGCTGGACATCTCGGACCCCGAACATCCGGCGCGCGTGTCGGACATCTTCGATCCGGACATGGCCTACTGGCACTCGGCCACCTTCAACAACGCCGGCACCTCGGTCGTCTTCACCGATGAATGGGGCGGCGGCATCGGCGCGCGGTGCCGGGCCGAAGACCCGGCCACCTGGGGCGCCAACATGGTCGCCACGATCGAGAACCGCACCCTGACGGGCCGCAGCTTCCACAAGCTGCCTTCGGCCCAGGGCGCGACCGAGAACTGCGTGGCTCACAACGGCAACATCATCCCGGTCCCGGGCCGCGACCTGATGGTTCAGTCCTGGTATCAGGGCGGCGTGTCGGTCATGGACTTCTCGGACCCGACCAAGCCGACCGAAATCGCCTATTTCGACCGTGGCCCGATCAGCGCCGAGCGCCTGTACGTCGGCGGATCGTGGTCAGCCTACTGGTTGAACGGCCGGATCTACTCCAGCGAGATCGCGCGTGGTCTGGACGTCCTGCGTCTGGTTCCGAACGAGAACCTGTCGGCGGCCGAGATCGCGGCGGCCGAGGCCATCATGGCCGAGGAGATCAACCCGCAACTGCAGACCCGCATCAGCTGGTCGGACACCCCGGACGTGGCCCAGTCCTATCTGGATCAATTGGCCCGCGGGAACGCGCTGGAAGCTGATGTCGCGACCCAAGCCGGCGCGGTGGTGACCGGCTGGCGCGGCGGACGCGTGGACAAGCGCTCGGCCAGCCGTCTGGCCGCCACCCTGCGCGCGGCCGCCGAAAAGGCCCAGCCGGTTCAGCGCGGCCGTATGAACGCACTGGCCGACCTGTTCGGCCGCATCTCGGCCTGATGTCAGGATGGGGCGGTTCGCACCGGCGGCCGCCCCGATCCTTCTCCTGCGTCAACCGCCGTTCCTGTTAGTCTGACGCGAAACAGACCAGACAAACGGGACGAGCCGCCATGACCGATGCGAACCACCGCCTGATGACGCGCAAGGCGGATATCGGCGACACGCTGAACACGGCGATCCCGGATCAGGGCGAACTGGTCGAGGGCGAGGTCCTGCTGGCGCTGGACCGCTTCTCCCTGACCACCAACAACATCACCTACGCGGCCTATGGCGACGCCATCGGCTACTGGAAGGTCTTTCCGACAGGACGCGACGACTATGGCCTGATGCCCGTCTGGGGTTTCGCCGATGTCGCCGCCTCTCGCGCTGAGGGCGTCGAGGTCGGGGCGCGGGTCTTCGGGTACTTCCCGATGGCGGACACCCTGCTGGTCCAGGCCGAAAAGGTGTCGCGTGGCGGCTTCGCCGACGCCTCGCCGTGGCGCAAGGCGG
The DNA here is from genome assembly GCF_006547065.1 of Brevundimonas sp. M20. Taxonomy (NCBI): domain Bacteria; kingdom Pseudomonadati; phylum Pseudomonadota; class Alphaproteobacteria; order Caulobacterales; family Caulobacteraceae; genus Brevundimonas; species Brevundimonas sp. M20. Next base: position 1,525,189 of record NZ_CP041243.1, on the reverse strand, counting down.
TGCCGGACATCTACAATCGCTATGTCCTGTGCGCCGCCGACCGCCACTATGATCCGGCTCTGGAGAACAGCGAGGCGATCTTCCGCCCCCTGTTTGTGACCTCCTACACCGCCGTCGACTTCCTGCGGGACGCCCGCTTCTTCGGCGCGAAGCGGATCGTGGTGTCCAGCGCCTCATCCAAGACCGCCTACGGCGCCGCCTGGTGTCTGGAGCAGGACGACATCGAGGTGGTGGCCCTGACCGGAGCGCGGAACCGCGCCTTCGTTGAAAGCCTCGGCGCCTATGACGCCGTACACGAGTATGATGCGTTGGAGAGCCTGAGCGCCGATGTCCCGACCCTCTATCTCGATCTGGCGGGAGACCCGGCGTTGCGGCGGCGAGTGCATGCCCATTTCGGCCGACACCTGACCTATGACTGTCTGGTCGGCTCGACTCAGAGCGATGGCTTCACCCTCGACGATCCCGAACTGGTCGGACCCAAGCCGGTCTTCTTCTTCGCCGCCACCTGTCTGGATCAGCATCGCGAGCGCGGGACGCTACATGCGTTCTACGAGCGCTTCCTGGCGGATCAGAAGACCTTCTTCGCGCGCGTTATCGAGCCGACTTCGCCATGGATCAGCATTGTTGAGCATCAGGGTCTGGAGGCCGCCGCCAAGGTCGTGCGGGCGCTGGCCGACGGCGTGTCGGACCCGGCTGAAGGCGCTGTCGTGCGGATCAACCGCTGACCGTCAGTCCTTCTTCGGCGGACGCGGGAAGAAAATGCTGGTCCGGGCGGCATAGGCGGCGAAGGCCTCTGGCCGGGTCTTCTTCATGTGCGCCTCCAGTGGGGGCACACCGGAAACGCGGGTCAGCAGCCAGTAGATGTAGACCGGCCCGGTCAGGGCCAGCCAGCCCCATGGCCACTGGCCGCCGAAGCTGATCGCCATCACCGGCCAGGCGCACCAGCCCAGCCACTCGAAGAAATAGTTCGGGTGGCGGGACCACGCCCAAAGGCCGGTGTCGCAAATCTTGCCCCTGTTGGCGGGGTTGGCCTTGAAGACGGCCAACTGGCGGTCCGCTGCGGCCTCGCCCCACAGGGCGCCCAGCATGATGGCGACGCCCAGCAGGTCCATGACCGTCGGTCCCGGCGTCGGATTTCGCGCGGCGACGAGCAGGCTGACCACCAGAAACGCGCCCGCCCCCGCCTGCAGCATCAGGAAGCCGAACAACAGCGGCTGGGCCTTCTTGCCCCACTGGCGCTTCAGCCCCTCATAGCGTTCGTCCGGCGCCCCCTTAAGCGCCCGCTCGACCAGATGGCCGCCCAGACGCAGGCTCCACAGGGCGATCAGCCCCGCCACCGCGCCTTGTCGGAAATGAAGTTCACCGGCGCTGAGCGGCCACAGGGCGACCAGAAGGCCGGCCAGGCCAACCCCGAACGTCCAGACCGCATCGACCCACGCCCCCTGCCCCGTCCGCCACTGGACCAGCCAAGCGACGGACATCAACACCACAAGCAGAAGCGCCGACGCGCCCCAGAGCAAAATTTCCGGCATCTACAATCGTACAAAAGGCTGGATGAGACGACCGAACCAGCCGTCCAGGATGATCTGGCCGTCAAGGGCCGCTACGCAGAGGCAAGGCTCATCCGAGATCACACGCGGCTGATGGAGGGTTTCTCCATCAGCTTCCTCGAAGTCACCGGCGAAATAAGACTGATTCTCGGTCGCATACGCCCCTGAAATAACGCAGGTCAGTTCAACCCCGCCGTGCGTATGCTTCGGCGTAGCCTGACCAGGGGCGATCCGCAGCAGGATGACGCGCGTATCGCCGTCGCGTGGCGCGTGCACGTCCCGAACCTCGACGCCGCCACCCAACCTGCGCCAGTGCCCCAACGGATAGCGGCGCAGAGGCTCCGGCAGCTCCGGCATGTCGTTCAGCGGCGGCTCGGCCACCACCTCGCCGGTGTCGGAGCCGACCCGGGCGAGCGCCCGGCTCAGGGCGTCGGGCTGCATCGCTGTCGGCTCAAGGTCTTCCAGAATGGCGCCGCCGACGCCCTGCAACTGACGCACCCAGACGTCGGCGTCCGGCCGCATGGCCAGACAGGTGGAGACGACCACCGCCTCGGGCGGGCTGAGCGTGCCCGCGGCATAGGCCAGCAGGCGCTCTTCAGACGGAGACGGACGCGCGTTCATCGACCGCCCTCCTGTTCCAGCATGACGCGTAGTTTCAGCATGGCCTTTCGGATTCTGGATTTGACGGTCCCCAGCGGCAGACACAGCCGCTCGGCGATCGCGGAATGAGGTTCATCGAGGAAAAAGGACAGGTGCAGCACCTGCGCCTGTTCAGGGTTCAGGGACGCTATCGCCTGCCGGATACGCGCCGCATCCTGCCGCTCTTCCAGCAGGTCATCCGGGCGCTCGGGATCGAGCGGCGGCGGGGCCAGGTCGATAAGCGGAGCTCTCGCATCCTTTCGCAGGGCGTCCAGCCGGCGATTGCGCGCGATGGTGAAAATCCAGGTCGAGGCGCGCGCCATGCGCGGATCGAACAGGTCCGCCTTGCGCCAGACGGTCAGCATGGCTTCCTGCGCAAACTCTTCCGCCGCCGCCTCGGCCGCCCCGCCACGAATCAGCCAGGCTTTCAGGCGCGGAGCGAAATGCTGGAATAGCTGAGCGAAGGCGTCGCGGTCCCGCGTCTGCGCCACCGCCACAATCAACCGGTCAAAATCTTCCACGCCGTCAGCCACGCGCGCCGCGCGGACGGATTGAGGGCCGGAGATCGTCACGGAGCCGTGCATGCAACATCATACGTGTTGTGCCCTCGTCTGGATCACGCGTCATCCGGAATGCGTTGAACGACGTAACAAGGACACCGGGCCCACGGGCCGTCCTGCCTGAGACCACGTCCTTGACCCTCGTACATCCCGCTTCCAGCAACCGTCGCCTGCGCATCGCCGTGGTGGGGTCCGGCGTGTCGGCCCTGTCCTGCGCCTGGCTGCTGAAAAGCCGGCATGAAGTGACGCTTTATGAGCGCGAACCACGGCTGGGCGGTCATTCCAACACGGTCACGGCGCGGATGCCCGACGGCGAGGTCGCGGTCGATACCGGCTTCATCGTCTTCAACGGCGCGACCTATCCCAACCTCTGCGCCCTGCTGGATCATCTGAAGGTCGAGACCCGGGAGACGGATATGTCGTTCGCGGTCTCGCTGGATGACGGCGACTTCGAGTACGCCGCCCCCGCCCTGTTCGCCCAGCGCCGCAATGTTTTCCGTCCGCGCTTCTGGAAGATGCTGAGCGAACTGGTTCGCTTCTATCGCCGGGCGCCGGGCGACATCGCCGCCATGGCGGACCCGAACATCAGCCTGGGGGATTATCTGAAGTCGCAGAAGTTCGGCGCGGCGTTCCGTGACGATCACCTGCTGCCGATGGCCGCCGCCATCTGGTCGTCCCCCGCCCAGACCATCAACGACTATCCCGCCGAAGCCTTCGTCCGCTTCTGCAGCAACCACGGCCTGCTGCAATTCCTGAACCGCCCGATGTGGCGGACCATCATTGGCGGCAGCCGCGTCTATGTGGAGAAGCTGGCGCAGGCGCTGGGCGATTCTGTCCGTCTGAGCCGTGAAGTGACCTCGATCCGACGCGTCGCCGACGGCGTGGTCGTGCGGGATGCGCGCGGCGACGAGCAGACCTTCGACCATGTCGTCATCGGCGCCCATGCCGATCAGGCGCTGGCCATGTTGGCCGAGCCGACGCCGGAGGAGCAGCGCCTGCTGGGAGCCTTCCGCTACAGCCGCAACCTGACCATCCTGCATTCCGACCCGGAACTGATGCCGAAGCGTCGGCGCGCCTGGGCCAGCTGGAACTACATGGGTACGGATAACGGCCTGTGCGTCAGCTACTGGATGAACAAGCTGCAAGGTCTGCCCGGAACGGATCTGTTCGTGACCCTGAACCCGCCCCGCCCTCCCCGACCTGAAACCCTGCTTCGGACCGAGGTGTACGAACACCCGATCTTCGACAACGCCGCCGTCGCGGCCCAGAAAGAGCTGTGGAGCCTGCAGGGTCAGGGCGGCGTCTGGTTCTGCGGCGCCCATTTCGGCGCGGGCTTCCATGAGGACGGCCTGCAATCCGGGCTGGCGGTGGCCGAGCAACTGGGCGGTGTTCGCCGTCCGTGGGAGGTCGAGGACGAGAGCGGCCGCATCCATCTGGCGCCCGCGTCCGAACCGGAACGGCTGAGCGCATGATCGACGCCGGCAGCCTGTATCGCGGCGAGGTGATGCACCGGCGCGTTCGTCCGCGCGTGCATGCCTTCCGCTACAGGCTGTTCTGGATTCTGCTCGACATTGACCGTCTGGAGGAGGCCGCCGCGAAGACCCGGCTGTTCTCCATCGGACGGTTCAACCTGCTGTCCTTCCAGCCCCGGGACCATGGCGACGGCGCATCAGGCGAGCTGCGCGAGCAGGCGCTGGCGAGACTCGAAGCCGCCGGGATCACCGATGTGGACGGACCGATCCGTCTGCTGACCCTGCCGCGCGTGCTGGGCTTCGTCTTCAATCCGATCAGTGTCTATTACGCGCACCGGGCCGACGGCGGATTGGCCGGCGTCATCTACGAAGTCACAAGCACCTTCGGCGAGCGCCGGTCCTATGTTCTGGGCGCCGATGGCGGCGAGCTGTTCCGACACGGCTGCGAGAAGACACTGCACGTCTCGCCCTTCATGAAGATGGACATGGCCTACGCCTTCAAGGGCAAGACGCCGGGCGACCTCATGCACCTCACCATCGACGGCCACGATCCGGAGGGTCTGGTCATCGCCACGGCCATGCAGGGCGAGCAGCGGGCGCTGACCGACCGGGAAATCCTCAAGGCGACCCTGGCCCTGCCCTTCGAGACGCTGAAGGTCGTCGCGGCCATCCACTGGGAGGCGCTTCGGCTGTGGCTCAAGGGTGTGCCGCTGGCGCCGGACCCGAAAAAGACGTCAGCCGACAGTGGAACAACCGTTCCGGCCGAGTGAGCCGTCGATGTTGAGGGTGGCGTCGGTGTTCTCCATGACACCCAGAGCGCAGACCTTCACCCCGTGATCCGCCTCGAGGGACGCCAGCCAGGCGAAGGTCTCGCGACCGGGGGCCTGCGACATCTGGATGCCCAGCCCCCCGCCGGGGGCCATGGTGGTGACAACCGTCAGCCCCGCTGTCTCCGCCGTGCGACGCACCAAGGGCTCCAGACCTTCCGTATCGGCGGACGCAGGCGTCGACGACGGCGCGACCACGCGCAGGCCGGAACGGACCTCGGCCAGCACCGTCTCCGCTTCGGCCCGGCGATCCGCCGCCGCGACCCGCCAGGCCTGCACCGGTCGCACCACGACCAGCCAGATCAGCACGCCGGCGATCAGCAGCAACATCACCGCCAGCATCCGGCGCTCGCGCACGGTGCGGCCGTCCCACCAACCGTGGGCGCGGGAGAAAAGGGCGCTCATCGGGCGGCTCCGATCGTGATGTCGCTGACCACGCGTCCGGCGTTGTCCTCGGTTCCGGTCTCCGTGACCGTCAGTCCCGAAGCGCGCATGGCCGCGTCGATGGTCTGGATGTCGCTGTAGTCGGCATGGGTGACCGCCGCCTTCATCCCATCCTCGGGATCGACGACCAGCATGTCCAGTTCGGCGTCCGGCACGCCCTCCACGGCGGTGAACAAGGCGGCGGTCGCGGCCATGACGCCCCCGGGCGGCGGCGCGGCGCGAACCCGGCCACGCAGGGCGGCGACGGGGTCTGAGGTCCGGGCCAGTTCGGGATCGACGCGGGCGATCTCGGACAGCGCCTGATCGTCAGCGTGAGAAGCAGCCATGTCATCGCGCGCGGCGCCGGCGATCATCAGCACCAGCGGCGAAAGCACGACGGCGGCGGCCAGAGCGGCGGCCCGCCCCCAGCCCCGACGGCTTTCGGCAGCCTCCCGCTGGCGGGTGGGAGTCAGATCGACCAGCGGCGCCAATGCCGCCTGCACCAGGGCGCGCTCGATCAAGGCGGTGTCATCCACCGGCTCCACTGTGCGGCCGTGGGCGACCAGATCGACCAGATCCGACTGCACCGAGGCGGCGAACCGCCGCCCCCGCAGGGCGATGGCGTCGCCGAACGCCACGGCGGTCAGACTGTCGTCCAGCGGTTCGGTCAGGGTCAGAACATCCGGGACCAGCACATCCGCCCGCACGCCCAGTCCCGACAGATAGTCGGTCCACGCATCCAGCAGCGACAGGCTGACGACCGTGACCAGACGCGGCTCGCCCGACGCCGGAACCGGACCCAGCGCGACCGACAGGCGGTCCGGGGCGGCCGCCAGATCGTCCTTGAGCGCCCAAAGGGCCGCGGCCCGCTGCTGTGCGGCGCTGGCGGGTGGCAGGTCCACCCAACGGATCAGGACGTCCGCGCCGGGCGCGACAGCGACGGTGCGCATCGGCTCCGGCTGCTCGACGGCCTCCATCGACAGGACGCCCCGCTCAAGCACATAGCCGCCGGTTCCGATCACCAGATACGGCGCCGGGTCACCCGCCAGGGCGGGAATGAGGATCAGACGTGTGGGCTTCATTCTTCGGGTGTCCAACGCTGGATGACGGTGCGGACGGCGCCGTCGGGGCGGGCCTCCAGCAGGGCGGTGCGGACGGCGCGCGCGCCGCCATATTCCACGTCCACCCGGAGGCGGAAAAAGCGCGTCAGGACAACGGCCTGCGCACGGGTACCTTCGTCGGGCGTGAAGTTCGAAAGGGCCGGCTGGCTCCAGAAGGCCTCGCTGTTCGCCCAGCCGTCGCGCGGGCGACGGGCGATCACGGCTCGGGCCTGCTGCGGCGTGACCTGGCCCAGGGTCAGCATGGAGATCAGAGGGGCCTGATCAGCGCTGAGGGTGTTCACGTTCAACGGCGACAACTGGCTGGTCGGCAGGGCGCAGACGTAGGGCCGCAGGCGACGGTAGGCGTCCTCATCCACACCCTTCACGGCGCGCAGCTCACTGGTCTCGGCCATCATCACCCCTGCCGTGCGGTAGGGCGTGGACAAGCCCGCATAGGCTCCGTCCTCGGCGCCCAGCGGCAAGGCGACATTGTCAGCGTCCAGCCAGTCGGTCAGGGCGTCGGTGATCGCACGCATCCGGCTGTCAGGCACGCCGACCGCGCGGCCCAGCGCCCGGAACTGCGCCGCCCCTTCCGGCCGGGCGATCAGGTCCTCGCCCACGCCCAGCACCACGCTGTTCAGATTGAAGCAGGCCTGACCGTCGGAGACCGTGGCGCTGATCGCGCCGTTGTCGATGGGAAAGTCCAGACGACGACCGTTCCAATCGGGCTCAAGCGGCGTGCGGGTCGGATCCATCAGCATCAGCCGCCTGATGCGGTCGCGCGCCATCAGTTCAGCGCCTGAAGCCAGCCACTGGGCCTGTCCGCCCGTCTCGGCGTTGGTCGCACGGCGCACCGAAAAACGAACGTCGTCCAGCAGGGCCACGGCGACGACCGACATGACCGCAACCAGAAGCAGGACGGTCAGAAGGGCCATGCCCTCACGGTCGGGTCGGCGCTTCATCGGCCGCCCCCGACCAGAAACAGTTGCTCGACCGGACCGTACCCGTCGAGGGTCATGGTCAGGCGCACGGCGTCGGGCAGCGGCCTGTCCGTGGTCGAGGTGAAGGCCGGAGCCGCCTCCCCGTCCCGGATGAAGGCGACGGTCACATCGCGGACGCCGCGATAGAGCACCTGCGGCGGCCCCGGCCGCGCGCCGTCCAGCTGCTCCGCCACACGTCGCTCCAGCCGACCATCGACGAGGCTGTATTCGACCCGCTGCAATGACGGTCGTGCGCGGTCCCCCGGATTGCTCCAGCCCGCGCGGGTCAGGGTCAGCAGCGGATCGGTCGAACTCATCGGGCCGATCATCGCCTGCGGCGCGGGGCGTCCCGTCACACCCCTCGCCCGACGTCCTGTCGCCTGACCGATGTCCGCGCGCAGCAGGGCGCGCATCCTTTGCAGATCGCCGACGCGGTCGCTCTGCGCCTTGACGGCGAAGCGATTGTCCACGGTCACGGCCAGAACCGCCGCCCCCGCCGCCGCCAGCATGGCGAAGATCATCAGGGAGATCAGCACCTCCACAAGAGTGAATCCCGCGCGGTTCACGGGTTGCGCCTGCAGAACAGGGTGCGCTCGGCCGCCTGCCCTTCCTCATCGCGCACCCGGACGTCGATGCGCAGCAGGTCGGCGTCGGAGGTCGGCAGAACGGCGCGGGTCCAGACCCAGCGACGCCCGCCCAGATCGGACTGGCCAGACGTCTCACCCTCGCCCAGAGACGGTGCGACGGCGGCCTCGACCGCGACATTCTCGGCCACCATGCCGCCGAGGGTGCGGGTCTCAACGCGCTGGGCCGAACGGGTGCTTTCGCCTGACAGGTTCAGCAGGGCCATGGCGGCCAGACTGAATACCGCCAGCGCCACCAGCATCTCGACCAGGGTGAAACCGCCGCGTTCAGCCATCGACGCGCACCTCGCCGGCGCCGTCGACCGAGATCGTGCGGCTGCGGCCTTCACGAGCGAGGGTCACCGTCGCGGGATCGGCCACGCCTGACGGATCGAACACGACACGCACGGCAAGTCCGGACGGGGACACGGTCGCCCCGTCGCTCCAGACCTCCGCGCGGAACGGTCCGTCCGCCAGCGGCGACCACTGCAAGCCGTCAAATGTCGAGAAGGCATAACCAGCCGCGCCCGCTTCAACAGCGACCGGACGGTTGGTCAGGATGGCTTCTTCACGCGCGCGAACCAGCCGCGAGGCAAACCGCTCGGCCTCAGCCGCCACAGCCGGTTTGGGGTCCGGCAGGGTCAGCACCACGGCCCCCGCAGCCAGCCCGATGATCGCCACGACCATCAGCAGCTCCACCAGGGTGAAGCCCTGACGGCTCTTACCGCCAGTTGCCGATGTCGGCGTCATTGCCTTCGCCCCCTTCACGACCGTCGGCGCCGAACGACCAGACATCGAACGCTCCGCCGTGACGGCTTTCGCGGTTGAACTGGTAGTCCGCGCCCCACGGGTCTTTCGGCAGGCGACGGATGTAGCCGCCCTGACGATAGCGTTCGGGATTGGCCAGACCGGTCGGCGCTGTCACCAGCGCCTCAAGGCTGTCCGGGAAGGTCAGATTGTCGAGGCGATAGGTCTCGATGGCCTGCTCCAGTGTGGCGATGTCCGCACGCGCCTTGCCGACCATGGCCTTGTCCTGACTGGGCAGGACGTTGATCACGACGACCGTGGCCAGCAGGCCGATGATGACGATCACCACCATCAGCTCGACAAGGGTGAAACCGGCTCTCTTTTGGCCACTACCGCGTCGCGCGCGGCGCGACGCTACTTGAGCGCGAGGGCGGCGCTGTTCGATTTTCTTTTCAACTTCAGTCATTACAGCACTCATCTTCAGCCCATGGCCAAGGTGTTGATCTGCAGGATGGGCAGCAGGATCGACAGGACGATCACCGCCACGACGCCGCCCATGACCACGATGATCGCCGGCTCGAGCAGGCTCAGCATCACGGCGGTGAAGGTCGAGAACTCGCGCTCCAGATAGTCGGCGGCGCGTTCCATCATCGGCTCCAGCCGCCCGCTGCTTTCGCCCGAGGCGGTCATGTAGACGAGGATTGGCGGGAAGACGTCGGCCCGGCGCATGGCGGCGGACAGGCCTCCCCCTTCCCGCACCGCGTCCGCCATTGTCTCGGTCGCCTGCCGCAGGCGACGGTTCGAAACGGTGCGGGCGGTGATGGTCAGCCCCTCCAGCACCGGCAGGCCCGAGGTCAGCATTGTCGCCAGCGTCCGCGCCATCTTCGCCCCATGCAGGTCGCGGGTCAGGCGACCGATCAACGGCAACTTCAGCAGCAAGGTGTCGGCCCTCAGCCGGACCGCCGGATTGCGCAGGGCGACGACGCCCAGCACGCCCGCCAGCACCCCCAGCAGGATCATCAGCCAGCCCCAGTCACGCATCCCGTTGGAAACGCCGATCACCACCCGCGTCAGCAGGGGCAGGGTCTGGTTCATACTGTCGAACTGATCGACCACCTTGGGCACGACGAAGGCCATGAGGGCGGTGATGACACCCAACGCCACCACGGCCAGCACGGCGGGATAGACGAGCGCTGTGATCACCTTGCCCTGGACCTGCTGGTTGCGCTCGAGGCCATCGGCCAGACGTTCCAGAATGGGTTGCAGGGCGCCCGACGTCTCGCCGGCGGACACCATGGCCCTGTACAGCGGCGGGAAAGCCTGTCCCTGCGATCCCATGGCGTCCGACAGGCGGCGCCCCTCCAGCACGCCCGCATGCACGCCTTCCAGCACCCGGCGCACCGCGGGACGGTCAGCCTGCAGGGCGATGGTGCGAAGAGCCTCCTCCAGAGGACTGACAGAGACCAGCGTGGCCAGTTGACGGGTGGTCAGTGCAAGGGTGCGGGCGTCCAGCTTCGCGCCCTTCGCCGAGGGTGCAGCGGCACGGGCGGCTCCCGCACGGGCGGGCAGTATCTCAAGCGTCATCAGCCGCCGCCGGCCCAGCAGGGCCCGCGCGGCGATCTCGTCAGCAGCCGTCACGGCTCCGGACACCGTCCGCCCGCCGGCGTCCACCGCCACATAGTCGAAACTCGCCATCAGGCCGCGACCTCCACCGCGACGGGCTCATGCGCCTCGCTGGTTTCCTGACGCGTGACGCGCACGGCCTCCTCAACCGAGGTGACGCCGGACAGGACCAGATCACGCGCCCGCCGGGCCAGCGTGCCGGAGGTCTCGAACGCAGCGGCGGCGATGGCGTCCTCACCTGCTTCCGAGGCGATCAGGCGGCGCACGCGGTCATCGACACGGATGGTTTCGTACAGGCCGACGCGGCCGACGTAGCCGGTGTTCTGGCAGTGCGGGCAACCGTGGGGACGCCAGACGGTATCGCCCTTCTTCACCCCCGCCAGTTTCGCCGTCGCCTTGTCGGCAGGCTCAGGCGTGCGGCATTCCCCGCACAGACGGCGCACCAGCCGCTGGGCCACGATCAGACGCAGGGTGGAGGCCAGAAGGAAGGGCTCGATGCCCATGTCGCGCAGGCGGGTGATGGCCCCGACCGCGTCATTGGTATGCACGGTCGACAGCACCAGGTGGCCGGTCAGCGAGGCCTGAACGGCGATGCCCGCCGTTTCGACGTCGCGGATTTCGCCGACCATGACCACATCCGGGTCCTGACGCAGGATGGCGCGCAGCCCGGCGGCGAAGGTCATGCCGACCTTGGTGTTCACCTGCGTCTGGCCGATGCCGTCGATGGCGTATTCGACCGGGTCCTCGACCGTCAGGATATTCCGCGTGGCGTCATTCAGCAGGCTGAGACCGGCATACAGCGAGGTGGTCTTGCCCGAACCCGTCGGCCCGGTGACCAGAATGATGCCGTTCGGCTCCTTCAGCGCGATGCGGAAGACGTCCAGTGCATCGGGAGCCATGCCGAGCTGCTCCAGCGACAGACCGGCCTGATCCTTGTCGAGGATCCGCAGCACGACGCGCTCGCCCGCCCGCGACGGCAGGGTCGAAACCCGCACGTCCAGCGTCTTGCCGCCCAAAGTCAACGGGATACGGCCGTCCTGCGGCACCCGCTTCTCGGCGATATCCAGCCGCGCCATGACCTTGATGCGCGAGACCAGCAGCGGGATGATGCGCGGGCTCAGCGTCAGGGCCTCGCGCAGCACCCCGTCCACGCGCATCCGAACAATCAGGGCGCTCTCGAAGGGCTCGAGATGGATGTCCGAGGCTCCGGTGCGCACGGCCTCGGCGATGACGCCGTTGATCAGGCGGATGACCGGAGCGTCATCCGCTGTGTCCAGCAGGTCGGCGGCGGCCGGAATGTCGTCGATCAGACCGTCCAGCCCGCCGGGCATGGCCAGATCATCGCCGTCAGCGGCGTTCAGATGGTCGCCCGCATAGACTTCCGAAAGCTGTCGGTCGAAGGCCGCCTGCGACAGGGGCTCTATCCGTAGCGGACGGCCCAGCGCGCGGCGGGTCTCGATCAGGGCCGAGGGGTCCGCGCCCTCGCGCAGGCCGACGACCGCGATCTCGCCCGCGTCGAGCAGGATCACCCCGTGCCGCTTTGCGAAGCCGTAGGGCAGTGTCGGATTGACGAGGGTGATCACCGGATCACTCCTGCGGCGCGGTGACGGGCGGCAGGGGCGAGATCACCACCTCGCCCGGAACCAGCGTCGGCGCAGGCGCGACCGGCGGCTGGGTGCGCATGTAGTCGCGCAGCATCTCGTCCAGGCTCGGCTCGCGGGTCGGATCATTGGCCAGTTGCTGGTCGCGCATATATCCCCAGCGATCCGCGGCCAGCTGACGGGAATCCGCGCTCGAGCGCACGATGGTCGGGCGCAGGAAGACCATCAGATTGGTGCGGCCGCGCTGGTTGCTGGTCGAGCGGAACAGGGCGCCGATCACCGGCATGTCGCCCAGCCCCGGCACCTTGTCGACGGCCAGACGATCATTCTGGTCCAGCAAGCCGCCGGCCACGGCGATGTCGCCGTCATCGACGACCAGCGTCGTCTCCAGCTCGCGCTTGTTCAGCACCAGATCATTGCTCGACGCTGTCAGCACGCCGTTGATGCTCGACACTTCCTGACGCAGGTGCAGGGTGATGGAGCCGCCCGCGTTGATCTGGGGCCGGACCACCAGCTTTACCCCGACGTCCTGCCGCTGGGTGGTGCGGAAGGGGTTAGAGTTCCCGTCCAGGAGGGCCTCGCCGGTGGTGATCGGCACTTCCTGACCGACGAGGATCGTCGCCTCCTCGTTGTCGAGGGTCATCAACGACGGCGTCTGCAACAGGTTTGAGCCGTTGTCCGTCTTGGCGGCATTGATGATGAAACCGAACAGCCCGTTGCCGATGGTCCCGCCACCGCCGCCGACGAAGCCGTTGGCGCCCAGCAGGGAGTTGATGGCCAGATTCTGCAGTTGCTCGCGCAGCGGATCGTCTTCATCCAGTTGCGTCGCCGCGGCCCCGCCCGCGATGGGCAGAAGCGGCGTGGCGCTGTCGCTGTAGTTGGTCAGCCCGATAGGCGCGCCGTCCTCGCCGGCGAGAAGCCACTGGACGCCCAGTTCACGCACGGCGGTGTCGCTGAGTTCGACCACGATGGCCTCGATCAGCACCTGCTGGCGGCGCTGGTCCAGTTGCCGGATGACCTCCGCCAGCGTGCGCTGCGTCTCGGCCGAGGCCGAGATCACCAGCGCGTTGGCGCCGGGGAAACGGGCGATGGTGGCGCGCTGGCCGGGCGCGGCGGGCGCCACCGCAGCGGCGGTCGCGGGAGGCGCCGCACCTTCGGCGCCGGCGACCGGAGTGGCGTTGGCTTGCGCCGGAGAGATCGGCTGGCCGACGATCTGTTGCAACACGGGCAGAAGCTGCTCTGCGTTGGCGTGCTCAAGGAAGATCACCCTGATGTCGTCGGCGGAGCGGGCGCGACGATCCAGATCCTCGACCAGCGGGCGCACCCGGGCCACGGCGGCGGGATCGCCGCGCAGGACGACGGAGTTGGAGCTGTCGACCGGCGTAACCGAGACCATCCCCTGCCCCGGCTGTCCGCCCGGAGGGGTCAGAACGGATTGCAGGACGGCGGCGATCTCGCGCGCGGACGAGTTCTCCAGCGTGATCACGTCGAAACTGGCGCGATCCACATCGATGCGGGCGATCAGGGCCCGGATGCGGGTCAGGTTGTCGGCGAAGTCAGCGACCACGACACTGTTGCCGCCCGGATTGGCCAGCACCTGCCCCTGGGCGCCGACCAGCGGACGGATGGTCTCGGCAGCCGAAGCGGCGTCAATGTTGCGCAGCTGGAAGACCTCGGTCGTGAAGCGCTCTCCGCCCACCGTCGCCGGCCCTTGCGCGGCGCCCTGCGCCGGGCTGATGCGATAGGCGCCCGAGCCGGTCCGGGTCACCACCAGACCATTGGCTCGCAGGGTCGACAGGAAGACCTCGAACAGCTCTGCCCGCGACAGGGCGCGCTCACTGGTCACCGTCACCGTGCCGGTCACCGCCGGATCGACAATGAAGGTTCGGCCGGTCATCCGGGCCACATCCTGAATAAAGGCGCGGATGTCTGCGCCCTGCACGTTCAGGGTCTGGCGCTGGTTCGCCTGGGCCATAACCGGCGCGGCGGCCAGCGGTCCGTGGGCGATCATCAGTCCGGCCAGAACGGCGCAGACGGCATTGCGGCTGATGCGGGTCACCGGGCGGTCCTTATGGTGGTGGTGCGCGCCTGCCCGCCCCGCTCAAAGCGGATTTCGGCCGAAGGCGCGGTCGCGAGGTTGCGGCGCAGGTCGGCGATCCGCCCCGCGCTGTTCAGTTCGATGCCATTGACGGCGAGGATGACGTCCCCCGCCTGAAGCCCCGCCGCGCCCAGCGCGGGCGCTTCTCCCGAGGCGTTGACGGTGAAGCCGTTCACCGCCAGCCCGCGCATGCGCGGACGCAGCGAGGCCTGTGCCATCAACTGGGCCGGGTCCACCACGGCGGCTCCCGGCGCCGAGGTCGTCTGGGGCGTCGGCTGCGGGCTAGGCGGCGCGACGACCTGATCCCCGGCAGGGGGCGCAGGCGGAGCGGCGGCGCCGACGGGCGTTTCAGCGAAGATCAGACGGCTGAGCGCGCCATTGCGCGACAGGACCACATGGTCGGCGGCCACCGATTGCAGAACGAGGCCCGGTTCGACCTCCTCGCCCACGCCGACCGAAATCTGGCGGCCGTCCGCCAGTCCGATGATGGCCGAGCCGCCGCCCACGCCGTCGGCGCGAACGCCGAACAGCCGCATCTGGCTGCTGCCCGTGGCGGTGTCTTCAGCCATGCTCGACTGGCCGCCGGTGCGGAAGAAGGCGTCGAAGCGCTGGAAGATGGAGGTATCCGCGAGACGTGCAGCGGCGGGCGCATCCGCCGAGGCCGGAGCGGAAGGCTCCACGAACAGCCATACCATGCGGCCGGCCTGAACCAGCAGAACCGCGACCAGCACCCCCTCAACAAAGGGACGCAGCCGGACCGGGCGCGCCGCGACATCCTGCGCGAACGCGCGGGCGGACGAACTCCAGTTGCGAAGAACAGCCATCACGAGGGGACGCCCGACACGGGCCCCGACGGCCCGAAGCGGTCCTAGACCAATCGTCCGGGTTCGGGCTTCACCGCCAGATGAAGACCCGGCGAACCAAGCATGACAACTGCGCGGATCGCGGATCAATCGTCATGGATTTCACACAAAGAAAAAGGGCCGGCTCCTTTCGAAACCGGCCTTTCTCAAAGACTTAGAAGCGGGCGGTCAGGCTGATCGAGCCGCTTGTGCCCAGTTCGTACCCGTTGATGATCACCCGGTTGCCGAGCTCCTGATATTCGAGGAACTCCTCACCCAGCAGGTTCCGCAGTTCGAACGACACGCCATACTCGCGACCGGCGTAGTCGAAATCCTTGCGGAAGACGAAGTCGAGCTGGACGCCCGGCTCCTGGATCAGGTCCGGCTCGCCCGGACGGCCGCGCGCCGAGGTGCGCTCCGACACATAGTTGGCGATCAGGGTCGCCTGCGACCGGGCCGTGTCGTCCTCCCAGCCCAGCTGGACGTTGACGACGTGTTCCGACTGGCCTTGCAGGCGGCTGCCGTCGACCACGTAGAACGAGGCCGGTTGGGCGACGCCCAGGCTGTTCTGGGTGATGACGGTGTCACCGGCGTCGACGTTCACCTCGGAGTCGGACCAGGTGTAGTTCGCCTGGGCCAGCCACCGCTTGTTGGCGATGAAGTCCATGCCCGAACCGAACTCGAAATACTTCTTCACTTCCAGCTCGGCGCCCATGATCGTGGCGTTCGGCGCGTTGAGGAAGGTCTGCGAGATCGACGAGCCCTGGTCGATGACGCTGGACTCGATGGGCTTGTCCAGGTCCTTGTAGAACAGACCGGCGGTCACATACTGCTGACGGGCGAAGTACCACTCCCAGCGCGCATCGACGTTGAGGATCTCCGTATCGACCAGATACGGGTTGCCGATGAAGGTCCGGTCGCTTTCGACATCCGTGTACTGCTGCGGCGCCAGTTCGCGGAACTGGGGACGACCGATCGTTTTCGACGCGCCGAGACGCAGCTGCATGTCCTCGGCGAAGTTCCAGGTGATGGTGCCCGCCGGCAGAACGTACTCTTCCTTGATCTCGGTCGGCAGGAAGCCGGTCGAACCCCCGAAGAGGTCACGCGGAGTGACGGTCTGTTCGCCCTGCTCGAAGCGCACGCCGAGGTTCAGGTTCAGCAGCGGCAGGAACTCCGCCGCCACCTGGGCATAGGCCGCCTTTACCGTCATCTGACCATCGAACGCCGCGGCGCCGTTTGTGCCGGTGATTTCCTCGATCTGGAGGTATGGCCCGATGTTGGCGTCCGAGAACAGGTAGTCGACGCGCGATTCCAGCTGGTCCTGCGTCAGACCGTTCGGGGCGATGAAGCGCAGGGTCCGCTGCTCGGACTCACGATTGTTGTCCGAATAGGCGACACCGAAGGAGAACACGGCTTCACGGGCGTCCGATAGCGGCAGGGTGTAGTGCACATCCGCGCCGCCCGAGATGATGTCGTCTTCCAGCTCGCTGAAGGAAATGGCGTTCGTTTCGATGTCGTGGATCCAGTCACCCGCCACGTTCTGGCCGTAGCCGAAGCGGCTCTCGTAGGGCGCGTCGCGCGACGTCAGGGCGTAGGCCGCCCGCCAGTCGAACTCCCATTCTCCCGCCGAACCGAAGGTGTGCTCACCGGCCAGTTGGGTCGAGAAAAGCTGACGCACAAACCATTCGGTGTGATCCGTCCGGCGCTGACCACCCGAAGCGTCGTCGAAGCCGGCCTCCGAACGGGCCTCCTTCGAGACATTGCGAACGAACAGGTTCGTCCATTTGAGGGTGTTGGTGTCGCTGGTCAGGCTGACCGCGCCCAGGAAGTTCAGGGTCAGGTCATTCTGATTCGACTCGAAGTCGAAGTCGTTGGCCGTCACCAGTTCGCCGGCGTCGATCCGGCCCGACTGACGATCACCGCGACGGCCCGTCCACTTGTTGTCGTATGAGGCGACGAAAATGCCGCCCAGGGTGCCCATGCCGGTTTCGCTCGAGGCGCCGCCCATGAAGCGAACGCCGAAGTTGGCCGGTGTGGTCTCGCGCTGCAGCAGGCGAAGGGGCGCGTTGACCAGCGACTGACCCATCAGCCGCAGTTCGTCGGCGGTGAAGTTGCCCGCCGAGATACGCTGACCGCTGTTGAAGCCGAGTTGCAGTTGGCCCGGAACGTCGCGGGTGCCGTCGTCGAAGCTCGTGAAATCAGTGCGCGATCCGTAGTAGATCAGCCCG
Organism: Brevundimonas sp. M20; assembly: GCF_006547065.1. Taxonomy (NCBI): domain Bacteria; kingdom Pseudomonadati; phylum Pseudomonadota; class Alphaproteobacteria; order Caulobacterales; family Caulobacteraceae; genus Brevundimonas; species Brevundimonas sp. M20. Next base: position 1,507,876 of record NZ_CP041243.1, on the reverse strand, counting down.
TCCTTGTTCGAGGTCTCGGTGTTGCCGCTCAGCGAGGCCGACATGCTGAAGAAGGGATCGACCGGCGTGTCGATGGTCTGCAGATCGACGACGCCGCCGCCGAACTCACCGGGGAAGGCCGCCGAATAGGTCTTCTGGACGGTCAGACCCGAAAGCACTTCCGACGGGAACAGATCCAGCGGCACGACGCGTTGCAGGGGCTCCGGGCTGGGCAGCGGCGAGCCGTTCAGCAGGGCCGAGGAGTAACGCTCACCCAGACCCCGCACATAGATGAAGCGGCCTTCGACGATCGACAGGCCGGTGACGCGCGACAGGGCCTGGGCGGCGTCGGCGTCGCCGGTGCGCTCCAGATCCTCGGCGGTCAGGAAGGCCGCGACCTCGGGGCTTTCGCGGTTCGGCTGGGGAATATAGCGACCCAGAACAACGACTTCGCCCAGGTCGACGTCCTGTTCGACTTGCGGTTCGGCCTGTTGGGCGGCGGATTGGGCAGTGGGAGCGGTCTGGGCCAGGGCGACGCCCGGCGCGACCAGGGCGGTGGTGGCGAGCAGCAGCCCGCCGAGGGTCATTTTCACGGTCTTCATGGTCTGCGCCTCGAAGGAGTAACGGAAGGGTTCGGCGAGCCGGGCGGCGGCGCAGAAGCCGCCGCCCGTCCCATCCGTCATCAGCAGGTCGAGCCGGCCTGAAGGCCGCAGGTCCAGCCCAGGTACCAGGTGTCGGAGGCGTTACGCACGGCGCCGATGTAGGTCACGGTGGTGAACCAGCTGTAGATCGCCGGCGCGTTGGCCGGGGTCACGGCGGTTTCGTTGGCGCCGTTGATGAAGGCCAGGCTCTGGGCCGTCAGGGTGGCGCCGGCCGGAGCCGTCATGGTCGAGGTTCCCGCAGCGGTGTTGCCGATGTTGGTGGCGCTGATGAACACCGCCTCCGTCGCCGCGGCATTGATGTTCGAGTCGTTCTCGTAGGGACGCGAGCAGGCGAAGTAGACCGAGCGGAAGACCGGGTTGTTCGCAACCGTCTGCGCGTCGTCGATGTCGAGGCAGGCCGCGGCCGAGGTCGACGGGTTGGTGACGACCGAGTTGATGATGGTCGGCTGCGTGCCGGTGTTCAGCGTCAGCAGCGCGTCAGCGGCCACGGCGGCGTTGCGGCCGACGATGGTGAAGTTGGAGACCTTCGGCTGGGCGTAGAAGGCGGTGCCCGAAGGCGCCGCCGACCACTCGAAGCCGCGGCTGCCGTTGGTGACGGCGGTCGGACGCTGGGTCACGATGCCGAACTGGGCGCCACCGCGCCAGCCGGTGTCGGTGTCCAGACCGTCGTCGTCGGCGCCGTTGATCACGATGCGGCTCAGGTTGACCGTTCCGCCAAAGATTTCGATGCCGTCGTCCGAGCTGTTGTAGGCCTGGACATACTCAACCACGGTGCCGTTGCCGACGCCGGCCAGGGTCAGGGCCTGCAGTTCGTTGTTCGGCGAGATTTCGAAGCCCGAGTAACGGATCTGCACATAGCGGAGACGGCCAGAGTTATCCGAGACGGTGTTGCCGCCGTAGTTGGCGCTGGTGCCTTCGATCTGGCCCACGCAGGCGATGTTCGGCGCGGTCACGCCGACCGGGCAAACCGCCGTCGGCGCGCGGCCGGCGATCACGATGCCACCCCACTGGCCTTGCGAGTTCTCGGTGGTGGTGCCGTCGATGTTGGCGCGGCTGGTGAAGATGATCGGGTTGGTCGCGGTGCCTTCGGCGAAGATTTGCGAGCCGCGGTTGACCAGCAGGTAGTCCGACCCGCCCGAACCGTACAGACGCACGCCCGGCTCGATGGTCAGGATGCCCTGCTGCGAACCGGCGACCGGAGCGGCCGGATCGGCGCCGCGGTCGGTGCCGACTTCAGTACGGCCCGAGATCGAATAGACAGTGCCGGCGCGCAGCGGAACGGTCAGATTGCCGGTGATCGTGGTCGGCAGCTGGCAGGCGCGCAGAGTGCCGCCGGCGACCACGCCGACGTTGGCGAAGCCGGTCGGGCAGTCCGCCGCCGGCGTGCCGGGGGGCGGGGTGGTCGGGCCAGTGCCGCCACCGCCGGTGCCGCCGCCGAAATCGCCTTCGCCCGGCGAAGCGACTTCAGCGGAGCCGCAGGCCGCCAGGGTCAGGGCGCTGGCCGACAGGGCCAGCAGCGTGGTCAGTTTGAAGCCGTTCATCGTTTTCACCGTGTCTGGTCCGAAGGAACTCACGGCAGGTGAGACCGCACGCCCATGCGTCCGATCCGACGAAGCATCGCCCCCGCCCTGCCCTGTCCGTGGTTAGGAGCCGGATATGACAGCGAGGCCGCCGAACCGTGACGGTTCCCGCGCGCTTCCGTGAAGTTGTCGTCGCGAGTTCATGAAACACCGTCATCACACGGCGTAACCGTCACAATGAACGCGGTCGGCCAGCCCTTGCCGGGACGGAACGAGCCGCCTATCGCAACGCTGGGGCAACGCCCGGGAGGGATCGTGATCGGCGTCACTGTCACAGTCTTTTTCGGAATGGCCGGTCTGGCGGTCGGCCCCGCGCTGGCCCGCATCAGCACCCGGCTCCCGGCCGCGGAGCCCGAACCCGCCGCCCGCGCATGGATCAGATACGTCGGCTTCGCCCTCGCCGGCGCCGGTCTGGGCGCATGGGCCGCGCTGTCGCAGGACCTGCTGTCCGCCGCCCTGCTGACAGCCGTGCTGGGCTGGTTGCTGCTGTTGATCGCGACCGTGGACGCCGAGCATTTCTGGCTGCCCGACCAACTGACCCTGCCGCTCGGCGCGGCCGGACTGGGCGCGGCCATCCTTCCGAACGGGACAGGTCTGCTGAACGCCGCCATCGGCGCGGGCGCGGGCTTCGCGGCCCTGTGGCTGCTTGCCTTCGCCTATCGCAAGGTGCGGGGGCGCGACGGGCTGGGCGGCGGCGACCCCTTCCTGCTCGGCGCGGGCGGCGCCTGGGTCGGCTGGATGGGCCTGCCGTCGGTCCTGCTCTGGGCCGCGGTCGCGGGCCTGAGTCTGGTCCTCGCGCGCGCCGTCATGAAAAAGCCCCTCGCGGGCGATGACCGGCTGGCGTTCGGCGTCTTTCTCGCCGTCGGTATCTGGATGACCTGGATCTTGGGCCCAGTAGGGCTGTGACGCGGTAGGCTGGCTGAATGAGTCGGAGCGAAGCGATGCATCAGGTGGACGGCTGGCGTTTCTGGATCGACCGGGGCGGCACCTTCACTGACGTGGTCGCCCGCGCGCCTGACGGCGTCCTGACCACCCGCAAGCTCCTGTCGGTCAACCCGGAACAGTACGCCGACGCCGCCGTCGAGGGCGTGCGCCGGGTGCTGGAGGCCGCGCCGGGGCCTCTGCCCACCGGTATGGTGGAGGCCGTGCGCATGGGCACCACCGTTGCGACCAACGCCCTGCTGGAGCGCAAGGGCGAGCCGACCGTGCTGGCGATCACGCGCGGGTTCGGAGACGCCCTGCGCATCGGATGGCAGAGCCGCCCCGATCTGTTCGCCCGCCACATCCGGCTGAACGACCAGCTTTACGATCATGTCGTCGAGATCGACGAACGGGTCCGGGCCGACGGCTCTGTGGACAAGCCTGTGGACATCGAGGGGACAAGACGGGCACTACAGGCCGCGCGCGACGCCGGTTTCCGCGCTGTCGCGATCGCCTTCTTGCACGGCTGGCGCTTCACCGACCATGAGCGGCAGGTGGCACGGATCGCCCGAGATCTGGGGTTCGAACAGATATCGGTCAGCCACGAGGTCGGCGCGCTGATCAAGCTGGTCGGACGCGGCGATACGACGGTGGCGGACGCCTACCTGTCGCCCGTGCTGCGGGCCTATGTGGACAAGGTTGGGGACGAACTGGGCGGGGCCACTCCGCTTCTGTTCATGCAGTCGAACGGCGGCCTGACCGCGGCGGGCGCCTTCCGGGGCAAGGACGCCATCCTGTCCGGTCCTGCGGGCGGCGTGGTCGGCATGGCCGAGACAGCGGTGGCGGCGGGCTTCGACCGCGTCATCGGCTTCGACATGGGCGGAACCTCGACCGACGTCTCCCACTTCGCGGGCGAGTATGAGCGGACGTCCGACGCCGTGGTCGCCGGCGTGCGTCTGCGCGCGCCCATGCTGTCGATCCACACGGTGGCCGCGGGCGGCGGCTCGATCTGCCGCTTCGACGGCGCGCGGCTGAGGGTCGGGCCGGAGTCGGCGGGCGCTGTGCCCGGCCCTCGCGCCTATCGCCGGGGCGGCCCGCTGACGGTGACCGACTGTAACGTCCTGCTGGGCAAGTTGAAGCCGGAGTTCTTTCCGGCCGTCTTCGGGCCGAACGCCGACCAGCCGCTGGACGCCGATGCCGTCCGGACCGGCTTCACCGAACTGGCCTCGGAAGTCGAAGCCACGACCGGTCGCAGCACCACGCCCGAAGCTCTGGCCGAGGGCTTCGTCACCATCGCCGTGCAGAATATGGCCGAGGCGATCAAGTCGATCTCGATCCAGCGCGGCTACGACGTCACCCGATACGTCCTGAACTGCTTTGGCGGCGCGGGCGGACAGCATGCATGTCTGGTGGCCGACGCGCTCGGCATGACCACGGTGATGCTGCACCCGTTCGCGGGCGTCCTGTCAGCTTACGGCATGGGACTGGCCGAAGTGCGGGCCATTCGACAGGCGACGGCGGCGATACCGCTGGAAGGCACGGCCGATGCGCGGATGACCGCCCGGATCGAACGCCTGTCGGAACAGGCGCGCGCTGAACTGATCGCGCAGGGCTTCGCTGACAGCCGGATCGCTGTGACGGCTCGAGCCGAGATCAAGTTCGCCGGATCAGATACCCCCCTGACCGTGCCCTTCGGCCCGGCCGATGCAATGACCGCCGCCTTCGAGGCGCTACATCGCCGCCGGTTCGGCTTCTTCGTCGAGGGCAAGGCGCTGGTGGTCGAGATGCTGGAGGCCGAGGCCGTGGGGCTGTCGGGCCAGACGGCGGAAGTCGGCGGCGACCTGTCGGCTCGTAAGCCGGACGTCGTCACCCGCGCCGCCGTCTGGATGGCCGGTGCGAGCCATGACGCGCCGGTGTACCGACGCGAGGCCTTCGGGCCGGGCGCAACGGTGGAGGGTCCGGCGGTCATCCTCGAAGACACCGGCACCACCGTGGTCGAGCCCGGCTGGCGCGCTGAAGCGGATGCGGGGCTGAACCTGATCCTCACGCGGGTCGTCCCCCGGCCCGCCCGCACGGCCATGGGCACCCATGTCGATCCGATCCTGCTCGAGGTGTTCAACAGCCGCTTCATGGCCGCCGCCGAACAGATGGGCGAGGCCCTGCGGGCGACCGCCTATTCGGTGAATATCAAGGAGCGGCTCGACTTCTCCTGCGCCGTTTTCGACGCCACCGGCGCCCTGATCGCCAACGCCCCCCACATTCCGGTGCATCTGGGCTCGATGGGTGAAAGCATCCGGACGGTGATCACCTCGCGTGGCGACGCCCGCGATGGGCGCGGCATGAGGCGCGACGACGTCTATATGCTGAACGCCCCCTACAATGGCGGGACGCACCTGCCGGACATCACCGTCATCACCCCGGTCTTCCTCGAGGCCGACGACAGCCCCGCCTTCTTCGTCGCCGCGCGTGGTCACCATGCGGACGTGGGCGGGATCACCCCCGGCTCCATGCCGCCGACCTCCAAGACGGTTGAGGACGAGGGCGTGCTGATCGACGACTTCCTGCTGGTCGACGCAGGGACACTGCGGGACGCCGAGACCCGCGCCCTGTTCTCCTCGGGTCGCCACCCGTCCCGTAACGTCGATCAGAACATGGCCGACCTGAAGGCCCAGATCGCCTCCTGTGCGCGCGGCGCCGACGAACTGGTGCGCATGGTTGGCGAGTTCGGCCGTGACGTGGTCGCCGCCTACATGGGCCATATCCAGGACAATGCCGAAGAAGCCGTCCGCCGCGCCATCGCCGCCCTGAAACCCGGCTCGTTCGCGCTGGAAATGGACGACGGCGCGGTCATCCGTGTGCGCATCGACGTGGACACGGATGCGCGCACCGCAGTGGTGGACTTCACCGGGACCAGCGAGCAGCGGACCAACAACTTCAACGCCCCGCTGTCGATCACCCGCGCGGCGACCCTCTACGTCTTCCGCACGCTCGTGGACGACGCCATCCCGCTGAACGAAGGCTGCCTGAAGCCCATTACCCTGATCGTGCCCGAGGGCTCGATGCTGAATCCCCGCTATCCCGCGGCCGTGGTGGCCGGGAATGTCGAGACCAGTCAGGCCGTGGTCGACACGCTCTACGGAGCGCTCGGCGTGCTGGCGGCCAGTCAGGGCACGATGAACAACTTCACCTTCGGCGATGCGACGCGGCAGTACTACGAGACCATCGCCGGCGGCTCGGGCGCCGGGCCGGACTTCGACGGCACGGCGGCGGTGCAGACCCACATGACCAACAGCCGTCTGACCGACCCCGAGGTGCTGGAGACCCGCTTCCCGGTGTTGTTGGAAGAGTTCTCGATCCGCCATGGCTCGGGCGGCGCGGGCGCGCATCGGGGCGGCGACGGCGCCGTGCGACGGGTGCGTTTCCTGGAGCCCCTGACCGCCGCCATCCTGTCCAACCACCGCCGCACTCCGCCCTTCGGCGCAGCAGGCGGGGAGCCGGGCGCCGTCGGCGTGAACCGGATCGAACGGGCGGACGGGACGGTCGAGCCGCTGGGCTCCACGGCGGAAGTGCAGATGGCACCCGGCGATGTGTTCGTCATCGAGACACCGGGTGGCGGCGGGTTCGGGGCGCTGTAGGGCTTCCGCTGCCGCCCGAACCGCGCAACTGTCCGCACCGGGACGGAGGGCAGGATTCCATGCTGGTGCTTCTGGGGATCGCGGTCGTGGTCGCGGGTTTTGTGGCCCGGATCAATCCGCTGCTGGTCATATTGGTCGCCGCCGTCGTCACCGGCGTGCTGACGGTGGTCGGGCCGGGCGTGGACGTCGCCAGCCTGTTCGGCGCCGGCGTGGCGACGCTGACCCGGTTCGGCGACGCCTTCAATGACAACCGCTATTTCCACATCACCTGGTTGATCCTGCCGGTCATCGGGGTGCTGGAGCGAGCAGGCCTTCAGGAACGAGCGCGCCAGATGATCGCCAGCGTCCGCGCCGCCACCGCAGGGCGGCTGCTGCTGGTCTATCTGTTCGTGCGGCAGGCCACCTCGGCGCTCGGCCTGACCTCGTTGGGCGGGCATCCGCAGATGGTGCGGCCGCTGGTGGCCCCCATGGCCGAGGGCGCGGCGGAGACCGAGCATGGTCCCTTGCCCGACAAGGCCCGTTTCCGCATTCGCGGCATGAGCGCCGCCACCGACAACATCGGCCTGTTCTTCGGCGAGGACATCTTCATCGCCATCGGCTCCATCGTCCTGATGGTGGGCTTCCTCGAACAGGCAGGGATCAAGGTCGAGGCCCTGCACATCTCCCTGTGGGCCATCCCGACCGCCATCGCCGCCTTCATCGTGCACGGCGTTCGTCTGTGGTTGTTTGACCGGACCATAAGGCGCGATCTCGGCGCGCCCGTCTCCGAACAGGAGGCGGCCCGATGATCACCTTGCAGCACGCCTACATCGTCACCGGCCTGATGTTCCTGGCCTTCGCCGTCTTCACGGCTATGGACCGGGCGCACGCGACCCGCATCCGAAGCACCCTGTTCTGGGGCCTGATCGCGACATCCCTGCTGTTCGGGGATCTGCTGGGCGGGCTGGGCAACGGCCTGCTGGTTGTGGCGCTGGTCGTCATCGGGGCCATCGGCAAGATGGGCGTTGGACAACCCGCCACCACCTCCACCGACGAACGCCGCGACAGCGCCGCGCGCCGGGGCAACGCCCTGTTCGTTCCCGCCCTGATCATCCCGCTGGTCGCCGTCGGCGGCACCCTGCTGGCCAAACACACGGCGGCGGGCGCCTGGCTGATTTCAGACAAGCAGACCACCCTGATCGCGCTGGGTCTCGGCTGCGTCATCGCCCTGTTCGCGGCCATGACCTGGTTCCGCCCGCCCGCATTGGCGCCGTTGCAGGAAGGTCGTCGACTGATGGATTCCATCGGTTGGGCCAGCCTGCTGCCCCAGATGCTGGCGTCGCTGGGCGCGGTGTTTCTGGCGGCTGATGTCGGCGGCGTGGTCGGCCAACTGGTCAGCCAGACCGTGCCCCTGACCACGCCCCTGCTGGCGGTGGCCGCCTACTGCGTCGGCATGGCGCTGTTCACCGTCATCATGGGCAACGCCTTCGCCGCCTTTCCGGTGATGACCGCCGCCATCGGCCTGCCCATCGTGGTGCATCAGTTCGACGGCAACCCGGCCATCGTCTGCGCCATCGGCATGCTGGCCGGTTTCTGCGGAACGCTGATGACGCCCATGGCGGCAAACTTCAATGTGGTGCCGGCCAACCTGCTGGAACTGCCGGACCGCAACGCCGCCCTGAACGGCGTGATCCGGGCCCAGATCCCGACCGCCCTGATCATGCTGGTGGTCAATATCGGCCTGATGTACGCCCTCGCTTTCCGCTTCTGAGTTCGCCTGATGACGCACGCCCGGACTTTGGCCCTCGACGCCGCCACGGCCTCCCGCTTCGCCAGCGCCGCCCTGGGCCACGTCACGCGCGAGTATCCGAACAAGCTGGATCACGTGATGACCGGCAAGCGCGACGTGAAGGGTCCGCGCGACCTGCATCCGATCTTCTTCGGCAGCTTCGACTGGCACTCCTGCGTCCACGGCTGGTGGACCCTGTTCACCCTGCTGCGGCTGTATCCGGACAACCCCGAGGCGCCGCGCATCTGGGCGCTGGCCAACGAGCTGTTCACGGCGGAGAACGTCGCCGCCGAGGTCGCCTATCTGGAACAGCCGTCCAGCCGCGGCTTCGAACGCCCGTATGGCTGGGGCTGGCTGCTGATGCTGGCGGCCGAGATGGACCGCCACGACAGCGAGGACGGCCGCCGTCGCGCCGCCATCCTGCGCCCGCTGGCCCGCGCCTTCGCCGACCGCTTCCACGCCTTCCTGCCCCTCGCGGCTTATCCGGTGCGGGTCGGGACCCACTACAACACCGCCTTCGCCCTGCGGCTGACGTTGGACTGGGCCGAGGTCAACGACCCTGTGCTGGCCACCCTGTGCCGCGAGAGGGCCATGGCCTGGTACGCCCACGACCGCGACTGTCAGGCATGGGAGCCGTCGCAGGACGAGTTCCTGTCGCCCGCCCTGATGGAGGCCGCCCTGATGCGGCGCGTCCTGCACCCGCACGACTTCCAGGACTGGTTCAACGCCTTCCTGCCCAAGGTCGGGTCACAGCGACCCGCCACCCTGTTCACCCCCGCCAGCGTCAGCGACCGGTCGGACGGCAAGATCGCCCATCTGGACGGCCTGAACCTCAGCCGGGCGTGGTGTTGGCGCGAGATCGCCTCCGCTCTGCCGGAGGGCGACATCCGCGCCGTCATCGCCCGCAAGGCCGCTGCCACCCATCTGGACGCGGCCCTGCCCCATGTCACCGGCGACTATATGGGCGAGCACTGGCTGGCCAGCTTCGCCCTTCTCGCTTTGCTGGCCGACTAGAACCAGTCCGGCGTCGGACCGACGTCAGCGACGTCATCCACCTGCAAGAGATGCGGGCCATGCGGACCGTGGATCACCAGCGGATCCGTCTGGTCAAACAGGCCATGTCCTCCGGCGGCGACAGGGGAGCCGTCAGGGCCGCTGATGATCTCGTCCGGCAGGCCGGGCAGGACCAGCGGCCCGGCCCCCTCCTTCAGCAGAGGTACGAAATCGTCCGCCAGGCCCGGCTGCACCAGCGGCTCAATGATCGCAACCACCGGCGGCGACAGCGGCGAGGTCTCAAGCATCGACGCCCCCTTCTCGCCCGCCATCGTCGCCGCCCCCAGCCCAAGCTCTGACAGGATCAGGGTCGCGCCGTCGCGGAACCGCACCTTCTCGACCCCGATCAGCAGATCGATGCCGTCATCGCCATCGACCGCCACATCATTGTCTGTGATCCGGTATCCCTCTGCCGTAGCGACGATGGTGTAGGCCGAGCGCAGGCCGGAGAAGACGGCGATGTCGTCGCCCAGATCGCCATTGAGCGTATCATTGCCCCCGCCGCCTCGCAGCAGATCATCGCCACCGCCGCCGGTGATGACGTTGGCCAGCGCATTGCCAGTCCCGGTAAAGGCCGTCGAGCCGGTGTGGATCAGGTTCTCGAGATTGGCGCCGAGGGTCCAGGCCGACAGTGCGGTCTCGACCGTATCGACGCCCTCATTGACCAGTTCGACCACCGAGTCCCCGGCGACGGAGACGACGTAGCGATCATCGCCGGTTCCGCCCTGCAGCGTATTGGCCGCGCCCTCCCCGCCAATCAGGACGTCATTCCCGGCCATGCCCAGCAGGATGTCGCGCCCCGCGCCGCCGATCAGGGTGTTGCCCTGCCCGTCACCGACCAGAAGATCGTCGAAGGCCGTGCCTATGATCCGCTCGATGCCGGTCAGGACATCGACGCCGCCCTGCCCGTCGTTCTGGGTGATCGAGCCGTTCAGCTTGACCGTCACCGCGGCCCCGACGGCGCTGTAGTCCACGGTGTCGAATCCCGCACCGCCGTTGAAGGTGTCATCGCCCGATCCGGCGATGAAGGTGTCGGCCCCGATCCCGCCGGTGATGACGTTGTCGGCCCCATTGCCGACGCCGGTGAAGGCCGCGGTCCCGGTGTAGATCAGGATCTCCAGCCCATCCGCCAGCGTCCAGCTGTTCAAGGTCGTCTCGACCGTGTCGATCCCCTGTCCCGCCAGTTCGATGATCTGATCACCGCCGCTGTCGACCACATAGCGGTCATCGCCCGCGCCCCCGATCAGCACATCATTCCCGGCGCCGCCGTTCAGGATGTCATTGCCCGCTTCACCGTACAGGGTATCGGCGCCTGATCCGCCGATCAGGAGGTCATTGCCACCACCGCCGCGCAGGGTGTCGTCCCCATCGCCGCCGTCCAGTCGGTCGCCTGAAGCCCCGCCGCTGATGACATTGGCCGTGACGTTCCCTGTCGCGTAGAAGTCGCCTGTGCCGGTGAAGATCAGGGTCTCCACATTGGCCGCCAGAACGAGGCTGTTCAGGGCGCTTTCGACCGTGTCGTTCCCCTCGCCCGCCAGTTCGACCACGGTGTCATAGGCTGTCAGGAGATAGCGGTCGTCGCCCGTGCCGCCCTGCAGGGTGTTGGCCGCGCCCGGACCGCCGATCAGGATATCGTTCCCACCCAGCCCGAGCAGCACATCAGCCCCTGCCCCGCCGCTGATGAGATTGGCCGCGTTGTCGCCGAAAATCACATCATCGAAGGCCGAGCCGATGACAGTCTCGAACCCGGAGAAGATATCCGTGGCGCCGTCGCCGTCCCGCGTCGTCCGGTTCAGATCCATGCGGATCACGGCGCCCGCCCCGGCCTGGCCGTAGTCCAGCGTATCCAGGCCCGCCCCGCCGTTCAGAATGTCCACTCCGGCGCCGCCCCGCAGGATGTCATCGCCGTCACCACCGTTCAGGGTGTCTGCGCCCGCCCCGCCGCTCAGCACATCGTTGGACGTGCCGCCGATGATGACGTTGTCCGAGGCGTTGCCCGTGCCGGTGAAGGCGCCCGTCCCGGTGAAGATCAGGGTCTCCACATTGGCGGCCAGGGTCATCAGATTCAGCGTCGTTTCGACCGTGTCGATCCCTTCGCCCGCCAGTTCCACGATCGTGTCGCTGGCGGTGACGATGTAGCGGTCATCACCGGTTCCGCCCTGAAGTATGTTGGCCGCGCCTGAACCGCCGATGAGGATGTCGTTCCCGGCCATGCCCAGCAGGGTGTCCCGCCCCGATCCACCGCGCAGCACATTCGCGCCCGAGGAACCGATAAGCAGGTCATCGAAAGCGGAACCGTCGACATTCTCGATGGAGGACAGTGTGTCGCTGCCGCCCTCGCCGTCATTGGTGGTGCGGTTGAAGTCCAGACGCACCGTGACGGCCGCGCTCGCGCCCGAATAGTCGACCCGATCCACGCCGTCGCCGCCGGTCAGGGCGTCCAGCCCCGCGCCGCCGATCAGCACATCGTCGCCCGCGTCTCCATTCAGGGTGTCCGCGCCGGAGCCGCCGGTCAGGGCGTTGTCCGAAGCGTTGCCGGTTCCGGTGAAGGCGCCGGTCCCGACGAAGATCAGCGCCTCGACATTGGCACACAGCACATAGGTCGCGGCGGTTGCTCGGACGGTGTCATACCCCTGCCCCGCAGCCTCGATGATCACGTCCCCGGCGTCATCGACCAGATAGAGATCATCGCCGCGTCCGCCGGACAGGGTATCCGCGCCCGCACCGCCGTCCAGAATGTCGTTGCCCGTACCGGAACTGGTCAGGACGTTGTTCAGCGCATTCCCGGTCAGGGCGAAGGCCAGGGTCGTATTGACCCGCAACTCCTCCAGATTGGCGCCCAGCGTCCAGGCGTTCAGCCCACCCGTGACCTCGATGACGTCGAACCCTTCCCCCAGCGCCTCCGTCACGACGTCATCCAGACCGTCGACCACATAGGTGTCGTCGCCCAACCCGCCCTCCAGCGTGTCGAGCCCCAGACCGCCGTAGAGCCAGTCATTGCCGTCCCCGCCGACGATCAGATTGTCCAGATCGTTGCCGATCCCGACGAAGTCTCCGGCGCCGAGGAAGGCCAGCTGCTCCAGATGGTCGCCGAGGGTGAAGCTGCTCAGGACCGTGACGACCTGATCAACCCCCTCACCCTCCAGCTCGACGATCTGGTCAGTCTCGTCCTCGATGAAGTAGGCGTCCTCGCCCGCCCCGCCGCGCAGAATGTCGGGGCCCCAGCCGCCGTACAGGGCGTCATTGCCCGCGCCGCCGGTCAGATCATCGTCCCCGTCGCCGCCGACGATGATGTTGTCCTGCGCATTGCCGACGGCGGTGAAGTTCGCCGACCCCATGTAGAACAGGGCCTCGACATGGGCGGCCATGGTGTAGCTGCTCAGCAGGGTCTGGATGCCGTCGAACCCGCCGTCCTCATCCTCGATCACCTCATCCCCGGCGTCATCGACCATGTAGAGGTCGTCGCCGTCGCCGCCGGTCATCCTGTCCGCGCCGGCGTCGCCGCTGATCAGGTCATCGCCCGCGCCCCCGTTCAGGCTGTCGTCCCCCGCCCCGCCGACCAGCAGGTCGTCGCCGTCCAGACCCTCCAGCGTGTCGTCGCCGTCCAGACCGAAGATCTCGTTGGCCGCGGCGTTGCCCGTGCCGGTGAAGTCGCCCGTGCCCGAGTAGTACAGGTCCTCAAGATCGGCGCGCAGCGTGTAGGCGGAAAGGGCGGTGTCCACCGCGTCCCTTCCGCCCGCGTCGATGATCTGGTCGCCGAAATCGTCGATGAAATAGAGATCGTCGCCCCACCCGCCGTCCAGCACGTCCGCGCCCGCCCCGCCGTCCAGCCAGTCATCGCCGTCGCCTCCGACAAGGACGTTATCCGCCGCATTGCCGACCCCGGAGAAGTCGCCGTGGCCGATGAAGACCAGCCCCTCCAGATCGTCGGCGAGGGTATGGCTGTCCAGCGTCGTCCGAACGGTGTCGAAGCCCTCGTCAGCCGCCTCCTGGATCACATCGAGCAGGTCATCGATCACATAGACGTCGTCGCCCAGACCACCGACCAGCATGTCCGCCCCATAGCCGCCGTCCAGAACATCGTCGCCGTCTCCGCCGACGATCAGGTTGTCCAACGCATTGCCGACCCCCTCGACATTCCCGGTCCCGGTGAAGATCAGGGCCTCGATGTTCGGGAACAACGAGAGGAAGGACAGCTCGGTCCGGACGGTGTCGTATCCCTCGCCCTCTTCCTCATGGAGGATGTCATCGGCGCTGGTGACCACATAGGTGTCGTCGCCCTCCCCGCCGATCAGGAGGTTGGCGCCCGCGCCGCCCTGCAGGACGTCGGCGCCCGCATGGCCACGCAAGGTGTCGTTCCCGTCGCCCCCGGTGATGACGTTGTCCAGCCCGTTGCCCGTGCCGGCGAAATCGCCCGTCCCGGTGTAGGTCAGGTTCTCGACATGCGCCCGCAGGGTCAGGGCTGCGACATCCGTCAGGACCCCATCGGTCCCCTCGTCTGCGTTCTCGATGTAGCTGTCGCCCGCATTGGAGACGACATAGGTGTCATCGCCCGCGCCGCCGATCAGGGTGTTCGCCGCCCCCGCTCCGCCGATCAGGGTGTCATTGCCCCCGTTGCCGATCAGCGTGTCCGCCCCGACACCGCCCCGGATGACGTTATCCAGCCCGTTGCCGCTGCCGATGAAGGCGCTCGAGCCGGTATAGGTCAGGTTCTCGACATTGTTGCGCTGGCTGAAAGCCGACAGGTCCGTCTCGACCGTATCGACGCCATCGTCCGGGTTTTCCACGATCGTGTCGCCGCCGCCAGAAACGACGTAGATGTCATCGCCCGCGCCGCCGAACAGCTCGTCCGGATCACCCGCGCCGCCGATCAGCCGGTCATCGCCGCCCAATCCCAGCAGGATGTCATGCCCGGGGCCGCCGGTGATCACGTCGTCAAAGGCCGTGCCCTGAAGGGTTCCATCCCCCTGGATCACCGTGCCCGACACGCCGTTGAGTGTCAGAAGCAGGGTCGCGGTGTCCGAAACCCCGTTCTGGTCGGTGATCGTATAGGTGAAGGACTCAGTCCGGGTCTGCCCCTGGATCAGCGCCGCCGTGGAGGGATCGGCGACATAGGTGTAGCTGCCGTCCGCATGGATGGTGATGGCGCCGTAGGTTCCCGCGACCGCCTGCCCGACGGCGCCGCCCTGCCCGCCCACGGCGGTGACGGAGATCGCGTTTCCCGCGGCGGAGACGGCATCATTGGCCAGAAGCCCCTCGGCGGCTTCGACCGTCAGGGTCGCGGTTTCGTCCAGAGCAGCGGCGTCATCCACCGCATTGGTGACGGGCGCGAAGACGATCTCGACGGTCCGTTCAGCGCCGTTCGCCTGACCGTCGGACACGACATAACGGAACGAGGCGGGGCCGTCGTAGTCGGCCTCAGGCGTGAAGGTCCATTCGCCGGTCGCCGGGTCGATGACCACCATGCCATGCTCGACCGAGTTCGGAACCAGCAGATAGGTCAGCGCATCGCCGTCCGCGTCCGTGGCCTGCGCCAGGGTTCCGGACAGCGGCGCGCCCGCATCGCCGGCGGCGGCGCCCTCGCTCCCCGCCATGGGCGCATCGTTGACGGGGGACGGCTGACCGATGGTCCAGTCCGCGATCAGGGCGTCCAGAGCGGCGACCTGCGCCGGCGTCAGCCCGGCCATGGTCACAGCCTGCTGCTGGTTGAAGATCAGCAGATTGTCGAACTGGTCGACCCCCGCCGGGAAGGTAGGCCCACCGTCGTACTTCAGCGCCACGCCCAGCCAGAAGTAGGCGTCCTGCGCCGAGAAGGCGACGCCCTCGCCCATCAGATAGCGACGGCCCAGCGTGTACATGGCGTCCGCGTCGCCCATCTTCGACGCCTCGAGATACCCCTCAACAGCGCGGGCGTGGTCCTGCGGCGCGCCGTAGCCGAGGTCGTCCAGGATCGCGAGACGGTAGACGGCTTTCGCACTGGACGGATGCAGGTCCAGCATCATCCGCGCCATCGCCGGATCGCGCGGCACGCCGTCTCCCGACAGATACATATCCGCCAGCTGCAGGGCCGCATCCGCCACCGTCGCGGCGGCGAGGGTCAGGTACTGGGCGGCCAGCGCTGTATCCTGCGCCACATGCAGACCGGTGTGGAGCCATGAGCCGTAGTGATAGGCCGCATTGGGATCACCGGCATCCGCCAGCAGGATGACATAGCGGTAGAAGCCCTGCGGATCGCCCGCCAGCAGATAGTCGTCGATCACCTGCTGGAAGGTCGGCAGGACCGGATCATCACTCTCCGCGCGCACATTCAGGGTGATCGTCGCCGGCGCGCTGTCCAATTGGCCGTCGCTGACAACGTACTGGAAGCTGGCCGCCCCCGTATAGCCGGCAGTCGGCGTGAAGACGTAGCGACCGCTGTCCGGATCAATCGTCACCGTGCCGTTCTGCGCGGAGCCGTCCACGATCCGGTAGGTCAGATGCTCCTCGTCAACATCGTTTCCGCCGAAAACGGTGTAGCTGAAGGGCTGATTGAAGGTGACATCCATTGTCACATCGACAATGGAGGCGACCGGCGCGTCGTTGATCGGCCCCACAAAGACGATGACCGTCTTCTCGACCGAGGTGTTGGTCCCGTCCGTCACGGTGTAGCGGAAGGTCGCCGCGCCGACGAAGTCGGTCGGACCATAGAAGTCCGCGTTCGGAGTGAAGGCGAAGGCCCCGGTCGCCGGGTCAATGACCACCGTTCCGTTCCGGGCGGACCCCGCCACCAGGCTGAAGCTGGCCAGCGCCGGATCAACGCCGACGTCCCCCGCAAGCATGCCGGTCGCGTCCTGATCCTCCAGCCCATGGAAGATCTGGTGGCCCGCCGACGCGCCGTCGATCGGCACGGCCGGGGTCTGGGTCCGCACGGTGATGTTGGCGATATCAAGAAAACCGCTCGGCCCCTCATCCGCCTCGTCCGCCACCATGACCAGATGCAGGGTGGCGTTCACAGTCCCCAGCGTCCCGGCCAGATCGAAAGGCTGGTAGCGATCCGCCCAGTCGCCCTGTGTCGACACCGCATTTCCGGCATAGGTCCAGTCGGCGGGGTCATCACTGAGCTGGACCGTCAGCGTCTGCCACTCGTCCGTCAGCCGGGGCGCCAGGTCGTTGCCGGTGTTGGCCCAGTTGGTGACCTGGAGGCCGACATAGTAGTTCCGGAAGATGCCTTCCTCGGGGATGTAGCGGCAGACCCAGACCATCAGCTTGCCGCCGTTGGCCTCGAAGTCCGTGCCCTTGATGGTGATCTCGAACTCGGCGTCGGCCAGGTTCAGCACACCCGCCGATCCGGCCGTCGGGATCGACAGATGCGCCAGAAGGAACAGCGAGCCGATCCCGTCGATATGGTTGGGGTCCACATTGCCCGGTGCGTGAAACCGGGTGAAGGCGGCGACAGCCCCGCCGGGGTCCTGAACCACGGACGGGGCGAACCAGGACGTCCAGGCGCCGGGGCCGGTCGAGAAGTCCCAGGAATACTCATATGTCGGCGCTGGCATGATGCTCTTCGGTCGACTTCAGTCCGGACCGCTCCCCTTGGGCGAACGCCGCGCGCCACCCCCGCTGTTAACGATTATGCACCGTTCAGAGGCTTTGGCGATCTGAGTTTTCGCAACAGGGGAAGAGAACAAACCCTAGAAATTCTTGTTTTTCTTGCGCAATCAAGTCGAAAAGAACATTGTTTCCCCACTATTGGGGGCCGTTAATGTTCAAGTCGCTTCGCTGCTACCGGAAGGGACACCTTTTCGTCGACAGTCGCAGTACGCCGGGCACACAGGTCTGCGTCCGGTGCAAACAGCGAGAACTCTTCGAGGGACTCACCGTACCTTTCGTCAGCCGTACAATCATGAGCTGTGAGTCCGTGTCCCGCTGGGGACAGGGCATGCGGGAATCCACGGATCATCGCTCGGCCTGAGACCGTGCGACACCATCAAATCCAGAGTTGAACGGCCACCCGCGGTGAATGCCGTTCGGGACGCGTCAGACCAGTCGGCTTTGAACCAGCGCCGCGGCGATGAAGCCCGCGAACAGCGGGTGCGGCGCGAAGGGCCGGCTCTTCAGTTCCGGGTGGTACTGGACGCCGATGAACCACGGATGGTCCGCGCGTTCGACTGTTTCCGGCAGGACGCCGTCCGGTGACAGACCGGCGAAAATCAGCCCGCCTTTCTCCTCGACCGCCTCACGGTAGTTGATGTTCACCTCATAGCGGTGGCGGTGACGTTCGCTGATGGTGGTCGAGCCATACATCTCCGCGATCTTCGATCCTGCCTTCAGCGTCGATTCATAGGCGCCCAGACGCATGGTGCCGCCCAGATCGCCCCCCTGCTGACGCAGGACACGCTGGTTGCCCTGGGTCCATTCGGTCATCAGACCCACGACCGGCTCATCGGTCGGGCCGAACTCGGTCGAGGAGGCCTTGGGATAACCCGCCAGGTTCCGCGCCGCCTCGATCACCGCCATCTGCATGCCGAAGCAGATGCCGAAGTACGGGATGCGGTTCTCACGAGCAAAGCGGGCTGCTTCGATCTTGCCTTCCGAACCCCGCTCGCCGAAGCCGCCGGGCACCAGAATGGCATGGGCGTCCTGAAGGCGCGCGTTGCAGGCCTCGCGGTCGCCCTCGAAGGTGCCGGCCTCGACCCAGTCGATATTGACCTTCACCCGATTGGCGACGCCGCCGTGGTGCAGGGCCTCAATCAGGGATTTATAGGCATCCTTCAGGACCGTGTACTTGCCGACCACGGCCACGGTGACCTCGCCGTCCGGGTTCAGACGGCGGTCAACGATATCGGTCCAGCGTGAGAGATCCGGTTCCGGCGCGTCGGTTATGCCGAAATGGGCCAGCACCTCCGTATCCAGCCCCTCGCGGTGATAGTCCAGCGGCACGGCGTAGATGTCGGCCGAGTCCATCGCCTGGATCACGCCGCTTTCGCGCACGTTGCAGAACAGGCCGATCTTGCGCTTCTCGTCCGCCGGAATGGGTTGCTCACAACGGCACAGCAGGATGTCCGGCTGGATCCCGATGGAGCGCAGTTCCTTGACCGAGTGCTGGGTCGGCTTGGTCTTCATCTCCCCCGCCGTCTTGATGAACGGCAGCAGCGTCAGATGGACGAAGCAGCTCTGGCCGCGTGGCAGGTCCTGACCCAGCTGACGGATGGCTTCGAAGAACGGCAGGCCCTCGATATCCCCGACGGTGCCGCCGATCTCGACCAGCACGAAGTCCACGTCCTCGCCGTCATCGGTCAGGGCCTGGCTCAGGCAAAAGGATTTGATCTGGTCGGTGACGTGAGGGATCACCTGCACAGTCGCACCCAGATAGTCGCCACGACGCTCCTTCTCGAGGATCGTCGAATAGATGCGCCCGGTCGTGATGTTGTCCGACTTCGCCGCCGAGACGCCGGTGAAGCGCTCGTAGTGGCCCAGATCGAGGTCGGTCTCGGCCCCGTCGTCGGTCACGAAGACCTCTCCGTGCTGATACGGGCTCATCGTGCCCGGATCGACGTTCAGATAGGGGTCGAGCTTACGAAGGCGAACCTTGTAGCCGCGCGCTTGCAGAAGCGCGCCGAGAGCGGCGGAAGCGAGGCCTTTTCCCAATGAGGAAACCACGCCGCCAGTGATGAACACGTAACGGGCCATGGGGGGTCACCTTACCGCTGATTCGAGCGGTGAACTGCGAAGACTTTGAGGGCGGGAGAGGAAGGCGGGGATAAAGTCCCCGCCCATCCTTATTGAGCCGGAGCGGGCTGGGCCGGAGCCGGCGCGGGGGCCGACGTCAGGCTGGATTCCAGGTCCTGCAACGACGGGGCGGCCGGCTGCGCCGGGGCCGCGGGCTGATCGGCCGGAGCCTGCTGCTGGCCCGACGGCGGCGGGGTCGCCAGATCGCCGATGGCGTCAGCATCCACGATCGACTGGTTCGACCGCTCGACATTGCCCAGGATCGTCAGCGACAGGGCGCAGATGAAGAACATAGCGGCCAGGACCCAGGTGGTCTTGGTCAGCAGGTTGCCCGCGCCGCGCGCGGTCATGAAGCCCGAAGGGCCGCCGCCCATGCCCAGCGCGCCGCCTTCTGAGCGCTGAAGCAGCACCACCGCGGCGAGCGCGATCGAGACGAGGATCATGACGACGAGAAGAATGATCTGGAGCATGGCAGCCGATATGTGTGGCGCGGACCCGCGCCGATCAAGCGGCGGCGTCTAACATCAAGCAGTGAACTAGGGAATAGGCGTCGGGGATTACGCCGCCCGGATGATCTGCAGGAAGTCCGCCGCCTTCAGCGAGGCGCCGCCCACGAGAGCGCCGCCGACCTCCGGGGTGGACAGGATGTCACGGGCGTTATCCGGCTTGACCGAACCGCCATACAGGATCGGCTGCTCCGCACCGCCCAGACCCAGACGTTCTATCATCGCCGCGCGGACGGCCCGGTGGACCTCCTCGATCTGTTCCAGCGTCGGCGTAAGGCCCGTGCCGATGGCCCAGACCGGTTCATAGGCGACCGCGAAGGCCTGACCGGCGAGCGCCAGCGGCAGGGAGTGGATGACCTGCTCACGCACCACCTCGACGGCCTGTCCGGCCTCGCGCTGCGCAAGCGTTTCCCCCACGCAGATGATCGGCGACAGACCCGCGGCTACCGCGGCCTCGGCCTTGGCAAGCACAAGCGCATTGGTCTCGCCGTAGCCCTGACGGCGTTCGGAATGGCCGAGAATCACCAGCGTCGCGCCCGCGTCCTTCAGCATCGACGCCGCGATATCGCCGGTGAAGGCCCCCGAAGCTTCCGCGCGGCAATCCTGCCCGCCGACCTCAACCGGGCCGCCGGCGCAGATCGCCGCCATGCGCTCAACCAACGTCGCGGGCGGACACAGGGCCACACGACAGGCCGAAGCCTCCTCGGCCAGCGCGGCCTTCAGGGTCTCCACCTCGTCCAGGCTCGCGCCCAGACCGTTCATTTTCCAGTTGCCGGCAACCAACTTCACGGATTGTTTCATGCGGGCCTGTCTAGGCGGACCTGACGCACAAGCCAAGATGCCCCACACGCGAAGCGGCGTCATCGTCTTGCCGTGCTGGCCCCTCACGCCCTATAGGCCGATGCGGCCATTCTCGCCGCTCATCCGTCAGGACTGATCATGCTCACCGCGTTCCGCAACTTCGCCAAATCCAAATGGGCCATCGGTCTGTTCGTGGTGCTGGCTCTCGGCCTGCTGATCACCGGCGGTTCGCAGATGGGCGACGTCTTCGGCGGCTTCGGCGGCAAGCATGTGGTGTCGGCCGGCGAACGCAGCATCGACGCCCCCGCCTTCCGGGCTGATCTGGATCGCCGCCGCGATCAGGCCCAGCAGCAGGCCGGACGGGAGCTGAGCTACGAGGAACTGGTCGCCAACGGCGCCCTGACCGCCCACCTGGGCCAGGAAGCCCAGAAGCTCGGCTTCATGTCATGGGCGTGGAAGGCCGGCATCCGTCCCGGCAATGAGCTGGTGTTGCGTCAGATTCGCCAGATCCCCGCCTTCTTCGATTCGGTCACCGGCCGCTTTGACGAGACGCAGTACGTCCAAGTCCTCCAGCAGAACAACACCACCCCGCAGCAGGTCGAGCAGGAGATGCGCGACAACATCGTGACCAGCCACTACGGTTCGGCCGTCGGCGCCGGTCTGCGCCTGCCGCGCATCTACGGGGCCGTCATGGCCAATCAGGCCACCCAGACCCGGGACGCCCGCTGGTTCACGGTCACCCAGGCGATGGCCGGAACGGCGTCGGCTCCGACCGACGCCCAACTGACCGCCTTCATCAACCAGAACGCAGCCGAACTGCGCCTGCCGGAATTCCGCCGCGCGACCGTCGTGCTGTTCAACGCGCCGAACGATGGTCAGGGCGAAGTCAGCGAAGCCCGCATCGAGGAGCGCTTCAACTTCCGTCGTGACGCCCTGTCGCAACCGGAGACCCGCTCGTTCGTGTCCCTGACCGCCCCGAACAAGGCGACGGCCGACCGCATCGCCGCCGCCCTGCGTTCGGGCCAGACTCCGGAAGCCGTCGCCCAGGCCAATAACCTGCAGCCGACCGTCTTCACCGACCGTCCGCGCAGCGCCGTCACCGATCCGGCGGTCGCCACAGCCGTCTTCGGCATGACCGAGAACCAGATTTCGGACCCGGTGCAGGCCCGCGTCGGCTTCGTCGTCGCCAAGCTGACCGGCATCAAACCCGGCCGTCCGGCGACCCTGAACGACGTGCGCGCCCAGATCATCGACGAACTGCGTGCCGAAGACGTGCGCGCGGCCGTCTATGCCCGCGTCGAGGCCTACGACAAGGCCCGTCAGAACGGCAAAACCCTGGACGCCGCCGTGGCTGAAGTCGGCGCCCGTACCTTGGCCATCCCGGCCGTCACCCAGGACGGCCGCAGCCTCGAGCAACCGAACTTCCGCGCGCCGCCGCAACTGCTCGAAGCCATGTGGAAACTCGGCGTCCGTGGTGAAAGCGAGACCCTGCCGATCGGTGAAGGCGAATACGTCGTTGTCCGCGTCGATGCGATCATCCCGCCTGCCCTGCCGTCGCTGGACAACGCACAGTTCCGCAGCGGCCTGACCGCCAACTGGATCGCGCGTGAGAACGCCCGCCTGCTGACCACCCGGGCCAACGCCCTGGCCGCCCGCGTTCGCGGCGGCGAGGACATCGCCGCCGTCGCTCGCTCGGCCGGCGCGACCCTCGAAACCGGCGCAGGCATCAGCGCGCAGGACCAGAGCCGCGGTCGCGGTCTCGTCGGCGGCCTGTTCAGCACACCCGCCGGTCAGATCTTCTCGCAACAGCAGGACGCGGAGAGCTATGTCATCGGCCGCACGGACCGCATCAACACGCCGAACGCGACCCTCGCCGCCGGCGCCGCCGTCCAGTTCCGCGACCGTCTGTCGGGCGATCTGCTGAACGCCTTCGGCGAAACAGCGATCAAGGCCGCCGCAGCTCGCGAGAAGGCCACGTTCGACGAAGCGCTGGCCCGTCAGGCCCTGGACCTTCCGCCGGTCGCTCCGACTGCTCCGGGGGCTCCGACGCCCGCTCCGGCGCAATGACGGCGGCGGAACCTTCCGCCGTCTTCTCCGCCTTCCAGGACGGCTGGTCCTCGGACCGGCCGCAGGTGGTCGTCCGCCGTCTGGTGGATGATCTGGAGACCCCGGTTTCGGCCTTCCTGAAGGTCGGTCGCGGCCGGGCCCACGCCTTCCTTCTGGAGTCCGTGGAGGGCGGCGCCGTCAACGGCCGCTACTCGATCATCACGCGCGAGCCGGACGTCGTCTGGCGTTGCCGGGATCGCAAGCCGGAGCTGGCGCGCGGGGAATCGGCCATCGCGGCCGACACCTACAGCCCGGACGGGGACGATCCGCTGGCGTCTCTGAGGGCGCTGATGGCCGCTTCGCGGTTCGACCTGCCCGAAGACCTGCCGCCCATGGCCGCGGGTCTGTTCGGGGTGTTCGGCTATGACATGGTCCGGCTGCTCGAGCCGCTGGGCAAGCCCAACCCCGATCCGCTGAACCTGCCCGACGCGGTCCTGACCCGCCCCGCCATCGTCGGCATCTTCGATTCCGTGAAGCACGAGATCGTTCTGGTCTCGGCCGCCTATCCGGACAGCGGACTGGACGCCCGCGTGGCCTTCGACGCCGCCGTCGCCCGGCTGGACCGCTTCGAGGCCGACCTGCGCACGCCCCTGCCCGCCCTGCCCGTCCCGGTGGAGGCGCCCGGCCCCGAGTTCGTCTCGCCGGTCGATGAAGCCGCCTTCGGCGAGATGGTGGCCCGCGCCAAGGACTACATCGGGGCCGGTGACATCTTCCAGGTCGTGCTCAGCCACCGCTTCTCGGCGGCCTGGGATGCGGACCCGCTGGCCTTCTACCGCGCCCTGCGCCGTCAGAACCCGTCGCCCTACCTGTTCTTCCTGGACTTCGGCGACTTCCAGCTGGCGGGTTCGAGCCCGGAAATCCTCGTCCGCCTCAAGGACGGTCGGGTGACGATCCGGCCGCTCGCCGGGACCCGCCCCCGCGGCGAGACGCGGGAAGCCGACAAGGCGCTGGAGGCCGAACTGCTGGCCGATCCCAAGGAACGCGCGGAACATCTGATGCTGCTCGATCTGGGCCGCAATGACGTGGGCCGCGTCGCCGCGCCGGGCACCGTCGAGGTGACGGAGAGCTTCGTGGTCGAGCGCTACAGTTCGGTCATGCACATCGTCTCCGACGTGCAGGGCGTGGCCGATCCGAAGCTGGACGCGGTCGACACCCTGCTGGCCGCGCTTCCGGCGGGCACCCTGTCGGGCGCGCCCAAGGTGCGGGCCATGGAGATCATCGACGAACTGGAACAGGTGAAGCGCGGCGTCGGCTACGGCGGCGGCGTCGGCTACATCTCGGCGGGCGGCGAGGCGGACATCTGCATCGTCCTGCGCACCGCCCTGTTCGCCGACGGCCAGATCCACGTTCAGGCCGGCGCCGGCGTCGTCTCGGACAGCGATCCGGCGGCGGAATATGCGGAGACCCGGGCCAAGGCCCGCGCGCCCATGCGGGCCGCGGACGAGGCGTGGCGCTATCCGTTCGGCAACAGGTCCTGAGACACCGGCGGGGCGTCCTGGAAGCGGATGCCCGGCCCGAGGATCATCACCCCGGCCATCAGGACCGCCGCCGTCGCCGCCAGAGCCGCCGCGCCGAGCGCCGCCCAAGGGCTGTGAACCGTGATCGGAGCGATCAGCAGAGCCCGCGCCTTCTGGATGTCATCGGCCATTCGAGCCTCCCCCGTCGAAGAGTCCCAATTCGATCCAACAAGGTTAACGCCATCTTACCGCACCCTCGGTGCTTGGCCTTACGGCCTCCAGTCCCTAGAACCAGAGCCATGATCCTCGTCGTCGATAACTACGACAGTTTTACCTACAACCTCGTCCACTACCTCGCGGAGCTGGGCGCGGAGACCAAGGTCGTGCGCAATGACGACCTGACCGCCGCCGAGGCCTGGGCGCTGAAGCCCGAGGCCGTGCTGCTGTCGCCGGGTCCGTGCACCCCCAACGAGGCGGGCGTCTGCCTCGCCCTGCTGGACACCGCGCCCCTGGACATGCCGATCTTCGGCGTCTGTCTGGGCCATCAGGCGATGGGACAGGCCTTCGGCGGTGACGTGATCCGCGCCAAGGCCCTGATGCACGGCAAGACCTCGCCCATCCTGCACGAAGGCAAGAGCGTCTTCCGCGGCCTGCCCTCGCCGTTCACCGCGACCCGCTACCATTCGCTGGCCGTGAAGCGGGAAACCCTGCCGGACGTGCTGGAGGTCACCGCCTGGACCGCCGACGGCGAGATCATGGGGCTGGCCCACAAGACCCGCCCGATCCACGGCGTCCAATTCCACCCGGAATCGATCGCCACCGAGCACGGCCACGACCTGCTGGCCAACTTCCTCGATCTCGCGGGCGTCAAGCGTCGGGCGATGGTCTGACGTGGCTGACGTCAAGTCACTGCTGGCCAGGCTGGTCGACGGTCAGGTGCTGTCGGACGCGGAGGCGCACGCCTTCTTCGCCGCCTGCCTGCGCGGCGAGCCGACCCCGGCCCAGGTCGCCGCCGCCGTCACCGCCCTGCGTATCCGGGGCGAGACTGTGGGCGAGATCGCGGCCTTCGCCACCGCCATGCGCGAGGCGGCCCTGACGCTCGACCATCCGTATGAGGTGATCGACACCTGCGGCACCGGCGGTGACGGCCAGCACACCTACAACATCTCCACCGCCGCGGCCCTCGTGCTTGCGGGCGCCGGACTGAAGGTCGCTAAGCACGGCAACCGGGCGCTCAGCTCCAAATCCGGCTCGTCCGACGTCCTGTCGGTGCTGGGCGTGAACCTTCAGGCCACCGAGGCCCAACAGCTCCGCGCGTTAGACAAGGCCGGCATCGCCTTCCTGTTCGCTCCCACCTACCACGGGGCCATGCGCCACGTCGGCCCGGTGCGGACCGAGATCGGCTTCCGCACCGTGTTCAACCTGCTGGGTCCGCTGTCCAATCCGGCGCGGGCGAAGCGGCAGGTCATGGGCGTCTATGATCCCCGCCTGCTGGAGCCGCTGGCCGAGGTGCTGGGCCGTCTGGGCGCGATCCGGGCCTGGACCGTCCACGGTCAGGGCCTCGACGAGCTGACCGTCACCGGCGAGACCGAGGTGGCGGAGTGGAAGGACGGCGCCGTGCGTCGTTTCACCGTCACCCCCGAGGACGCCGGTCTGGCCCGCCACGACATCAGCGCCATCCGTGGCGGTGACGCCGAGGAGAACGCCACGGCCCTGCGCGCCCTGCTGGACGGGGCGACTGGCGCCTATCGCGACGTCGTCCTGCTGAACGCCGCCGCCGCCCTGGTGGTGGCGGACAAGGCCGCCGATCTGGCCGAGGGCGCGGTTCAGGCCGCCGCCGTCATCGACGACGGCCGCGCGGCCAAGGCCCTGGCCGAACTGGTCGAGGCCACCAATACGCCCATTGAGGAAGAGGAGACGGCATGACCGACGTGCTGGAACGGATCGCCGCCTACAAGCGCGAGGACGTCACCGGTCGGAAAGCCGCCCTGTCGCAGGACGCCGTCGAGGCCCGCGCCGCCCTCGCCTCGGCCCCACGCGGCTTCCGCGCCGCTCTGGAATCCCGCGTCGAAGCCACCGGCCGCCCGGCCCTGATCGCCGAGATCAAGAAAGCCAGCCCGTCCAAGGGCCTGATCCGCGCCGACTTCAATCCGCCCGCGCTGGCGCAGGCCTACGGGCGCGGCGGCGCCTCCTGCCTGTCCGTCCTGACCGACGGGCCCAGCTTCCAGGGCGACGACAGCTATCTGTCCGCCGCCCGTGACGCGGTCTCGCTGCCCTGCCTGCGCAAGGACTTCCTGGTGGACCCGTGGCAGGTGGCCGAGAGCCGGGCGCTGGGCGCCGACTGCATCCTGATCATCCTGGCCATGATCGACGACACGCTGGCCGCCGAACTGCTGGCCGAGGCCGAGCGCTTCGGTATGGACGCCCTGATCGAGACCCACGACGAGGCCGAGATGGCCCGCGCCTGCAAGCTCGGCGGCGATCTGGTCGGCATCAACAACCGCTCCCTGCGGACCTTCGAGGTCGATCTGGAGACCACAGAACGCCTCGCGATGCTGAGCCCGGTGAGGGCGCTGCTGGTGGCCGAAAGCGGCATCTTCACCCCGGACGACGTCCAGCAAGTCTCCGACGCGCACGCCCAGGCCATCCTCGTCGGCGAAAGCCTGATGCGTCAGGACGACGTGGAAGCGGCGACGCGGGCGTTGCTGGGCTAGGCTTCGTTCTCCTCGAGCAGCCGATCCACCGCCGCACCCGCCTGCGCAATGCGGGTTTTGATCTTCGGCTCGTTGACGACGACAATCAGGAAGCCGCCGACGACCGGAACCAGAGCAAGCGCGGGCTGCCCAGCCAACATGCTGATAGCGGTGAAGACGATCCCGCCGCCCATCAGGACGAAGCCGATGTTTCGCCAGGTGATCTCGGTCGAGACCAGCTTGCGCTCGCGGATGCGTTTCGCCTCTGCGGCATAGGTTCCCTGGGCCGTCTGCTCGGCGATTTCCCTGATCGCGTCTCGAATCACGCCGTTGGCGGCCGTTTCATCCAGCCTGCGGCTCAGCTCGGCGAACAAAGTCTTGCGGGATTCGCCTATGGTCAGCCGCTCGAAGACGACGCGCTGAAGCTTCGCGATGTGATGACTGTCCATGTTTTCCCGCCTCCCACGTTTCCCCTAATGCGGAGCTTTTCAGCGCGAAAGGCCCAACAGGTCGCCCCCCCCCCGCCAGACGCCTCTGATGAGTGGTAACCGGACCTTAACCGGAACACCACAGGAACAGTTGGTGGACGTTTGCGGTTTGTTCCGCTAGCGTTCCGGAAACCGGATTCGCCTCGAGGGCCGCATGCTCACGCGCAAACAGCACGAACTGCTCATGTTCATCCACGAACGGATTCAGGAGACTGGTGTGTCTCCGTCGTTCGACGAGATGAAGGAGGCGCTGGATCTGGCGTCCAAGTCGGGCATCCACCGGCTGATCACGGCGCTGGAGGAGCGCGGCTTCATCCGCCGCCTCGCCCACCGCGCCCGCGCGCTGGAAGTCACCAAACTGCCGGAACAGGCCACGGCGGGCGCGCCGCGCGGCCATGCCGGCTTCAAGCCCGGCGTGATCGAGGGCGGTGGTCGTCCCAAGGCCGCCGAGCCCGCCAACGACACCCGTGAACTGTCCCTGATGGGCAAGATCGCCGCGGGCACCCCCATCGACGCCATCGAGCACGAGACCGCCCGCTATCCGGTGCCGGAGGCCATGCTCGGCTCTGGCGAGCACTATCTGCTCGAGATCGAGGGCGACTCGATGATCGAGGCCGGCATCCTCAACGGCGACATGGTCATCATCAAATCGACCGAGAACTGCTCCTCGGGCGAGATCGTCGTCGCTCTGGTCGAGGGTGAACAGGCGACGCTGAAGCGCCTGCGCAAGAAGGGCGCCTCCATCGCCCTGGAGCCCGCCAACCGCAACTATGAGACCAAGATTTACGGCGCCGATCAGGTGGCCGTGCAGGGCAAGCTGGTCGGCCTGATCCGCCGCTATCACTGACCCTCGGCGGCGCCGTAGCGGCTCCACGGCCGCTCCCCGCGCACGTCGGACACCCACCGGGCTCGCCAGCGGTTCGCCGCGGCGGGCCCTTCGCGTTTCAGCTCCACCGCGCCGCCCCGGGCGTAGTCGAGACCGTCGAGAACCAGCCTTCTGCCGCAGGACGGCGGCAGTTCGCGCACGACCGTCCGTATACTGACGACCGGCGCGGATCGGCATAGTCCGTCCATCTGTTCCGCCGTCGGCGCGCGCCTGCCCCACCACAGCGCCACCGGTCCTGATGTCTCCGGCGCGCAGGAGAAGCGGCCGCAGGTCCAGCCCTCAGTCGGACGCTCCACCGCCTCCAGCCCCCGCCTGCGGGTCCAGACATCGACTGCGAACTGCCGCACGCCGGGTCGCGCCACCACGGCCTGCCGATCCTGCATCCACGCCGCCTGCAAGCCGCCGTCGCCGATCCAGAGGTCCGGCGTCGGCGTTCTGGGCCAGATCAGCACCGCACAGGCCAGCGGCAGGCCCAGCCACCGCAGCGGCCCGCGCCACAGGCAGCAGAACAGGATGCCGAGGAAAGCCAGCGGCAGGACGATCTCCGGCGCGCTGGCGATGGTCCGGACCGCGCCCGGCAGGCCCGCCGTCCACCCGCCGATGGCCAGCATCACCTCGATCCCCTTCGCCGCGAGCCACAGGAAGGGCGCGCCGAGACCGATAGGCTCCAGCAAGGCACCCAGCGCCAGCGCGGGCATGATCAGAAAGTCTGACAGCGGCGCTGTCGCGAGGTTCGCCGCCAGCCCGTACATGGCCGAGCGGTTGAAATGCTGCATGGCGAACGGTCCGGTCGCCGCGCCCGCCACCAGACTGGCCAGCACCGCCGCCCCGATCCACGCCCCCGTCCTCTGCACCGCGAGAATGGGCAGCGGGGCCGAAATCTCCTTCGGTCGCCGGGGCCAGGCCTCAACGAGCGCCACCAGCGCCGCCGTAGCCGCGAACGACATCTGGAACCCCGGCGTCACAATCGCCTCGGGCTGAAGCAGCAGCACCACAAAGGCCGCCACCGCCAGCGCGTGCATGGTGATCGCCTGCCGGTCCAGCAGAACGGCGAGGAAGGCGATGGCGGCGGTGATGGCCGCCCGCTCGGCCGGGGGCGGCGCGCCCGACACCACCAGATAGGTGCCCACCGCCAGCAATCCCGCCCAGGCCGCCACCTTCTTGCCCGACACCCGCAGCGCCAGCCACGGCCACAGGGCGACCAGCAGCCGCACCAGAAAGAAGGCGAACCCGCCGACCACCGCCATGTGCAGGCCCGAGATCGACAGGATGTGCGCCAGCCCCGAGTCCCGCATCACATCGACCTCCGCCGGGTCCAGCCAGGCCTCCTGCCCCGTGGTCATGGCCGCCGCCACGCCGCCCGCCCGCTCGCCCTGCCGCGCGACGATCCGCTTCGCCAGATCGAAGCGGAAGGCGTTGATCTTCATCACCAGCCGCAATCGCCATGGGACCTCGGGCAAGACCGTGGAGCGGGTCTCGCCCAGGCTGAAGGCCACCCCGCCGATCCGCTGGAAGAAGGCCGTGCGGCCGAAATCATAGGCGCCGGGGCTGGCCGGCGCGGGCGGCGGGTTCAGGATGGCGAACAGGCGGATCGGCTCCCCGGGCGCGGGCGGCAGCGCCTCCTTGATCGTGGCCCGGATGCGCACCGGCGTCTGCTCCGGCGCCAGCCCCCGGATGCGGACCGGGGCGATGATCGCCCGCGCGCCCGCCGAGCCGGGGCTGTCGACATCGACCACCCAGCCCTCGATCACCGTCGGGCCTTCCAGCGCGGGCGCGATGGGCGCCGCCACCGCATCGGTCCTCAGCTTGGCGACCGCCAGTCCCAGCGCGAAAAAGGCCAGCATCAGCAGGCACAGGCTCCACGCCCGCGCCAGATGCAGCCGCCGCCCTGCCAGCCACCCGCCTGACGCCGCCACCGCGAACAGCAGCAGCGGCCATGATGGCGGCTCAGCCCTGAAGGCGAAATAGGTCGCGCAGCCCCCGCCGAACGCCACCGGCGCCCACAGACGCCAGCGCAGGCTCTGGGCCGCGACCTGCGCACCCAGCCACTCCGTCACCGTCTCCCGCGTGATCGCCGCCACCCGTCAAATCCCCCGCCGCGCATGGCCCGAAAGAACCATGACGACAAAATCTCCACCTTCACAACCTATGGATAAAGACCTTCCCGGACGCGTCGGTAAACGCTCCCGCGCCGACAGGGCTAGGCTCAGGCTCGGGCGGCGCTATAACCCCGGCATGAGCCTCCCCGTCGTCACCCGCTTCGCCCCCTCGCCGACCGGTTTCCTGCACATCGGCGGCGCCCGCACCGCCCTGTTCAACTACCTGTTCGCCCGTCGCCACGGCGGCAAATTCCTTGTCCGGGTGGAGGACACCGACCGCGAGCGGTCGACCGAAGAGGCCGTGAAGGCCATTTTCGACGGCATGGCCTGGCTGGAGCTGTTCGCCGACGAGGAGCCGGTGTTCCAGTTCTCGCGCGCCGACCGCCACCGCGAGGTGGCGAACCAGTTGCTCGAGAGCGGCCACGCCTATCGCGACTTCCTGACCGCCGAAGAGACCGGCGCCCTGCGGGATCAGGCCAAGGCGGACGGCAAAACTTTCGAGTCGCCCTGGCGCGACCGTGAGCCGAGCGTGGATGACCTGCTGAAGCCGCACACCATCCGCTTCCGCCGCCCGGCCGACGCGCCCGTGGTCGTGGACGACGCCGTGCAGGGCACGGTGCGCTGGGAGTCGTCGGCGTTGGACGATCTGGTCATCGTGCGCTCGGACGGCGCCCCGACCTACAACCTCGCCGTGGTGGTCGATGACCACGACATGGGGGTCACCCACGTCATCCGTGGCGACGATCACCTGAACAACGCCGCCCGCCAGAGCCTGATCTATGACGCCCTGGGCTGGCCCCGCCCGACCTTCGCCCACATCCCCCTGATCCACGGTCCGGACGGCGCCAAGCTGTCCAAGCGGCATGGAGCGCAGGCGGTGCATGAGTACGCCGAGATGGGCTACCTGCCCGAGGCGATGCGCAACTATCTGGCCCGACTCGGCTGGGCCCACGGCGACGACGAGCTGTTCTCCGACGCGCAGGCGCAGGAGTGGTTCGATCTGGGCGGCATCGGCAAGGCGCCGTCGCGACTGGACTTCGACAAGTTGGCCCACGTCAACAGCCACTGGATCCGGCTCGCGCAGGACGACCGGCTGGCCAAGCTGACCCTCGACGTGCACCTGTCGCGCGGCCATGCGCTGGCCCCTGACGACGAGACCCGCTTGCTGCGCGCCATGCCGTTCGTGAAGGACCGCGCCAAAACCACGCTGGAACTGGCAGACCAGACCGCCTTCGTCCTGAAGCCCCGTCCGCTTTCCATCGATGAAAAGGGACTTGGCCTGCTGTCCGGCGAGTCCGGCGAGCGCATCGGCCGCCTGCGGGATCGGCTGAAATTGTTCGGCAGCTGGGATGTTTTCGCCCTTGAAGCCGAGCTCAAGGCCTTCGCCGAAGAGGAAGGCGTGGGCTTCGGGAAAATCGGCCCGGCGACCCGCGCGGCCCTGACCGGAGGGGCCGCTTCGCCCGACATCGCGAAAACTTTGGCGGCTCTGGGGCGAGAAGAAAGCCTCGGGCGCTTGGATGATGCGCTGCAACAGACTAAGTGACGTTCACAAATGAAACGCGGTCCGTCGCCTCCCCGCGCGAGACCGTTCTGACAAAGGGGCTGAAATGACCGACCAAGCCAAACCCGCCGGTACGGCGACCCTCAACTACGCCGGAAAGTCGATTGACCTTCCGGTGCTGTCGGGTTCCACCGGCCCGGACGTCATCGACATCCGCAAGCTGTACGCGGGCACCGACGCCTTCACTTTCGACCCGGGATTCACCTCGACCGCCTCGTGCGAGTCCGGCCTGACCTTCATCGACGGCGACGCCGGTGTTCTGCTGCACCGCGGCTACCCGATTGACCAGCTGGCCTCGCAGTCGAACTTCATCGAGGTCTGCCACCTGCTGCTGCACGGCGAACTGCCGACCGCGGCGCAGTACGAAGAGTTCAAGAACAGCATCACCATGCATACGATGCTGCACAGCCAGTTCGACCGCTTCTTCGAGGGCTTCCGGCGCGACGCTCACCCGATGTCGATCATGGTCGGCACCGTCGGCGCCCTGTCGGCCTTCTATCACGACAGCCTGGACATCCATGATCCGGTCCAGCGCAACATCTCGGCCATCCGCCTGATCGCGAAGATGCCGACCATCGCGGCCCGCGCCTACAAATACCATATCGGCCAGCCCTTCGTTTCGCCGCGCAACGACCTGTCCTACGCCGAGAACTTCCTGCGCATGTGCTTCGCCGTTCCGGCCGAGGACTATCAGGTTGATCCGCGTCTGGTCCGCGCCATGGACCGCATCTTCACCCTGCACGCCGATCACGAGCAGAACGCCTCGACCTCGACCGTCCGTCTGGCCGGTTCGTCGGGCGCCAATCCGTTCGCCTGTATCGCCGCCGGCATCGCCTGCCTGTGGGGCCCGTCGCACGGCGGCGCCAACGAAGAGGCGCTGAACATGCTCAAGGAGATCGGCACCCCGGACAAGATCCCGGAGTTCATCCAGGGCGTGAAGGACCGCAAGTACAAGCTGATGGGCTTCGGCCACCGCGTGTACAAGAACTACGATCCGCGCGCGAAGGTCATGCAGCAGTCGGCCTACGAAGTGCTCGAAGCGACCGGCCGCCAGAACGACCCGCTGTTCCTGGTCGCCAAGGAGCTGGAGAAGGTCGCCCTGCAGGACGAGTACTTCACCTCGCGCAAGCTGTTCCCGAACGTCGACTTCTACTCGGGCATCACCCTGTCGGCGATGGGCTTCCCGACCAGCATGTTCACCGTGCTGTTCGCCCTGGCCCGCACCGTGGGCTGGATCGCCCAGTGGCAGGAAATGATGGCCGACCCGGGCCAGAAAATCGGCCGCCCGCGTCAGCTGTACACCGGCCCGACCGAGCGCGACTACGTGCCGATCGAGAAGCGCGGCTAGGCCTCGTTTCGAGGCAGGACCACAAGAACGCCGGGGCGAAAGCTCCGGCGTTTTTCATGTCCGGACACGTTTTTCGGGCGTCCGGACACCCCGGCGGTTGAAGCCGCCCGCCAGACCCTCTTTGCTGACCCCATGACCGAAGACGCCAAACCTTCTCCCGGCCCCGTCCACGAAATGCTCGAGACCGCCAAGGTCATCGGGATCGGCCTGCTGGCGGCCACCGCCATCCAGACCAGCCTGTTCCAGCCCTTCACCATCCCGTCGTCCTCAATGGAGCCCGGACTGGTGACCGGCGACTATGTGGTGGTGTCCAAATTCGCCTACGGCTGGAGCCGGGCGTCCCTGCCCTTCAACCCGCCCCTGCCCTCGGGCCGGCTGTTCGGAAAACAGGCCGAAC
Source organism: Brevundimonas sp. M20 (assembly GCF_006547065.1). Classification (NCBI taxonomy): domain Bacteria; kingdom Pseudomonadati; phylum Pseudomonadota; class Alphaproteobacteria; order Caulobacterales; family Caulobacteraceae; genus Brevundimonas; species Brevundimonas sp. M20. Next base: position 1,474,228 of record NZ_CP041243.1, on the reverse strand, counting down.
GCGGCGACGTCGTGGTGTTCCGCCGCCCCAGCGCGCCGGACCAGACCTGGGTGAAGCGGGTCATCGGCCTGCCGGGCGACCGGGTTCAGGTCATGGGCGGCACGGTCTTCATCAACGGTCGTGCGATCCGACGGACCCCGCTCGATATCGTTCAGGACCATGACGCCCCCGAGCGTCAGGTGCTGCAGGTGCGCGAGACCAGACCCGACGGCACGCCCTACCTGACCTACGACGGCGGTTCGGGTCAGCAGGGCGATGACACGGGCGTCTATGTCGTGCCCGAGGGCCAGTATTTCATGATGGGCGACAACCGCGACAACTCGCTGGATAGTCGTTGGCCCGCCGACGTCGGCGTGGGCCTGCTGCCGGCCGAAAACATCGTCGGCAAGGCCGAGATCATCGTCGCCTCGTGGAAGCCCGGCGCGGGCCTGTTCAAGCCCTGGACCTGGTTCAATCTCCAGTCGGGCCGGTTCTTCAAACCGATCGACTAGATCGCCCTCCAGGGCCGGAACTCGTCATAGCTCAGGACGCCGTCGCGGTTGGCGTCCAGCCGATCAAAGGCGGCGCGTGAACTGTGCGGCTCCTGCCTGTGGCCCTGCGTCTGGGCCAGTGAGGGCGCGGCCACCGCGCCGAGGGCCAGTCCCGCGGCCAGCGCCGCCGCCGCATACCACAGCCGGGGGCGCGCACGCGGCGCCCCTCCGATCTCGCGCTCCATGAAGGCCCGCACCGCCTCGCTGACGGTCACGCCGTTCTCACGGCAGCGCGTGGCGAAGGCGGTCTTGGCGCCGTAGGGCACGCGGACCTCGATGGTTTCGCTCTTTTTGGGGGCCTTGGGGCTGGTCATGGTCTGATCTCCGACGGATCACGGCACAGCCCGACCCGCGTACGAAGATGAAGCCGAGACGTCGCGGCGTCTAGATCAGGTGCAGATCGCGGAAGCGACCAATCAGGTCGTTCAGGTCCCGGTGCATGTGCGTCAGGCCGATAGCCGCCGCCCCCCGCGCCAGATCGCCGTCCGGTTCCGCGCCGCCCAACTTCAATGTGGCGTCGGGGTCATCCAGCGGTTCGACCGGCACGCCGCGCGACAGCGCCTCCATGCGGTCCACGGCGGTTGAAACCGCCAGCGCCCAGGGCTCCAGCCGCTCCAGCGCGCCGCTGACCTGGAATCCTCGTCCCAGAATGACGATGTCGCTGCGCACCCGCCAGAAGGTCCGCACCAGCGCCGCCCGGTCCGCCGTCTCCTTCTGCGCGCCGGGCAGGTCGATCACACTGGTCGCCGCCTGCCCCAGCCCGTCCAGACGCTTCTTCAGATCGGCATGCCTGCGCGCCAATTCCCCCTGATCCGCTTCTTCCCCCCTCATCACCAGTTCCAGCAGGGCCGCCGCCTTTCCGGCCGCCTCTCGCGCCTGCAGCTTGAAGGTCTGGCGAGCGTGATGCGGGAACAGCAGCAGGATGGCGACGACGCCCACGCCACTGCCGACGAGGATCTCCATCACCCGGTCCAGCGCCAGTTGCGCCGGCCCTTCCGGCCCCGCGGCGCCGGCGATGACGATGGCCGCCGTGACCGGCGCCACCTTAAGCCAGGGCCGGCCGGTTCCGAAGAAGGCCAGACCGGCCACGGACGCGGCGAGCCCCGCCATCATCCAGTTCACGCCCTCGGGTCGTGCGAAGGCGACCACGCCCCCCACGACCGCCCCGACCAGGGTTCCGATGCTGCGATCCCGCGCCACCGTCAGCACACCGCCGCCCACGCTGGTCTGGATCACGACGATGGCGGAGATCACGCTCCAGTAGGGATGCGGGAGCCGCAGGGCGGTCGCCAGATAGAAGGCCACGACCGCGCCCACCGCGATCTGCAGGGCCGCCCGCACCTCGGCCGCGCGGCGCGAGCTCAGGGCGCGCGCCATTTCAGAACCGCCCCGTCCGGCAGGCCGCCGCCCCGTCCCGGTCCCGCCACAGGCCCGCGTCGTTCAGAAGGCCGGGGATCAGGATCAACACCGGCGTGGTCACGATGTCAGACGCCCGCCTTCGCCGCGATGACCCGCAGCACCGCATCCGCCGCCAGACTGGATGGATCGGGGGCATTGCGGCCCATCAGGTCCAGCGCCGCCGTCTGGCGTTCGGCCTGCGCGCGTCGGGCCTCCGGATCGGCCAGAAGACGGCCAACCTCGGCGGCGACGCTCTCGGGCGTGGCGTCCTTCTGGATCAGCTCACGCGCGATCTCTTCATCGGCGGCGTGGTTGAACAGGGTCGCGTACTTGCCCGTGAAGAAGGGCTTCATGATCGCATAGCTGAGCGGCTGGAAGCGGTAGCCGATCACGATCGGCGCCCCGGCCAGCGCCAGTTCGGTCGAGACCGTACCGCTGGTCGCCAGCGCCACCGTCGCGGCCTTCATCGCATCATACTTCTCGGATTCAGAGACCAGATGCACGCGGAACGGCCAGGCCGCGATGCGACCGGCGACATCTTCCGCAACCGTGCCTGCGGCGACCACAGCCACTTCCAGCGCCGGATTGTCCCGCTTCAGCTTCGCCACCGCGCCCTCATAGACGGGGGTCATCAGGCGGATTTCAGACGGGCGACTACCCGGCAGAACCAGCAACAGATCAGCGTCCGGCGCGATGCCCCGGCGGGCGCGGAAGGCGGCGGGGTCGGCCGCGCCCATGTCCACGTGCAGGGCCTGCGAGCCGACAACCGTGGTCTCCAGTCCCTCCCGCTCGAACCACGGCGCGTCGAAGGCGTAGAGGGCCAGCAGATGGTCCACCGACTGCGCCAACGTCTTCGCGCGGCCGGGACGCGAGGCCCAGACCTGCGGCCCGACATATTTGATCAGCGGCACGCCCGGCAGCGCCTCTTTAAGCGCCTTGGCGACCCGGATGGTGAAGCCCCAGCTGTCGATCAGCACGACCGCGTCCGGCTTTTCCGCCACCGCGTGGGCGACCGTGTCGGCCACCCGCTGCTTGACCAGCCCATAGGCCTTCAGCCCCTCGATCCACCCGAGGATCGAAAGCTCGGCGATGTCGAACGGACTGACGACGCCTTCAGCCGCCATCTTCGGTCCACCGACGCCGACGAAGATCACATCCGCCCCCAGCCGCTGTCGCAGGGCCTGCGCCAGACCGGCGCCAAGCGCATCGCCGGAGGCTTCGGCCGCGACCAGCATGATTTTCAACGGACGGCTCACTGGTCCTCGCCCCAGACATACAGGCCCAACCGGTCGGCGGCTTCGATCAGCGACGGGCGGTCCATGACGATCAGCCTGCCCGTCACCCCGCCCACGCCCGCCAGACCGGCGGCGGCGGCCATTTCAATGGTGCGCGCGCCCATGACCGGCATGTCGACCCGCAGGTCCTGGATCGGCTTGGGCGCCTTGCCCAGCGCGCCCTTGCGGGCCGACGCCGAGCCGCGCAGGTCGCCGGGCAGACCCGCGACCCGCATCAGCATGGCGTCGGTGCCCTCTTGGGCCTCCACGGCCAGCACCAGCCCGTCACAGACGACCGCGCCCTGCCCGATGTCGAGTTCGCCGGTCTTGCCCGCCACGAACAGCGCCTTGCGAAGGTCGGCCAGTTGTTCGTCGGTCGGCTGAACCTTGCCCAGCGCCCCGGACGGCAGGGTCTCGCCGCCCAGAATGTCGTCGGCGCCCTCGACCGCGTACCCCTCGGCCTCGAACAGCGACAGGATTTTGCGCAGCAGGGCGTCGTCGCCCTTGGTCGCCGCGGCGATAATGCCCGGCAGGACCATAGCGCCCTTCAGATCGGGCTTCAGAGTCTTGAAATCCGGGCGGTTGACCGTCCCGGCCAGACAAACCGCCTTGCAGTCCGCCTTCTTCATCGCCGACATGATCTTGCCGATCTCGGCCATGCCCGCGTCGATGCCCGGGTAGTGGGCCAGGTGCGGATCGGCGAACCCGGCCAGACGGATGACGAACACCGGACGCCCCTCGGCCTCGCAGCGCGCGGCGACGGACACGGGCAGGGCCCCGCCTCCGGCGATCAGGGCCAGCTTGCCGCTCATCGTTCCGGCAGCGCCACCGGACGCCGGGTATCCTCGCGGATGAAGGCGATGATCTCCTGGATTTCCGGCAGGTCCGCATAGGTTTCAGCTGCGGCGGTCAGGCGGTCCGCGAACAGGCCATCGCCCTCGAAGATGTCGCGATAGGCGGCCAGCAGGCGACGCACCGCGTCCTTGCCGTACCCCTTCCGCTTCAGCCCGATCAGGTTCAGCCCATGCAGCTTCACATGGTTGCCCCAGGCCGAGCCGTAGGGGATCACATCGCGCGTCACCGCCGACAGGCCGCCGACGATGGCGCCCTGACCGATCCGGCCGAACTGGTGCACCGCCGCCAGACCGCCCAGGAAGACCCGGTCGCCGATCCGGGCGTGGCCGCCCAGGGTCGCGTTGTTGGCGAAGGTGACGTTGCTTCCAACCACACAGTCATGCCCGACGTGGGCGCCGGTCATGAACAGGCTGTTCGAACCGATCACCGTGACGCCGCTGCCCTGCGGCGTGCCGCGATTGAAGGTGCAGTGTTCACGGATGACGTTGTCCGCGCCGACCTCCAGCCGGACGGTCTCGCCCTTGTAGCCGGTGTGCTGCGGATCACCGCCGATGACGGCGAAGGGATGAATGATCGTCCGCTCGCCGACCGTCGTGTCCTGCTGGACGACTACATGGCTGACCAGACGCACGCCCTCGGACAGGACCACGCCCGGCCCGACCGTGCACCACGGTCCGATCTCGGCCCCGGCGGCGATCTCGGCCTTCGCGTCGATGACGGCTGTGGGATGGATCGCCATCAGGTCGCCGGCTGGTCCACCTTGACGACCATGGCCATGAACTCGGCCTCGGCCGCCAGTTTTCCGTCGATGAAGGTCTCGCCGCGGAACTTGTAGGCGTCGCCCCGGGCCTTGATCACCTTGACCTCCATGCGCAGCTGGTCGCCCGGCCGCGCCGGCTTGCGGAAGCGCACGCCGTCGATGGACATGAACATGATGACCTTGTCGGCCACCGCGACGTCCAGCGTCTTGGACATCAACAGGGCGCCCGTCTGGGCCATGGCCTCGACGATCAGCACGCCCGGCATGACCGGATCGATCGGGAAGTGGCCCGGGAAGAACGGCTCGTTGTGGGTGACGTTCTTGATGCCGGTGATCGAGGTCGCGGGCACGAAGGCTTCGGCCTTGTCGACCAGCAGGAAGGGGTAGCGGTGCGGCAGTCGCCGCATCACCTCGGCGTAATCAATATTGACGTCTTCGCTCATTGCTCTGTCTTCCCGCGGGCCTTGCCCCGCGCCTGTTTGGACACCCAGACGGTCTCGCGCAAGAATTGCCGAATGGGTTTCGCGGGATAACCCGACCAGGTTTCACCCGCCGGCACGTCGGCCAGAATACCGGCGCCGCCGGCGATACGCGCGCCGTCGTGGATTTTCAGGTGATCGCCGACGCCGGCCTGTCCGCCGAAGATCACGCCGTCGCCGACCACGACCGAGCCGGAAATCCCGGTGTGCGCCGCGATCAGGCAGTTGCGACCGATGACGCAGTTGTGGGCGATCATGACCAGATTATCGATCTTGGTGTTCTCGCCGATGACCGTGTCGTCATAGGCGCCGCGGTCGATGCAGGTGTTGGCGCCGACCGTGACATTGTCCTGCAGGATGACGCGGCCGAGCTGCGGCACGTCCACCGCGCCCGTCGCCGATCCGGCGGCGCCGAACCCCGGCTCGCCGATCCGCACGCCCGCGTACAGCTTCACCCTGTCGCCGATCAGGGCGAAGCCGACACTGACGTTCGGGCCGATGTGGCAGTCCCGGCCGATCTGGACCCCGGGCCCGATGACGGTGTTGGCGCCGATCCGCGTGCCGCGGCCGATACGGGTGCCCTCGCCCAGCACCACTCCGGGCTCCAGCACCACGCTGTCGTCCTCGACGACCGAGGCCCGCTCCGCCGCCACGGTGAGGCTGCGGGGCGCATGGAACAGCAGGGACGCCGCCGCCCAGGCGGCCTGGGGCGTTCCGGATACCAGAACCGCCGCGCCTTCCGGCGCCAGCTCCACCGCCGCGGCGGGCACGATCACGCAACCGGCCCCGGTGGCCCTGAGCTGTTCAGCGAACTTGCTTACGCCCATGAAGGCGACGTCGGTCGATGAGGCGGTCCCCAAAGGCGCAACGGCGGAGACCTTTCGGTCTCCGCCGCGCGACACTTCGGCCCCGATCCTTTCGGCCAGCCCGGCGACGTCGAGCGTCGTCAGGCTTTCGAAAAATCGCGGGTCAGGCATTCCGGGCCTTGGCTTACTGCTGCAGCTCGGCCGGAACCGCGCTGCGCTGGAACGTCGGCAGAGCCGGCAGCGCCTGATTCAGGCGCTGGATGGCGGCCGGGGTGATGTCCATGGCCGGGTTGCCGGCGAGGATCGAGCTGCCGTCCAGCAACAGGCTGCAGCCGCGCTCCTGATACAGGGCGGCGACGACCGGACGGGCGGCGCTCACGATGGTCTGGGTCTGCAGACGCTCGGTGTAGCGCAGCTCGTTGGCGCGGGTCTGCTCCAGTTGTTGGGCTTCCTGCAGACGGGTCTGCCAGGCGCGGGCGCGCGAACCGTCCGGATCCGCGGCCTGGCCACCTTGTTGCAGGGCGGTGGCTTCGCTTTCCAGCGAGGCGCCGTAAGGAGCCAGCTCGCCGCGAACTTCCTCGCCCAAACGTTGCAGGCCGGCGGCCAGCGACTGGCCGGCGGTGCTGTTCTGCAGCAGGGCTTGCGGGCTGTAGATGCAGACGCCCGTGATGGCCGGGCCATGCGTCAGCGGGGCCGGGGTCTGGGCCGGGGTCTGGGCCGCGGCGGCGCCGGCGGTCAGGGTAGCGAGGGCGAAGGCGCCGATAGCGATCAGTTTCATGGTCAGGCCTTTGGAGCGGGACTGCGTCCCACGGTTAGAATTGGGTAGACGTCGAGAAGCGGAAGGACTCGGTCTTGTCGTACTCTTCCTTGCCGAGAACCTTACTGATGTCGAAGCGGATCGGACCCATGGGCGAACGCCAGTGAATGCTGACGCCCGCGGAGGCCCGCAGCTCCAGATCATCAACGATGTTGCTGTCCGGCAGGCCCGAGGAGTTGACCGTATAGCGGTCGTCCAGAACGCCCAGGGTGCCGACGTCAGTGAACAGCGATGTGCGGATGCCGTACTCTTCCGGCAGATAGTTCGGGACCGTCAGTTCCAGCGTTCCGACGGCATAGAAGTTGCCGCCGAGGGCGTCGGTCGTGGTCAGGTCCCGCGGACCGATACCCGCGGTTTCGAAACCGCGGAAGCTGTTGCCGCCCTTGAAGAAACGGTCGTTGATCCGCACCGGGTCCCCGCCCCAGCCTGCGACATAGCCGGTCTGGGCCTTGGCCGTGACGACCCACTGGGGGGTGATGCCCCAATAGGCTTCCACCTCGGCTTCGGTCTTGATGTAGTTCACGTCGCCACCGATGCCGGCGAAGTCCTGACGCAGGGTGCCGGTCCAGCCGCGGGTCGGGCGAACCGGATCGTTCCGGCGGTCGACCAGCAGGGTGTAGCCCGCCGACGAGTTGAGGAACGAACCGACCTGATCGCACAGGGCGTTCGAGCCGGCGCCGCTCGCCGAGCAATAGCCCGAAGGCACGATGATCTCATCGCTTTTCAGGAAGTATCGGGTGCTGAGCAGGGTATAGCCGTTCAGCGGATAGGACAGACGCAAGCCGCCGCCGGTCGACCGGTAGTCGTAGGACGAATATTCGCTGAGGTCGTAGCGCGAGTGGAAGGCGTCGAAGCCCGCGCGCAGGTCACGACCGAGGAATTTCGGCTCGGTGAAGCGGAAGTCGATCTGCTGACGCAGCGAGCCCCACTCCAGTCGGGCCACGACGTTCTGGCCACGACCGCGGAAGTTCCGCTCGGTGATGCCCAGGTTCAGCACGAAGGAGTCGACCGAGCTGAAGCCCGCACCGACCGACAGTTCGCCGGTGGGCTGTTCGGTGACCGTCACATTGACCACCGACCGGTCGGGGGCGGAGCCGCGCGATTCCTCGACGGTGACGTCCTTGAAGAAGCCCAGGGCGCGCAGATTGTTACGCGACCGCTCCAGCAGGGTGCGGTTGAACGCGTCGCCTTCGCTCAGCATCATTTCGCGGCGGATGACGTTGTCCAGCGTGCGGGTGTTGCCGACCACGTTGATCCGGTCGACGTAGACGCGCTGGCCTTCGCGAACATTGAACGTCACGTCGACGACATTCGTCTCCGGGTTCGCGCGGTACTCGGGCTCGATCTCGACGAAGGCGTAACCGGCCGAACCGGCGGCGAACGTCAGGGCGTCCACGGCGGTTTCGATCTTGTCGCTCTCGTAGAGGTCGCCCTCACGGATCGGAAGCAGGCGCTTCAGGAAGTCCGGGTTCAGCCGCTCGCTTTCGGTGACGATATTGACCGTGCCGAAATTGTACCGATCGCCCTCATCCACCGTCAGGGTGATGCCGAAGCTCGAGTCGTCCGGCGCCAGCTCGCTGACCGCCGACAGGACGCGGAAGTCGTAGTAGCCGCGGTTCGTATAGAATTTCCGCAGCTGCTCGCGGTCGTAATCCAGACGGTTCGGGTCGTAGTTGTCGTTGGTCGTGAACAGCCGCCACCACTGCGACTGCTTGGTGACCATCACATCGCGCAGATCAGAGTCCGAAAACGCCTGGTTGCCCAGGAAGGTGATGGCGCGAACGCCCGTCTCGGCGCCTTCGTTGATCTCGAACACCACGTCGACGCGGTTCTGTTCAAGCTGGACGATCTTCGGCGTCACCGTCGCGCCGATACGGCCCGACAGGCGATACAGCTCGACGATCTTGCCCACGTCTTCCTGAATACGGGCGCGGGTGTAGATGCCGCGCGGCTTCAGGGTGACTTCCTCGGTCAGCTTTTCCTCGCCGATCGCGCTGTTACCCTCGAAGACCACCTGGTTGATGATCGGGTTTTCAACGATTTCGACGACCAGATCGCCGTTCGGCTGCACGCCCAGCTGGACGTCGGCGAACAGCTGGGTGCGGGTCAGGGTGCGGACCGCGACGTCCAGCACCGCGGCGTCGACGACGTCGCCCGGCTGGATCGGCAGATAGGACAGGACCGTGGTCTGGTCGATGCGCTGGTTGCCGCGCACCAGAATGCGGGCGATCTGCACGCGCTCCGGACGCTCCGGCGGCGCGGCCTGCTCCTGCGGAGCGGTCGTGATCGGCTCGCCGGTCTGTACGGCGGGCGCGGGCGCGCTTTGCGCCAACGCCGGTCCGGCGAGGCCGGCGGCCACGACCAGAGCCAGAAGGCTTGGGCTCGCGGCGCGGGCGAAACGAAGGGCGGACGCGTCTTTTCGGATCATACGGGAAACCATCGGGGGCTGGCGTCGGCTCATCATGCGAGCCCGCCGAGGAATTTGAACAAACTCAGTTTCTGGAGATCGTTCCAGGTTGCGAACAACATCAATCCCGCCAGCAAAGCAAGACCGACCCTGTAACCGACCTCCTGAACACGGGCGGGAACTGGCCTGCGCGCCACAGCCTCATAGCCGTAGAACATCAGGTGGCCCCCATCCAGCACGGGAATCGGCAGCAGATTTACAATACCCATTCCGATCGAAACTATGGCGGCGAACTGCAGATAGGTCAGAACAAGGTTCAGGATCAGGACCGAGGGCGGCGCTTCATAGGCCACGGCCTGCTTGGTCACGCCGCCCGCGGCCTTGGCGATGCCCAGCGGACCGTTCAGCAAATCCCCGGACTCCTTGCCGACGAAAATGCGGCCAAGGTAGGTGAAGGTGGTGGTGACGACCGACACCATGGCGTCCGCGCCCTTGCCCACGGCCTCGAAGGGATTCAGGCGGCGATAGCTGAAGTCCGATTGCTGCATCGCGCCCAGATACAGGCCCACCCGCGCAACCTTGGTGCGTCCGGCGACCTCGTCTTCCTCAAGTTGACGGACCGGGGTGGCCACCAGCGACACCACCTGTCCTCCGCGTTGAACGGTGAAGGTCAGGGGATCATTGGCCGACAGGAGGATGGTCCGGGTGACCTCGACGCCCTCGGTGACCGGACGACCGTTGATGGCGGTGATCAGATCGCGCGGCTGGAAGCCCGCGGCGGCCGCGGGGCTGCCCTCGGCGACCCGGGCCACGCGTGGGGCCTCGATCCGCTCGCCGATCACGCTGAACAGCAGGGTCAGCAGCACCAGAGCGAGCGCGAAGTTCGACAGCGGCCCGGCCGCCACGATCAGCGCGCGCTGCCACACCGGCTTGAAATGGAAATACTCTTTCACCGCCGCCGGGCCGTGCTCGGCGACCACGCGGGACTTCAGCTCATCCAGTCCCGCCTGGTCCGGCACGCTGGAGGCGTCCAGATCGCCCGAGAATTTCACATAGCCGCCCAGCGGAATCCACCCGAGCCGCCATTCGATGCCCTTCCTGTCGGTCCGGCTCAGCAGGGCGCGCCCGAAGCCGATGGAAAACCGGTCGACCTTCACGCCGAAGGCGCGCGCGACAAGGAAGTGGCCCAGTTCGTGGATGGTGACGATGAACGTCAGCAACAGCAGGAACGGCACGATGTAGATCAGCGCCTGGCCGATAAAGCCTGTCATGCCGAAAAGAATCCTCCGCCGTCAGGCCGCTGCTGCGAGACCCCGAACGGTCAACTCCGCCACCCGCCGCGCCTGCGCGTCCACGGCCAGAGCCGCGTCGCAGGCGTTTTGGGAACCGGAATCCACCCCCGAAGCCGTCACGCGCGACAAGGTGTCGGCGACGACTGCGGCAATATTTAGAAAGCCCAGTCGGCGGTCAAGGAAAGCCAGGGCCGCCACCTCGTTCGCGGCGTTGAAGACGATCGGGGCCACGCCCCCCGCCTGCAGCGCCTGACGGGCCAGTTTCAGCATCGGAAACCGGGTCTCATCCGGGGCCTCGAAGGTCAGGCGGCCCAGCGCGGCGAGGTCCAGCCGGGGCGCGGCCCAGCCGATCCGGTCAGGCCAGGCCAGGGCGCAGGCGATCGGCGTCTTCATGTCCGGCGGCCCCATCTGGGCCAGCGTCGAGCCGTCGACGTACTCCACCAGACTGTGAATGATCGATTCAGGGTGCACCACCACATCGATCCGCCCGGCCGGCGTATCGAACAGATAGGCCGCCTCGATCATCTCCAGCCCCTTGTTGGCCATGCTGGCGCTGTCGACCGAAATCTTGGCCCCCATGCTCCAATTGGGATGGGCCACGGCCTGCTCGGGAGTGATTCCCGCCATATCGCCGACCGGCGTGGTCCGGAACGGGCCGCCGGACGCGGTCAGGACCAGCTTCGACACCTGCTCCGGCGCCTCATGCGGGAAGACCTGGAAGATCGCCGAATGCTCCGAGTCCACCGGGATCAGCCGCCCGCTCGACGCCTTGACCCGTTCGATCAGGGCCGGACCACAGCAGACCAGGCTTTCCTTATTGGCCAGCGCCAGCGTCGCCCCCGTCCCCGCCGCCGCCCAGGCGGACCGCAGGCCCGCCGCGCCGACGATGGAGGCCATCACCCAGTCCACAGGCCGCGTCGCCGCCTCGGTGATCGCCGCCTCGCCCGCCGCCGCCTCGACGCCGGTTCCCGAAAGGGCCTCGCGCAGGTCGGTCAATCGGGCCGGATCGGCGGTGATGGCCAGCTTCGGCTTCCAGCGTCGGGCCTGCTCGGCCAGTCGGGCGATGTTGGCGCCCCCGGTCAGAACCTCGACCTCGAACGCCCCTGCCCCGCTCGCCTCGGCCTGCGCCATAAGGTCCAGCGTCGAACAGCCGACCGACCCGGTCGAGCCCAGCACGGTCACGCGACGGCGGATCACGCGCCGCCTCCGTGCAGACCGAGCATGATCAACTTCCCGCAGGCGACGATCACGACGGCGAACATCAGACCGTCCACCCGATCCAGCAGCCCGCCATGACCGGGGATCAGCTTGCCCGCATCCTTGACCCCGTACCGGCGCTTCAACGCGGATTCCCACAGGTCGCCCGCCATGGTGGCGGTCGCGGCGAGCAGACCCAGAAGCCCGCCCCACAGTCCGATCCCCATATCCAGATATGCGCCCAGCAAGGCGCCGCACACCGCGCCGCCGATCAGGCCGCCGATGAACCCGGACCAGGTCTTGTTGGGCGAGTAGCGCGGCCACAGCTTGGGCCCGCCGATCGAGGATCCGGCCAGATAGGCGATGCTGTCGGCGCTCCAGGTGACCATGAAGGCGAAGACTGTCCAGTACACGCCCATATAGGGAGCCGTCTCGGTGTCGCCGGCGCGCAGCCAGACCAGCAGGATCGCGGGCCAGCCGAGGTAGAGCACGCCATAGGCCGCATCCAGCGCCTCCTGCCCCCGGCTCCGGGCGAACAGGGCCGCGGCCGCGGCGCAGAACACCAGCATGACCAGCGCCAGTGAAAGCTGGCCCACGTGGGCGGAAATTACGGCGGCGAACAGCCCCAGTCCGACCGCGCCGGCCACCAGAGGCCAGGCCCTGGCCGCGCTCATCCGGGCCCATTCGACGGCCAGCAGGGCGCAGGCGATCAGCATCAGCCCCAGGAACCAGACACCGCCGGCCCAGATGACCAGCCCCGCCCCGGCGGACAGCACGATGCCTGATGCGAACCTCAGCCCGACTTCCCGCGGCTTCATCGCCATCAGACGGCCGCCCTGGCGGCGGGGCGCCCGCCGTAGCGGCGGTCACGGCTCCGGAACTGTTCGACCACGTCGGCCAGGGCGGCCTCGCCGTAGTCGGGCCAGAGAATGTCCTGATAGACCAGCTCGGCGTAGGCGGCTTCCCACAGCAGGAAGTTCGAAAGGCGATATTCTCCCGATGTGCGCACGATCACATCCACCGGCGGCCCGCCCGCGGTGGACAGTCCGGCGCCCAGCGAGGCCTCATCCAGCGGCTCGACCGTCTCGCCCGCCTTCACCCGTTCGACATAGCGGCGGGCGGCGTCGACGATGTCCGCCCGACCGCCGTAGTTGAAGGCGACCTGCAGGATGAATTTGTCATTGTGCGCGGTCTCGGCCTCGGCCTTGTCCACGATCTTGGCGATGTCGGCCGGCAGCCCCTCGCGGCGGCCGAGAACGCGCAGACGGACCCCCGCCTTCTCCAGCCGCTTCAGATCGCTGCCGACATAGGTGCGCACAAGCCCCATCAGGTCGGACACCTCGTCCGCCGGACGCTGCCAGTTCTCGGTCGAAAAGCCGAACACGGTCAGGCACTGGATGCCCAGCTTGGGCGCGACCTGGATCGTCCGTTTGAGCGCCTGAACGCCCTCCCGGTGCCCGACGGCGCGCGGCAGACCACGCGCCTCGGCCCAGCGGCCGTTGCCGTCCATGATCAACGCGACATGGCGCGGCCCGGGAGAGGTGGGACCTTCGGGCGTCTGACTGGCGGGTTCGGCGCTCATGCGTCGGCGGGTTCCTGGAACAGGTCTGAGACCTCAGACCTGCATGATCTCAACTTCCTTGGCCTTCAAGGTCTCGTCGATGCGCTTGATGGCCGCGTCCGTGTCCTTCTGGACCTCGGCCTCCATCTTCTTCTGCTCGTCCTGGCTGATGTCCGAAGCCTTTTCGGCCTTCTTCAGATCATCGTTGGCGTCGCGACGAACGTTGCGGACGGCGATCTTCTGCTGCTCGGCGTATTTGCCGGCCAGCTTCACATATTCCTTGCGGCGTTCTTCGGTCAGCGGCGGGATCGGAATACGCAGGGTCTGGCCGTCGACGATCGGGTTCAGGCCCAGACCGGCGGCGCGGATGGCCTTCTCGACCGAAACCACCATGCCCTTGTCCCAGACGCTGACCGAGATCAGGCGCGGCTCCGGCACGCTGATCGCGGCCACGGCGTTCAGCGGCGAGGTCGAGCCGTAGGCCTCGACCTGCACGGGGTCCAGCAGGCCCGCGTTGGCCCGGCCGGTGCGCAGGCCGGAGAATTCTTCCTTCAGGGCGGTGACCGCCTTGTCCATGCGGTCGCGGTAGGTCTTGAGATCGGGCTTGGCCATGATCGTTTCTCTCGGCTTCTTATAGGTTTGTCAGGCGGCCTTGCCGTCCGCGCTGATGACGGTGAAGGGACCCTTGCCCGTCAGGGCGTTGCGGAACGAACCGTCCTCACGGATCGAGAAGACCACGATAGGGATGCCCGAGTCACGCATCAGGGCCACGGCCGAGGCGTCCATCACCTTCAGGTCGCGCGCCAGCACGTCGTGATAGGTCAGGGTGTCGTAGCGGGTCGCGGTGGCGTCCTTCTTGGGATCGGCGGTATAGACGCCGTCCACGCTGGTGCCCTTCAGCAGGGCGTCGCAGCCCATTTCAGCGGCGCGCAGGGCGGCGCCCGAGTCGGTCGTGAAGAAGGGCGCGCCGACGCCGGCGGCGAAGATAACCACGCGGCCCTTCTCGAGGTGACGCAGGGCGCGACGGCGCACATAGGGCTCGGCCACGGCGTTCATGGTCAGGGCGCTCTGCACACGGGTCTGGACGCCGTGCTTCTCAAGCGCGGCCTGCATGGCCAGGGCGTTCATCACCGTCGCCAGCATGCCCATGTAATCGGCCGAGGCGCGATCCATGTCGCCAGCCGCCTTCGACAGGCCGCGGAAGATGTTCCCGCCGCCGATCACCAGACAGATCTCAACGCCCTCGCGGGAGACTTCGGCGATGGCCGCCGCCACGTCGGCCACGGTCTTCATGTCGATGCCGTAGCCCTGGTCGCCCATCAGAACCTCGCCCGAGACCTTCAGCAGGACGCGTTTGTAGCGGAACTCGGACGGGACGTCGGGCATGGGGGCAGACCTTGGGCGGGGGAATCGGCTCCTTATAGGAACCTCATCGCCCGCTTCAAAGCCCTGATCCTAAAGACGCAGGATGATCGTCTCGACGATCGGCCTGCGGTCCCAGATTTGTTGACTGGCCTTCTTCAGCGCTCGTGAGATGGCCTGTTCGATGACCATTTCGTCTTCCAGCGCCTCGCCTTTCAGCTTGCCGACCACCTGCTCGACCCGTTCCGCCAGATCATCGAGCGAGTCGCCCAAGGGCATCTCCTCGTCGCCGGGCAGGCCGATGCCGCGCACGTCGATGTCGCTGACGATCTTGCCGCGCTTGTCCATCGCGAAGCTGACGATCAGCACGCCGTTGGTCGAGGCGTGACGACGCTCGTGCAGCGCCTCGCCCTGTTCGGTGACCAGACGTCCGCCGTCCACGTACAGACGACCGCTCGGAACCTCGTCGATGATCGCCGCCGGGCCGGGGGCCAGACGGACCATGTCGCCGTTGCGCGGCGTGATCGATTCCGGAACGCCGACGTCCCGGGCCAGGTTGGCGTGCTCGACCAGATGGCGGCGCATGCCGTGGGTCGGCACGGCGATCTTCGGCCGCGCCCATTCGTACATCTGGCGCAGTTCGTCCCGGCACGGGTGGCCCGAGACGTGGATGCCGCGGTGATCCTTCTCGGTGTAGAGGCGCACGCCCCGGTCGGCGAGCTTGTCCTGCAGCCGCCCAACCGACAGCTCGTTGCCCGGAATGACCCGCGACGAGAAGATGCAGTGATCGCCGTTCGACAGCTTCACATAGGGGTGGGTGCCTTCGGCCACGCGTGACAGCGCCGCGCGCACCTCGCCTTGGCTGCCGGTGCAGAGGTACAGGATTTCGTCAGCCGGCCAGACGCGGGCTTCCTGCTCGCTCAGGAACGGCTTGATGTCATGCAGCATGCCGACGTGCTTGGCGGCGGCTGTGATGCGGTGCATCGACCGACCCGCCAGCGACACGCGACGGCCCGCGGCCTCGGCGGCGCGGATCACGCTGTCCATGCGCGCGACGTTGGAGGCGAAGCAGCCGACCGCGATCCGCCCCTTCAGGCCGCTGATCAGTTCCGACAGGGCCTCCCGCACGCCGCCCTCGGACCCCGCCGAGCCTTCGACGAAGACGTTGGTGGAATCGCACACCATCGCCAGCACGCCCTCGTCGCCCAGACGGGTGATGGCGTCGGCGTCGGTGACGCCGCCGATGACCGGATCATCATCGATTTTCCAGTCGCCGGTGTGCAGGATCGTGCCCAGCGGCGTCTTGATCGCCAGACCGTTCGGCTCGGCGATGGAGTGGGTCATGGTGACCATGGTCACCTGGAACGGCCCCAGATCGATCGTCCCGCCCAGCGGCACCTCGATCAGCTCCACCTGATCCAGAATGCCGGCCTCGCGCAGTTTCTCGCGGATAAGATAGGCGGTGAACGGCGTGGCGTAGAGCGGCGCCTTCATGCGCGTCCACAGCCAGCCGAGAGCGCCGATATGGTCCTCGTGCGCGTGGGTCAGCACGATGCCGCGGATTTTCTCGCCCTCGAGGAAGGCGGGGTCCGGCACGATCACGTCAACGCCGGGCGTCGACAGATCGCCGAAGGTCACGCCCACGTCCACGATCAGCCATTGGCGATCACGCTCAGGGCCGTAGCCGTAGAGGTTCAGGTTCATCCCGATCTCGCCCGATCCGCCCAGCGGCAGGAAGACGAGTTCGTCGTCAGTTCGTTTTTTCATATGTCCTTGAGGTGGGTGTTCCGCCGCCAGATTTCCAGCAGGCCGCGGATGGTCAGGTCCGGATCAAACCGGTCAATGCTGTTGGTCGCGCCTTCGAACAGGGAGACCACGCCCCCCGTGCCGATGACGGTCATGGGCTTGCCCCACTCGGCCTTGATGCGGGCGACCAGCCCCTCGATCAGGGCGATGTATCCCCAGAACACGCCGGATTGCATGTTCGAGACGGTGTCCTTGCCGATCACCTTGTCCGGCTTCTGGATGGCGATGCGGGGCAACATTGCGGCGGCCTCGTGCAGGGCCTGCAGGCTGAGGTTCACGCCCGGGGCGATAATCCCGCCCTCGAAGGCGCCGTCGGCGGCGATGACGTCGAAGGTCGTGGCCGTGCCGCTGTCGATGACGATCAGATCGCCCGGATACAGCAGGTGCGCCCCGATGGCGTTGACCAGCCGGTCGGCCCCCGCCTCGCTCGGCTTCAGGATGCGCACCGGAATGCCCAGATCGACATTGTCGCCGATCACCAGCGGCTCGCTCGACAGATAGCGGCGCGACAGGTTGCGCAGGTTGAAGATCGACTGCGGCACGACGGACGAGATGATGCACCCCGTCAGGTCCGCCAGCGTCAGCCCGCGCGTGGTCAGCAGCTGGGCCAGCCAGACCGCATACTCATCCGCCGTGCGCTGCGAGTCCGTGGACGCGCGCCACTGGGCAATCCATTCGCGCCCGTCGTGGACGGCGAACAGCGTGTTGGTGTTGCCCTGCTCGATCGCCAGCAGCATCAGTGGGCCTCCCCGAAGAACACATCGCCCGCGGAAATCAGCCGCAGCGAACCATCCGCCAGTCTCAGTTTCAACGCCCCGTCCGGCGCGACGCCCTCGGCGCGGCCCTCGACGGTCTCATGCCCCAGCCGGGCCACGGCAGGGCCGTCCAGCCCCCGCGTCCGCGCCGCCCAGGCGTCGAGGATGGGCGAAAAGCCCAGCGTCTCCCAACGCTCCAGCCAGACGCCGAACGTCCCGGCCAGTTCCTCGACCGCGCGCTCCACCTTCGGGGGGGCGATGTGGGCGGCGGACAGATGGTGCGACAGGGCGGTGGCGGGACGCTCCGTCCCCTGCGGCGCCTCGGCCAGATTAACCCCGATCCCGACCGCCAACCACAGCCCGCCGTCCGCATGGGCGCCGGACTCGACCAGGATGCCGCAAGCCTTCACGCCCGCCAGCATCACGTCATTGGGCCATTTGATCGTCACCAGCGACGGCGGCGCATAGCGGTCCAGCAGGTCCGTCACGGCCAGAGCCGCGATGAAGGTCACCTGCGCCGCCTCGGCGGGCGACTTGCGGGTGGTGGCCAACAGGGTGCTGAACAGGTTGCCCGTACTGGCTTCCCACACCCTGCCCCGCCGACCACGCCCGGCGGTCTGGCGGCGGGCGGCGATCCACAGTGGTCCCGTCTCTCCCGCCTCGGCCCGGCGACGGGCCTCGGCGTTGGTGGAATCGATCTGATCGAGCAGCAGGACCGGAGCGGTCGCCAAGCCTAGCCGCCTCCGAAGCCCGACGCGGCGCGCGCGGCCAGCGGCACCAGCCACGGCAGGGCGACGAGCACGACCGGGAAGCTGAAAGCGGCGGCGGTCAGGGCGATGGTCCTGGCCTCGACCGGCGTGGCGTCGGTCGCCACGGTCCCTTCCGGAGCCGGGTCGAACCACATCACCTTCAGGATGCGCAGGTAGTAGAAGCCGGCCACGACCGACGCGACCAGACCGGCGGCGCCGACCAGCCAGTAGCCTGCCTCGGCGGCGGCCCCGAACACATAGTACTTGGCCCAGAAGCCCGACAGCGGCGGCATCCCCAGCACCGACAGCGACAGGATCGTCAGCGCGATCGTCATCAGGGGGCGCTCCTTACGCAGTCCCGCGAGATCGCTGATCTTGCGGATCGGACGTCCATTGCGGCTCAGCGACAGCAGAATGCCGAAGAAGCCGAACTGGTCGATCACGTACAGGGTCATGAACAACAGCATGGCCTGAACGCCGAAGGTCGTCCCCGCGGCGATGCCCAGCAGGGCGTAACCGATGTTGGCGATCGACGAATAGGCCAGCAGGCGTTGCAGGTCCTTCTGAACCAGACCGCCGAACGCGCCGACGGCGAAGCTGATCAGCGAGATCAGGATCAGCACCTGCGCCCACTGGGCGTAGGAGTTGGCGAAGGCGCCTTCCAGCGTGCGAGCGATCAGCACCATGGCCGCGACCTTGGGGGCGGTGGCGAACAGGGCCACGACCGGCGTCGGGGCGCCCTCGTACACGTCCGGGGTCCACATGTGGAACGGCGCGGCCGAGACCTTGAACGCCAGACCCGAGATCAGGAACACCAGACCGAAGATCAGGCCGGTCGACTGGTTGGCGGCGGCGTAGGCGGCGATGTCCTCAAAGCGCATCGAGCCGGTGAAGCCGTAGATCAGGCTGGCGCCGTACAGCAGCAGGCCCGACGACAGCGCGCCCAGCACGAAATACTTCAGACCCGCTTCCGACGCCTTCAGGTCGTCGCGGTGGAAGGCAGCCAGCACATAGAGCGCCAGCGAATGCAGCTCGATGCCGACGTAGAGCGAGATCAGGTCGCCCGACGAGGCCATCATGCCCATGCCGGCCGAGGCCAGCACGATCAGGATCGGGAACTCGAACTTGGCGATCTTCTTGCGGTGCATCCAGCCGTTGCCCAGCACGATGGCCGCGGCGCTGGACAGGAAGATCACGGCCTTGCCGTAGACGGCCAGCGGATCGGCCACATAGGCGCCGTTGAAGGCCTGGCCGAGCGGGCCGGTCACCGTCACGACCGTGGCGGCGATCAGCAGCAGGACCGACAGCCAGGACACCAGCCCTGCGCTGCGCTCGCCCGAGAAGGCGCCGACCATCAGCAGCACAAGGCCGCCGACCGCGAGCGTGATCTCGGGAGCCGAAAGGTGAAGGGCGGAAATCAGATCAGGCATCATGGTCTCAGCCACCGATCGCGAGTTGATAGGCGGACGTCAGGCCGGCGACGGCGGCGTTGGTGTAGTCCAGCACCAGACCGGGCTGCACGCCCAACCACAGGGTGCCGAGGATCAGCGGGACGAAGATCAGCAGCTCGCGCTTGTCGATGTCCGAGATGGTCTTCAGCGCCGGGTTGGTGATCTCGCCGAACATGACGTTGCGGTACAGCGTCAGGGCATAGACCGCCGAGAAGATCACGCCCGAGGCCGCGACGAACGCCGTCCAGGTCGACACCTGATAGACGCCGGTCATGGTCAGGATTTCGCCGATGAAGCCCGAGGTGCCCGGCAGGCCGACGTTGGCCATGGTGAACATCAGGAAGATGGCGGCGAACCACGGCATGCGGCTCGTCAGACCGCCGTAGAAGGCGATCTCGCGGGTGTGCATCCGGTCATAGACCACGCCGACGCAGAGGAAGAGCGCGCCCGAGATCAGGCCGTGGCTCAGCATCTGGAAGATCGCGCCCTGCACGCCCTGATCGTTGCCGGCGAAGATGCCCATGGTCACGAAGCCCATGTGCGCGACAGACGAATAGGCGATCAGCTTCTTGATGTCGGTCTGACGGAAGGCGACCAGCGAGGTGTAGACGATGGCGATGGCCGACAGGGTCCACACCAGCGGCGCGAACATCTGCGACGCCAGCGGGAACATCGGAAGGTTGAACAGGATGAAGCCGTAGCCGCCGAGCTTCAGCAGGATGCCGGCCAGAATGACCGACCCCGCCGTCGGCGCCTGAACGTGGGCGTCCGGAAGCCAGGTATGCACCGGCCACATCGGCATCTTCACCGCGAACGAGGCGAAGAAGGCGAACCACAGCAAGGGCTGGGCGGCGGGCGAGAAGGCGAACTCCTTCAGCTCCGGGATGCTGGTGGTGCCGGCGGTATGCGCCATCCACAGCATGGCCAGCAGCATCAGGACCGATCCCAGCAAGGTGTACAGGAAGAATTTGTACGCCGCGTAGATGCGGTTCTGGCCGCCCCACACCCCGATGATGATGAACATCGGGACCAGGGTGCCTTCGAAGAAGATGTAGAACAGGAAGATGTCGAGCGAGGTGAAGACGCCGATGACCAGCGTCTCCAGCACCAGGAAGGCGATCATGTAGTCGCCGACGCGGTCCTTGATCGAGTTCCAGCTGGCCAGAATACAGATCGGCAGCAGGAAGGCGGTCAGCAGGACGAACAGGATCGAAATCCCGTCCACGCCCAGATGATAGCTCGCGCCGCTGAACCAGCTGATCTTCTCGACGAACTGATAGGCCGCGCTCGACGCGTCGAAATTGGCCACCAGCACGACCGACACGGCCAGGGTCGCCAGGGTCGTGCCCAGGGCGATCCAGCGCGCGGCGCTGTCCGAGCCCTTGCCGCCCAGACGGGTCAGCAGCAGCAGGGCCGCGCCCACCAGAGGAAGGAAGGTGACGACGCTCAGGATGAAGGGGATCTGGGGCAAGATCAGGCTCCCCACCAATAGATGGCGAAGGCGAGGAAGCCGGCCAGGCCGAGCAGCATCACGAACGCATAGAAGTAGACATAACCGGACTGGAAGCGGGCCAGTCCGCCGGCGAATTTACGGGACAACCAGGCGAAGCCGTTCGGCCCTCCCCCGTCGATGATCTTCACGTCGCCGACCTTCCAGAACAGGTCGCCCAGCGCCTTGGCGCCCTTGACGAACACGAACTGGTACAGCTCGTCGAAGTACCACTTGTTGACCAGGAAGGCGTGCACCGGGCTGCCGCGATCGGCCATCCGGCGGGCCATGCCCTCCTTCAGGACGTAGAGCCAGAAGGCGGCGAAGGTGCCGATCAGGGTCATCACCAGCGGCGACCACTTCACCCAGGTCGGGACGTTGTGCGCCTCATGAAGGACGTGGTTGTGCGGGCCCGAGAAGATGGCGGCCTTCCAGAACTCGCCTTCGTGGTGCCCGATGAAGAAGGGCGCGAAGACCAGACCGGCGAAGATGGCGCCGACCGACAGGACCAGCAGCGGGACCAGCATCACCGGCGGGCTCTCGTGCGGCTTCAGCGGACCATGGTGGCCATGATCGTCGTGCGCGTGATCGTCATGCGCGTCCGCCAGCGGCTCGTCATGGGTCTCGATCTGGGCGTGCGACGCATGATCGTCGTGCGCATGCGCATGATCATCGTGATGCTCGTCCTTCCACACAGGCTTGTTGTGGAAGGTCATGAACACCAGACGCCACGAGTAGTAGGCGGTCAGACCGGCGGCGATGATGCCGATGAAGAAGGCGAACAGGCCGATCGGCGAGTGGCCCGAGGCCGCGGCGGCGAAGGCGCTCTCGATGATCGCGTCTTTCGAATAGAAGCCCGCCAGACCGCCGATGCCGGGGATGCCCAGACCGGTGATGGCGATGGTGCCGATGGTCATGACCGCATAGGTCACGGGCAACAGCTTCCACAGCCCCCCCATCTTCCGCATGTCCTGCTCGTGGTGCATGCCGTGGATCACCGAACCGGCGCCCAGGAACAGCAGGGCCTTGAAGAAGGCGTGCGTGAACAGGTGGAACATGGCCGCCTCATAGGCGCCCACGCCGGCGGCGAAGAACATGTAGCCGAGCTGCGAACAGGTCGAATAGGCGATGACCCGCTTGATGTCGTTCTGGGCCAGCCCGACCGTCGCGGCGAACAGGGCCGTGACCGCGCCGATGGTGGCGACGATTGAGGCGGCGCCCGGCGCGTACTCGAACAGCGGCGACAGCAGGCAGACCATATAGACGCCGGCGGTCACCATGGTGGCCGCGTGGATCAGGGCCGACACCGGGGTCGGGCCTTCCATCGCGTCCGGCAGCCAGGTGTGCAGGAAGAACTGCGCCGACTTGCCCATCGCGCCGATGAACAGGAGGAAGGCGGCCAGATCGAGCGCCGACCAGGTGTGGCCCAAGAACTCCCAGCCCGTGTTCGCCCTGGCGGCGATCATCGGGAACAGCTCGGCGAACTGGATCGTGCCGAACATCCAGAAGACGGTGAAGATGCCCAGGGCGAAGCCGAAGTCGCCGACGCGGTTGACCACGAAGGCCTTGATGGCGGCGGCGCTGGCCGAGGGCTTCTTGTACCAGAAGCCGATCAGCAGATAGGAGGCCAGACCCACGCCTTCCCAGCCGAAGAACAGCTGCATGAAGTCGGCGGCGGTCACCAGCGCCAGCATGGCGAAGGTGAAAAGCGACAGGTAGGCGAAGAACCGCGGCTTGTCCGGATCCTCGGCCATATAGCCCCAGGAATAAAGGTGAACCAGCGACGAGACGCTGGTCACGACCACCAGCATGGTGGCCGACAGGGCGTCGATCCGGATCGACCAGTTCGACACGAAGTCGCCGACGTGGATGAACGGCGCCAGCGTGATGGTGAAGGGCTCGAGATGCCCCCACGTCCACTGACCGAAGACCGTCCAGGAGACGGCGCAGGCGAAGAACAGCAGGCCCGTGGTGATGGACTGCGACAGGACATTGCCCAGTCGACGGCCTGACAGGCCGACGATGGTCGCGCCCAGCAGCGGCGCGAAGATCCCGAGAGTGACGAGGAGCTGGAGGTTCACGATCAGCCCTTCATGACCGAGGCGTCGTCCACGGCGATGTCGCCGCGGTTACGGAAGAAGGTCACCAGAATAGCCAGACCCACGGCGGCCTCGGCGGCCGCGACGGTGAGCACGAACATGGCCATGATCTGCCCCGACACGTCGTTGAGGTAGGTCGAGAAGGCGACGAAATTGATGTTCACGGCCAGCAGGATCAGCTCGACCGACATCAGGATGATGATGACGTTCTTGCGGTTCACGAAGATGCCGAACACCCCGATGGTGAACAGGATGGCGGCGACCGCCAGATAGTGCTGCAGGGTGACGACCATCAGACCAGGTCCTCCGGGTTGACGCCCGCGCCGGTGGCGACCGACTTCACTTCCAGCGCCTTCTTGGCGTCGCGCGCGACCTGATCGGCGACGTTCTGGCGTTTGACGTGGGGCTTGTGACGCAGGGTCAGGACGATGGCGCCGATCATCGCGATCAGCAGCACGATGCCCGCCGCCTGGAAGAAGTAGACGTAGTCCGTGTAGAGCACCCGACCAATGGTCTCGACGTTCGAGGCGTCTGCGGTCGAGGCCACCGGGACCGTCTTGTCGGCGGCCGCGCCGCCGACGACGGTGGCCAGGGCGATCATGACCATCTCGGCCAGCAGGATGCCCGCCACGATCACCGCCAGCGGCATATACCGCGCGAACCCTTCGCGCAGCCGCAGGAAGTCGACGTCCAGCATCATCACCACGAACAGGAACAGCACCGCGACCGCGCCGACGTAGACGACGATCAGCAGCATGGCGAGGAACTCCGCGCCGAGCAGGACGAACAGACCCGCCGCCGTGAAGAACGTCAGGATCAGGAAAAGAACGCTGTGCACCGGGTTCTTCGCGGTGACGACCAGAAGGGCGCTCACCACGGCAACCGCCGCCAGCACATAGAAGGCTATGCCTTGCAACATCGGAGGCCTCGGCCCCTTTCGGTTATGGGCGGCGACCCCGTTCGGAATCGCCTCCCCGTTTCGCGTCTGCGCCTTAACGGTAAGGCGCGTCGAGTTCCAGATTCTTGGCGATCAGCCGTTCCCAACGATCCCCGTTCGAGAGCAGCCGGTCCTTGTCGTACAGCAGTTCCTCGCGCGTCTCGGTCGTGAACTCCGAGTTCGGACCTTCGACGATCGCGTCTACCGGGCAGGCCTCCTGGCACAGGCCGCAGTAGATGCATTTGACCATGTCGATGTCGTAGCGGGTCGTGCGGCGGCTGCCGTCGGCGCGCGGTTCGGCCTCGATGGTGATGGCTTGCGCCGGACAGATGGCCTCGCACAGCTTGCAGGCGATGCAGCGTTCCTCGCCGTTCGCATAGCGGCGCAGCGCGTGCTCACCGCGGAAGCGCGGCGACTGCGGGTTCCGCTCGAACGGATAGTTCACCGTCATCTTCGGACGGGCCATGTATTTCAGCGACAGGCCGAGCGCGCCGACGACGTCGATCAGCAACGCCCCCTTCGCAGCCTGGACGAGACGGTTCAGCATTATTGCGCGCCTCCGGTACGCGGGCACTCGCGGGCGTAACGCTCGCTCTGTTTATCCATCGCCTCGCAACGCTGAAGGCGCTCGGCCTCCTGACGCTCGATGCGTTCCTGCCGCTGCTGCCACTGATAGGGCGACACCGGCATGGGTTCGTAGGGTTCCCCGGCGCAGGCGCCGAGGGTGACAGCCGCGAGGGCGATCAGGGTCACGCGGATCATCGGTCCCTCCTCACCACGCGATCACAGCCGTCCGGCTGATCATCGCGTTCGCTGCGGTCATCCCGACAGGCCGGGTGGTTGCGGTCATTGCGGTCGCGCGCGCGCTCGGCCCGGTCCATGTCGCCCATGGGCGAGCCGACTTCCGGCGTGATCGGCCGGAAGGTGCAGCCGCCGACGACCGAAGCCGTCAGCATCAGGCCGGAAAGGGCGAGCGCGCGGATCATCCGCCCCACCCGTAAACACGCGAGGCCACCAGCCAGCCCGAGGTGACGATGACCGCCAGCAGCGAGGTCGGCAGGAAGATCTTCCAACCCAGACGCATCAGCTGGTCATAGCGGTAGCGGGGCACGAAGCCCTTCACGAGCGCGAACATGATGAACCAGAAGACGATCTTCACGAAGAAGGTCAGCAGGTAGATCGAGTACTCGATCCACGCCGGCAGGCTGTCGAGCCACGCCTGCGGCAGGCCGGGGTTCCAGCCGCCGAAGAACAGGATCGAGATCATCGCGCACATGAAGACGATGTTCACGTACTCGCCCATCATGAAGAGCAGGTACGGGGTCGAGCTGTACTCCACCTGATAACCGGCCACGAGTTCCGACTCGGCTTCCGGCAAGTCGAACGGCGGGCGGTTGGTCTCGGCCAGCGCCGAGATGAAGAAGACGATCATCATCGGGAACAGCACGATGACGGTAGGCCAGGTCCCGGCGCCGCCGCCGAACACGAACCAGTTCCAGATGGCGCCCTGCTGGGCGTCGACGATCCCCGACAGGTTCATCGTCCCGGCCAGCAGGATCACATTGATGATCACCAGACCGATGGACACTTCATACGACACCATCTGCGCCGCCGAACGCAGCGCGCCCAGGAACGGGTACTTCGAGTTCGAAGCCCAGCCGCCCATGATGATGCCGTAGACGCCCAGTGAGCTGATCGCGAGCACGTACAGGATGCCGATGTTCAGGTCCGAAATGACCCAGCCCGGCGCGAACGGAATGACCGCCCAGACCATGAAGGCCGTGATCACCGTGATGATCGGCGCCAGCAGGAAGATCGACTTGTCGGCGCCCGCCGGGACGACGATCTCCTTCAGCACGAATTTGATCATGTCCGCGAAGGACTGAAGCAGGCCGAAGGGACCGACGACGTTCGGGCCCTTGCGCATCTGGATGGCGGCCCAGACCTTGCGGTCGGCCAGCAGCAGGAAGGCGACGGCCACCAGCACGCCGACCGTGACGAGCAGGATCGCGCCGATGGTGGCGAGCGTCCAGCCGAGAGGAGTGGTCCAGAAGTCCATAGAGCCTTACTCCGCCGCCATCGCGACCGGGGCGATCCGCTGGGCGGACAGCTCGGCCATGGTCACGCTGGCGCGCGTGATCGGATTGTTCAGATAGGGGTCGCGCACCAGCGAGGCGAAGGCGACGTCGCCCAGATCGCCCTTCCTGCCCAGCGACGCCACGTCGAACGACGCGGGGGTCGGCAGGTAGTCGATGCGGCCGAAGGTCGGGTGATCCGCCATCAGCTTCGAACGCAGGGCGTCCAGGGTATCGTAAGGCAGCGTCTGCCCGACCAGGGCCGACAGGGCGCGCAGGATGGCCCAGTCCTCCTTGGCCTGTCGCTTCGGGAAGACGACGCGTTCCGCCATCTGCACCCGGCCCTCGGTGTTCACATACAGGCCCGACTTCTCGGTATAGGCCGAGCCCGGCAGGATCACGTCCGCGCCGTGCGCGCCGCGGTCGCCGTGCGAACCCAGATAGACGCGGAAGGCGTCAGAGCCGCCCAGTTCGATCTCATCGGCGCCCAGCAGGAACAGCACGTCCAGCGCGCCCGGCTTGATCATGTCGAAGACGGACTTGCCGCCCTCGCCCGGGACGAAGCCCATGTCCAGACCGGCCACGCGCGACGCGGCCGTGTGCAGGACGTTGAAGCCGTTCCAGCCTTCGGTGACCACGCCGACCTTCCTGGCCAGCGCGCCCAGGGCGTTCAGCACGGCCGGGCCGGTCTCGCCGGTCAGGGCGCCCGAACCGACGATGATCGCCGGACGCTCGGCCTTGGTCAGGAAGTCGACGGCCGCCTTCGGCAGCTTGGCCAGCGTCTTCGATCCGGCGCCCAGCCAGTTGTAGTCGAACGTCAGGGCCGCCTGTTCGCCGATCAGACCGATCTCGGTCTTGCCGGCCAGCCAAGCCTTGCGCAGGCGGGCGTTCAGCAGCGGAGCCTCGGTGCGCGGATTGGCGCCGACGATCAGGATCGCGTCAGCGTTTTCAATACCTTGCAGGCCGCTGTTGAACAGCCAGCCTTCACGCGGACCGTAGCCCAGCGCGGCGCCGTCCTGACGGCAGTCGGTGTTGGCCGAACCCAGCGCGCGGAACAGGTCCAGCGCCGCCTTCATCGATTCCGCATCCTGCAGGTCGCCGGCGACCACGCCGATGCGGTCCGCCGACGCCGCGTTCAGCTTGGCGGCCACGACGCCCAGGGCCTCGTCCCACGAGGCGGCGCGCAGACGGCCGTTCTCACGGACATACGGGCGGTCCAGACGCTGGCGTTGCAGACCGTCGACGGCATAGCGGCTGACGTCCGACAGCCACTCCTCATTGATGCCTTCGTTCACGCGCGGCAGCACGCGCATCACTTCCGAGCCCTTGAAGTCGGCGCGGATGTTCGAACCCAGCGCGTCCATGACGTCGATGGTCTCGGTCTTCTTCAGCTCCCACGGACGGTAGTGGTACTGCCACGGGCGGTGCGTCAGGGCGCCCACCGGGCACAGGTCGTTGACGTTGCCCGACAGCTCGCTGTCGATGTTCTTTTCCAGATAGGTGGTGATCTCGGCGTCCTCGCCGCGCGAGATCATGCCGATGTCGGGAACACCCGCCACCTCGGTGATGAAGCGGACACAACGGGTGCACTGGATGCACCGCGTCATGAAGGTCTTCACCGTCGGCCCCATGTTCTTTTCTTCGACCGCGCGCTTGTTCTCGGCATAGCGCGAGCCGTCACGGCCATAGCCGACAGCCTGGTCCTGCAGGTCGCACTCGCCGCCCTGATCGCAGATCGGGCAGTCCAGCGGGTGGTTGATGAGCAGGAACTCCATCACCCCTTCGCGGGCCTTCCTCACCATCGGCGTGTCGGTGAAGATTTCCTGGCCCTCGGCGGCCGGGAGCGCGCACGAAGCTTGCGGCTTCGGCGGTCCCGGCTTCACCTCGACAAGGCACATCCGGCAGTTGCCGGCGATGGACAGGCGCTCGTGATAGCAGAAGCGCGGGATCTCATGCCCGGCGCGCTCGGCGACCTGGAGCACGGTCATACCGGGCTCGAACTCGGTCTCTACGCCGTTGACTTTCGCGATGGGCATTACCCGCGACCTCTGCGTTTCTTGTACTTGAGCGGACCGGATCAGAACCAGGACTTGTTGCCGACGACGTAGTCGCGGTGGAAGTCCTCGTCCGACTTGATCAGGTAGATGATGAATTCGACGAAGGCGATGACGGCATTGATCAGGCCCGGCAGGATAAGCAGCCAGCCGACCGTGCCGCACACCAGCATGATGATGCCGGCGGTGGTCTTGCCGAGATAGAATTTGTGAACACCCAGCGTGCCCAGGAAGAAGGCCAGCAGGGCGGCGACGATCTTGTTTTTGTCGCTGCTCGACGCGACGCGTTGGGTCGAGGTCACATAGATGTTGGTGGCCACGCCGTCAGCGACCTCGAAGTCCACGTCCGAACCGGCCAGCGACGCGCCCGGCTCGCCCATCAGGCCGCCGCGCGTGAAGGTGTAACGACCGCCGTCGTCGCCGCTGATCAGGCCCGAGCCGGTGTATTCGTCAAAGTTCAGAATCTTGCCGCGCATAGTCAAACTCCCCAGTTGAACAAGCTACGGACCGGCGATGTCGCCAGTCCCCCCGAAAACGCTTTCGCCACGGTCATTAAGAACGCCCCGCGGCCAGTTCGACCGTCTGCGAGGCGGAGGTTCCGTCCGGCAGGGTCGTATTGATGGTGATGGCGTCGCCGTCCAGCACGAAGCGGGACACCGGGTCGCCGGACTGGTTCATCCAGCGATTGGACTCCACCGTCGGCGCATCGACCGGCTTCCACACGACGATGTCCCCGTCCACGCGGCACTGGCCCCGACGGCGTCCACCGTCGACCGGAGCGCGCCAGGACAGGTTCACCACCTCGCCCTCAAGCCCGTCGACCTCCATGGCCGAAACGTCCTGACCGTGGATCGCCGCCAGACCGGCGCGGCAGACGCGGCGCAGATCGGCGGCGTTCAGGGCGACAGGCGCGCTGACCTGCGCGTCAGAGACCGGAGCCTCGGCCGAGACCTTGTCCGCCGGGGTCGAGGCAGGCGCGTCCGTCCGCTCGCCGCAGGCGGCGAGGGTCAGAAGGGCCAGCATCGAAACGGCGGTCAGGCGCATCGTTACTCCGCGGCGATCGCATGGCCGGCGAAGTTCGCGCGGCGGCTGCGGTAGGTGGAGATGCGGTCCTCGATCTCATGGCGGAAGTGACGGATCAGGCCCTGAACCGGCCAGGCCGCCGCGTCGCCCAGGGCGCAGATCGTATGACCTTCGATCTGGGTCGAGACTTCCAGCAGCATGTCGATTTCGGACGGATCAGCCTCGCCGACCGCCATCCGCTCCAGCACGCGCCACATCCAGCCGGTGCCTTCGCGGCACGGCGTGCACTGGCCGCAGCTCTCGTGCTTGAAGAAGTAACTGATGCGGGCGATCGCCTTCACGATGTCCGTGGACTCGTCCATCACCGTGACGCCCGCGGTGCCCAGCGACGAGCGCAGCTCGCGCATCGAGTCGAAGTCCATCAGGGCGACTTCGGCCTGCTCACGGGTGATCACCGGGCAGGACGCGCCGCCGGGGATGATGGCTTTCAGATTACCCCAGCCGCCGCGAACGCCGCCACCGTGATCCTCGATCAGCTGACGCAGCGGGATCGACATGGCCTCTTCGACCACGCAGGGCGTGTTGATGTGTCCGGCCAGCGACATCAGCTTGGTGCCGGTGTTGTTCGGGCGACCGAAGCTGGCGAACCAGTCCGCGCCCCGGCGCAGGATGGTGCCGACCACGGCGATGGACTCGACGTTGTTCACGGTCGTCGGGCAGCCATACAGACCGGCGCCCGCCGGGAACGGCGGCTTCAGGCGCGGCTGGCCCTTCTTGCCTTCCAGCGACTCCAGCAGGGCGGTCTCTTCGCCGCAGATGTACGCGCCGGCGCCGTGGTGGATGTAGACGTCGAAGTCCCAGCCATGGACGTTGTCCTTGCCGATCAGCTTGGCCTCATAGGCCTGCTTGACCGCGGCTTCCATGCGCTCGCGCTCCAGCACGTACTCGCCGCGCAGGTAGATGTAGCAGGCGTGGGCCTGCATCGCGAAGCTGGCGATCAGACAGCCTTCGATCAGCAGCTGCGGATCGTGGCGCATGATCTCGCGATCCTTGCAGGTCGCGGGTTCGGACTCGTCGGCGTTGACGACCAGGTAGTGAGGACGATCCTTCACTTCCTTGGGCATGAACGACCACTTCAGGCCGGTCGAGAAGCCGGCGCCGCCGCGTCCACGCAGGCCCGAGTTCTTGACGTTGGTGATGATCCAGTCCCGACCGAGGTCGAGCATGTCCTTCGTCGCGTTCCACGCGCCGCGCTTCTTCGCGCCCTCAAGGCCCCAGTCCTGGAGACCATAGAGGTTGGTGAAGATGCGATCCTTGTCTTCGAGGATACCGACCATGGTTCCTAGAGTCCTTCCGCCAGACGGCGCTTGTGGTAGCGGGTACGCAGGTAGGTCGCGGCCAGGAACAGCACCCAGCCCGCGGCGACGAAGCCGTAGGCGACCAGCATCAGCGGCTGGATCGCCGGCAGGGCCTCATAGCGCGTGGCGATGACATAGCCGGCGCCGAGCAGGATCAGCACCAGACCGCCCAGACGCAGCGGACGACCCACGGCCTTGACCTCGGCGCGATAGGCCGCGCGGCCCTCTTCGGTGTCGAGGTCAGGCAGGCTCATGCCGTCACCGGCTTGCTGTTCGGCAGCGACTTGATCGGCTTGGCGGCCGAACCGTCATACAGCTTCGGATCGGTCAGCGTGCGCGCGCCGCCCTCGGGCTCCGAGGTGTGACGGCCGACGCGCGAGCCCGGCTTCGGCGTCTTGCCGGCGGCGAAGTCGTCGATGATCTGGGCCATGTTTTCCGGCGTCAGGTCTTCGAAGTAGTAGTCGTTGATCGCGGCCATCGGGGCATTGGCGCAGGCGCCCATGCACTCGACCTCTTCCCAGGTGAAGCGACCATCGGCGCTCAGCGTCTGCTTCGGCCCGATCTTCTTCTTGCAGACGTCCATCAGATCATTGGCGCCGCGCAGCATGCACGGCGTCGTGCCGCACACCTGGATCAGGGCCGCCGAGCCGACCGGCTGCAGCATGAACATGGTGTAGAAGGTCGCGACCTCCAGCACCCGGATGAAGGGCATGCCCAGCAGTTCGGCTACGGCGCGGATGGCGGGTTCCGAGACCCAGCCTTCCTGCTTCTGGACCAGCCAGAGCACCGGGATCACCGCCGACTGGCGACGGTTCTCGGGATACTTCTTGATCCACCATTCAGCCTTGGCCTTCGTCGCCTTCGAGAAGGCGAAAGAGTCAGGCTGTTCCTTGGCGAGACGACGAACGCTCATCGGTCCACTTCTCCGAAAACGATGTCGAGCGAGCCCAGGATGGCCGAGACGTCAGCCAGCTGGTGGTTGCGGTTCATCCAGTCCATCGCCTGCAGGTGACGGAAGCCGGGCGCCGAGATCTTCACCCGGTACGGTTTGTTCGTACCGTCCGACACCAGATAGATGCCGAACTCGCCCTTCGGCGCCTCGACGGCGGCGTAGGCTTCGCCTTCCGGCGTCCGGAAGCCCTCGGTGTAGAGCTTGAAGTGGTGGATCAGCGCTTCCATCGAGCGCTTCATCTCACCGCGGCGCGGCGGGACAATCTTGTTGTCCTCCAGCATGACCGGCTCGCCGGGGCAGTTGCGCAGCTTGTGGATGCACTGCTCCATGATCCGCACCGACTGCTTCATCTCCTCGACGCGGCAGAGGTAGCGGTCCCAGCAGTCGCCGTTCTTGCCGACGGCGATGTCGAACTCGAGTTCCGCATAGCACTCATACGGCTGGGCCTTGCGCAGGTCCCACGGAATGTCCGAGCCGCGCAGCATCACGCCGGTGAAGCCCCAGTCCAGGGCCTGCTGCTTGGACACCACGCCGATGTCGACGTTGCGCTGTTTGAAGATGCGGTTCTCGGTGACGAGGCTCTCGATGTCCTTCAGGGCCGCCGGGAACTCGGCGCACCAGCGCCCGATGTCGTCGATCAGGGCGTTGGGCAGGTCCTGATGGACCCCGCCCGGACGG
Source organism: Brevundimonas sp. M20 (assembly GCF_006547065.1). Lineage (NCBI taxonomy): Bacteria > Pseudomonadati > Pseudomonadota > Alphaproteobacteria > Caulobacterales > Caulobacteraceae > Brevundimonas > Brevundimonas sp. M20. The sequence continues at coordinate 1,442,064 of NZ_CP041243.1, read as the reverse complement.
AAGTAGTTGGCGTGCAGACGGGCGCCGCAGGCGCGCTCGTAGAACACCATCAGCTTCTCGCGCTCTTCATGGCCCCACAGCGGAGGCGTCAGGGCGCCGACGTCCATGGCCTGCATGGTCGCGTTCAGCAGGTGGTTCCCGATCCGGCCGATCTCCGAATACAGCACGCGGATCAGCTGTGCCCGGTAAGGCACCTCGATGCCCAGCAGCTTCTCGATGGCCATGCAGAATGCATGTTCCTGGTTCATCGGCGCGACGTAGTCGAGGCGATCCAGATACGGCACGTTCTGAAGATAGGTCCGCGCCTCCATCAGCTTTTCGGTGCCGCGGTGCAGCAGACCGATGTGCGGATCGACACGGGTGACGATTTCGCCGTCCAGCTCCAGCACCAGACGCAGCACGCCGTGCGCGGCCGGGTGTTGCGGGCCGAAATTGATCGTGAACTTGCGGTCGTCCATCTCGCGGGCGTGCGCGGTCCGGCCGTCTTCCATGTCGTCGAAGACGTCGGTGGCGCCGATCGGAGCCGGAATGCTCGAACCTTCGGCCATCACTTCACCTTCTCGTCGCCCGGCAGGACCGGGGCGGGATACTCAGCGCCTTCCCAGGGCGACAGGAAGTCGAACTGGCGGAACTCCTGGGTCAGCTTGACGGGTTCGTAGATGACCCGCTTCTGCTCCTCGTCGTACCGCACCTCGACATAACCCGTCATCGGGAAGTCCTTGCGCAGCGGATGCCCCTGGAAACCGTAGTCGGTCAGGATGCGACGCAGGTCCGGGTGGCCCGAGAACAGCATGCCGTACATGTCGAACGCCTCGCGCTCGAACCAGTCGGCGTTCGGATAGACCGACACGGCGCTCGGCACCGGCTGGACCTCGTCCGTGGTCACCTTGACCCGCACGCGCGCGTTCCGCGTCAGCGACAGCAGGTGATAGACCACCTCGAACCGCTCCACGCGATCCGGGAAGTCCACGCCGCACAGGTCGATCAGCTGCTGGAAGCCGAAACGCTCCTTCAGCACCGACAGCACCTCGGCGATCTTCTCGCGCTCGGCCACCAGCGTCAGTTCGCCGAACGCCAGCTGCGCCTGCACGCCAAGCTCGGCCACCATCTCCGCGCCCAGCGGCGTCAGGGCGGCTTCCAGCGCCTGTTGCTTCACCAGAGAGGTCATCGTTCGATGGTCCCCGTGCGACGGATCTTCTTCTGCAGTTGCAGCAGACCGTACAGCAGCGCCTCCGCCGTCGGCGGGCACCCGGGCACATAGACGTCCACCGGAACCACCCGGTCACATCCGCGAACCACGCTGTAGCTGTAGTGATAATAGCCGCCGCCGTTCGCGCAGCTGCCCATCGACACCACGTACCGCGGGTCGGGCATCTGGTCGTAAACCTTGCGCAGGGCCGGAGCCATCTTGTTGGTCAGGGTGCCGGCGACGATCATCAGATCCGACTGACGCGGGCTGGCGCGCGGGGCCATGCCGAAGCGCTCGACGTCGAAGCGCGGCATCGACATCTGGATCATCTCGACGGCGCAGCAGGCCAGACCGAACGTCATCCACATCAGCGAGCCGGTACGGGCCCACTGGATCACGTCGTCCAGCGAGGTCGTCAGGAAGCCGCGCTCACCCAGTTCGGTGTTCACCGCCTCGAAGAATTTGTCGTGGATCGCGGGATCATAGCCCTCGACCATCGAACGGGCGCCCAGACCATAGGCGACGGGCGACGACGCGCCCGGGCCCACCGGCGACGCGCCGGAGTTGCCCATGCCGATCAGCGGCACGTTGTTGGTGGTCACTCCCATTCGAGCGCGCCCTTCTTCCATTCGTAGATGAAGCCGACGGTCAGAACGCCGAGGAAGACCATCATCGACCAGAAGGCGAACACCATGCCCGCTTGCGAAAGGTCGAACATCGACACCGCCCACGGGAACAGGAAGGCCACTTCAAGATCGAAGATGATGAAGAGGATCGACACCAGATAGAACCGCACGTCGAACTTCATGCGCGCGTCGTCGAACGCGTTGAACCCGCACTCGTAAGCTGAAAGCTTCTCCGAGTCGGGGTTCGTGGGCGCCATGATCCAGGCGGCCAGCATGAAGACGAGACCGATCACCGCCGCGATCCCGAGAAAGATCACGATCGGCAGATATTCGAGAAGGAATGCATTCATCCGTAGGGACCTCGTCCGCCACAGAGGGAGGGGCGGATTCGGCGCTTTCTAGACCCGGATCGCCCGAGGTTCAAACCCATGCTGTGAAAGGATTTTCTTGAGAATGGTTCGCAGCTTCGCGGACAGTTGGTCGCACGTCGTTCCCCTTGCGCCGACAGCCCCCGTCGCGTCCCCTCGCGCCACGTAAACTTCAACGTCGAGGGGAGAGGCGAATGGCCATTGGCGCGCGGGTTCTGAACACCGTGGAGAAGATCGGGAATCGCCTTCCCGACCCCGTCTTCCTGTTCCTCTGGCTGATCCTCGGCCTGATCGTTCTCAGCCTGATCGGCTCCGGCCTCGGCTGGTCGGCGGTCAATCCGGTCACCGGCGACACCCTCGCGGCCCAGAGCCTGCTCTCCGCCGAGAATCTCGAACGGTTGATCATAGGCATGCCCAAGACCCTGGCGGAGTTTCCGCCGCTGGGGATCGTGATCACCATCATCTACGGCGCCTCGGTCGCCGAGCGGTCCGGACTGTTCGCCACCGCCATTCGCGGCGCCCTGCTGAATGCGCCGAAGATGATCCTGACCCCCGTGGTCGTGATCGTGGGCATGATGTCCCACCACGCCTCGGACGCCTCCTATGTGGTCGTCATTCCCCTCGCCGCCGTCATCTTCGCCGCCGCGGGCCGCCACCCCCTCGCCGGTCTGGCCGCAGGCTTCGCCGCCGTCTCGGGTGGTTATGCGGGCAATCTCTTCCCCGGCGCCTCGGACGCCCTGATTCTGGGCATCACCGAGCCCGCCGCGCGCCTGATCGACCCGTCCTATTCGGTGAACATCGCCGGCAACTGGTTCTTCATCGTCGGCGTCGTGGTCGTCTTCACCCCCATCGTCTGGTTCCTGACAGACCGGATCATCGAGCCGCGTCTCGGCCAGTGGACACCCGCCTCGGCCAGGGACGCCCCGGCCGCTGACGAGAAGACGCCCCTCACCGCCCCCGAGAAGCGCGGACTGGCCTGGGCCGGTCTCGCCGTCCTGGGCATGATCGCCCTGTGGACCCTCGTCACCTTCCTTCCGGGCTCCCCCTTCGTCGATCTCGAGGCCGAGCCGGGGCAGGAGTACAATCCCCTCTATCGCTCGCTGGTCGCCTTCTTCGCCATCACCTTCTTCGTCGCGGGCGGCGCCTTCGGCGCGGGCGCGGGCTCGGTGAAGTCGCACCGCGACATGGTGCGCATGATGGTCGAGGGCCTGTCTCAGCTGGCGCCCTATATCGTGCTGGCCTTCTTCGCCGCCCACTTCGTCGCGATGTTCAACTGGTCGGGTCTGGGACCGATCCTGGCGGTCAACGCGGCGGCGGGCCTGCAGGACATCGCCCTGCCCACCCCTCTGCTGCTGATCACCGTCGTTCTGGTCTCCTGCTTCTTCGACCTGTTCATCGGCTCGGCCTCGGCCAAGTGGTCGGCGCTGGCCCCCATCGTGGTGCCGATGTTCATGCTGCTGGGAATCAGCCCGGAGATGACGACCGCCGCCTACCGGATGGGCGATTCCGTCACCAACATCGCCACGCCCCTGATGAGCTACTTCCCGCTCATCCTGACCTTCGCCCAGCGCTGGGATCCCAGATTCGGCCTCGGCTCCCTGATGTCGACCATGCTGCCCTACGCGGGGGCCTTCCTCGTCGCGGGCCTGCTGATGGTGGCCGCCTGGGTGGCGCTGGACCTGCCGCTGGGGCCGGGCGTCGGCGTGCATTACGAGCCGCCCCCGCCCGCCGTGGCGATCCAGACCCCGGCGGAGGGCGGTCTGACGGGTCCGTCGGCCCCGCCGGAGGCCGCCGCCGTCGCCGGTCCGGGAGTGGAAAAACGCTGATCCGAATTTTTCCGCGAACGACCTGTTGACGTGTCCGGCGAGCCCGCCTAAACGACGCCCCTCGCCGCGGCGCACCAGCGCTTCGGCCGGGAAACGCGGGTGTAGCTCAGTTGGTTAGAGTGCCGGCCTGTCACGCCGGAGGTCGCGGGTTCGAGCCCCGTCACTCGCGCCACTTTTTCCTCATATAGATCAGGAAGAAGTGGCGCGCCCGCCCACCCAGGCGAGTAGCCATTCCAACTTTCAAAACATCGCCCTGCTAACTTTTCCCGCACCGGCGCTCCGGTTCGGAATCGTTCGGTCGCGCCGTCGCCACACACCCGTCAGGACGTTCAGCCGGCCGGTCAGGTCCAGGCGCTCGGCGCTCCTTCGGCGCCCGCAACGCAATACCGACGTAACGGGCCCACACAGCGCCCATGCCCGTCCCTAAGCGGCAGCGGACCGGGAGCCGCGCCCTCGTCAAGGGCAGGGCTCCCGACGGGGTCACAACATCCCGAGAATGTCCGCGTGGTTGAAGGTGCCGGCCGCGCCGAAGTCGAACGCCTCAATGCGATACCAGGCGAGGCTGTCGAACTGCTCGTCAACGCGAACGCTGCCGCCATCGGCGAAGGTGATGATCAGGTCGTCAGCGTCATCGGCCGCGCGAGAGAAGGTGGTGGTCGCCAGATCGATATTGAGGAAGGTCAGGGTATCGAACCCGCCGATCCCGCTATCGAAGATCACATCCTGCCCGTCTCCGAGCGCGTAGATGTAGGTATCGTTTCCGGCACCGCCGAACAGCTGGTCGTTGCCGAGCCCGCCCTGGAGGATGTCGTCGGTCGAGAAGCCATGGATGACGTCATTGCCAGACGTACCGGCCTGCTGGAGCAGGCGGACATTGACCTGGGCTGCGGTCAAGGTCGCATCCGAAAACACGAAGCTCTCGATACGGTCCCAGCCATTCGAGTGGAACTGGTCGTCGATGCGAACAGTCCCTCCGTCCGCGAAGGTCAGGATCAGATCATTGGCGTTGGCCGGATCACGCGTGAACAACACATCAGCCAGTGCGATTCCTGACATTTGCAGGGTGTCGACCGAGATGATGCCGCCGTCATCGATCACATCGTGGCCGTCGCCCAAGGCATAGAGGTAGGTATCGTTGCCCGCGCCCCCGATCAGAAGATCGTCGCCCTCCCCGCCTTCCATGATATCGTCAGTCGAGAAGCCACGGATCACGTCATTGCCGGACGTACCGGCCTGCTGAAGCAGGCGGACATTGACCTGGGCCGCGGTCAGGGTCGCATCCGAGAAAACGAAGTTTTCGATACGGTCCCAGCCATTCGAGTGGAACTGATCGTCGATCCGAACGGTCCCTCCGTCCGCGAAGGTCAGGATGAGGTCGTCGGCATTCGACGGATCACGCGTGAACAACACATCGGCCAGCGCGATTCCCGACATTTGCAGGGTATCGACCGAGATGACGCCGCCGTCATCGATCACATCGTGGCCGTCGCCCAGGGCGTAGATGTAGGTGTCGTTGCCCGCTCCGCCGATCAGGAAATCATCCCCGAGCCCGCCCTGCATGATGTCATCGGTTGCGAAGCCCTGAATGAAATCATCGCCTGCCGTGCCCGCGTGCTGCAGCAGATAAACGTTCAGCTGCGCCGCGTTCATGGTCACATCCGAGAACACAAAGTTCTCGATCCGATCCCAGGTGTTGCTCTCGAATTGACCGACAACCCGAACAGTCCCGCCGTCGGAGAAGGACAGGATGAGGTCGTTGATGTTGCCCGGATCACGGGCGAACACGACGTCAGACACAGCCACGCCCGACATCTGCAGCGTGTCTACGGAGATCACGCCGCCGTCCTCGATCACATCGTGGCCGTCGCCGAGTTCATAGATGTAAGTGTCGTCTCCCGCGCCCCCGATGAGAAGGTCGGCGCCCAGACCGCCCTGAAGGACGTCGTTGGTGTGGAAGCCGCGCACCACATCATCACCGGCGGTCTGGCTTGATGCGATCAGGGTGGCGCGAATCTGGGAATCCGTAAGGACGAGATCTGTGAAGACAAAGCGCTCGATTCGTCCCCAGCCCTCGGGGTCAAACTGATCGATGATCGTCAGGCTTTCGCCACTACTGAACGTAATGACCAAATCCTCGAAATTCGCGCCGGACCGGCTGAGAGTCGCATCCCACGAGAACAGCCAGTCCATGACCACCTGATCATTCAGGGAGTAGGTGCCGCCGTCATAGATCGCGAGGTCTCCCTCGAAGGCGAAATAATAATAGGTGTCGTCGCCCTGACCGCCCGAAGCGATTCCGGCGCCTGCGGTCAGATTAATGAAATCCGCGCCGCCGGTTACATCAAGCAGACTATCCCCTGCATCCAGATTCACAACGTTGGCGCCGCGAATGATCTGGATCCAGACTTCCTCAACGGCCTCGTTGTCGAAATACCTCGACATCACCTCTCTCAGGGCGCCTTCGAAGGCCTGCTGATCCCCCCCGAACCGGATGTCGCGGCTATAAGTCAGCCACGGCAGAACCTGTTCCAGAACGCCGACCATTCCCTCCGGCCCACCGATGCCGAGGGACATGTAGTAGATCGACTCCACCAGCTCCTGAAGCGGTTGCGCGGCGCTGGCCAGACTTCCATCGAAATTCTCGCCTATGAAAACCCAGAGCGGGTTCGCCAGAGCCGTTTCCAGGTCAGGATTGAAGAAGAAGTCCGCGTACGCAGCCTGACTTACGAACTGCGAGCCGTAGAACCCGACGATCGCATCGAAGATCGCCTCGAGCCTAATGGCTTCCGCCGGCGTCGGGTCGGGCGTGGTGCCCCCGGTCGGCAAAGCAAGTTGATAGTCGAAGCCATAGAAGGCCTCGATCAAGGCCAGATGTCCCGCATCAATATTGGCGCCCCTCGACCCGGGCGTAACCGAATCCGCACCCGTCCAGGCCAGCAGGATATCAACCAGTCCGGCCCTCAGGTCAGCGTAGCTCAGGCTGGATGAACTGGTGACGAGATCGATCACCGCCTCCCGAAGATCGGCGTTCAGGGACATGGACACCCGCAGGTCAGGCACGTCCCCGTAGCCCATCAGCTCCGGCAGCTTTTCGGCATCCGCATGATAGGTGAAGCCTGTAGGCAGGGTGTAGCGGGAGAGGGTCTGGTTCACCTCGAAAAACACCGCAGCGGCGCCACCCGAACCATTGGCGCCGGCATAACTCCCGGTGGAGGCGATGATCGAACCGTTGACGACCGTTCCACTGGCCGTGTGGCCGAGATTGATCGCCGTGACGCCGGCGCTGGCCAGACTGACGAGTTCACCGGCGTCCGTGACGCCGTCGCCATTGGCGTCAATCCAGACTCCCAACGTCGCATAGATGGGATCGCTGGCGTCGATCACGCCGTCATTGTTGCTGTCGAATGTTGCGAGGACATCGAACCCGTTGGTGTCCTCAGTGCCGAACATTTCCGCCAGTGAGTCGATGGCGCCGTTGCCGTTGAGGTCCCGCACCAGGAACCCGTCACCGCCGGTGACCCAAGCGGTATGTTCGGCGAACCCGTCGTTGTCGATGTCAAAGAATGCGTTCGACGCATCGAGACCGACCAGCTCGATACCGTCACCGTCGAGGTCAAGAACCAGCGGATCCTTCGGCGGTTGATCCTCCGGCGCCTGCGGTCGCCAAGGCATGCCCGGACCGCCGTTGCCGAAGTTCGATCCGCCTGCGCCGCCGTTCCCGCCGCCGGGGCCGCCCGGACCGGTGGGCGGGGTTCCGAACGCGCCGCCCGGCCCACCCGGGCCGGGGCCGTTAGGATTGTTCGGATCATTTGGGCCGGGGCCATTCGGATTGTTAGGATCATCTCCCGGAGGAAGCGGCGCAGGGCCGCGATTGCAGTTGATGGCATCGTTCACTGCGCCGAGCGCGCTGGACGTCGAACCCAGCCCGCTGGTCACCGGGATATTATTCATCAACCGCCCGGCCATGCCCGGCATGTTGGAGGCGTTGATCACCGCCTGGGTAATCTCGGTTTCAGATGACCAACTCCGCAGCGTCATTACAGTATCGATCAGTCCGGTCCCCCACCGCGCACCCTGATAGAGGGTCGCCGCGCCGCGCACGGCTGCGGCGCCCGGTTGGCCGGCCCTGATCTCACCGGCCGAGGTAAGAGCCGTTGTGACGCCGGTCTCCATGTTCGGAGCCTGTCCGGAAACGTCCAGGTTACACGCCATCTTACCCCCCTCAAGCTGTACCCTCCGATGGGACCGGGAGACAGATGGGGCGTCCACTCAAGATTGCGTCATTAACCAAAACACCACCCTGAGAGATGCGGCGGCGGACTGAGATCAGAAGCGAAATCAATCCCCCGACAGCAGCCGCGCGCCATCCTCCATCCGAACGATGCTTAACCGTCAAAGCTGTTCAACGAACGCGACTCGCCCACTGCGCGAGTTCGTAGCCCCAATGACCCACGGGCCGCGCCCGGAGGCCTTATCTAGGGAAAGCGTCATGACCTTCGCACGATCCTTCGCTGCTATCAGCCTTTCGGCCGCCCTTGCGCTCACGGCCGTAGCCCCGGCCATGGCCAAGACGCCGGGCCGCCTGTCCGATCTGGTCGGCGCCCGCGCGCCGGTCACGCGCGGAGGGCGAACCGGGCCGCTGCGGCTATCAGGCCGGGCTCTATGGCTCTCCCTACGACGACCGGCACGAGACCGAGGGCTATCACGAGGGCTACCTCGCCGGGGAGGGCGAGGCGGGCAATCGCCGCAACTCCAAATCCCGCTGGGTCCGTCAGGCGCCCTGGCAGGCGCAGAACGCCTGCTCGCGCCGCGCCGACGACTTCCAGAGCCGTCCGCAAGGCTCCAGCGTGCCGATCAGCGTCAGGGACCTGAGACGGGACCAGTGGGAGATGACCATGGCGACCGGCAGCTACCGCTCCATCTGTCGCGTCACCTCTGACGGGCGCGTCATTTCGATCGATCCGTACTGAGACCGCGAACAACAAAAAACGCGGCCGCCCTTCAGCGTCCGCGTTTCGATGTTTCAGCCCTGACTGTCGGCCGAACCTACTGGCGGCCCGCGACCAGCACGTTCTGGACACGGCGGCCCAGCGGGTCGCGCGAGTGCCAGGTGTCGCCCACGTCCGCGTCGATCATCTCCTGGCAGAAGCTGTCGATCCAGAGGAAACGCGGACGGATGTTGTTCAGGCAGACGCGGCTGCCCTGCACGCGCCAGCGGCCCGTCAGGTTCGTGCCGTCCGACCAGCGCGAGCGGTAGGACCCGTCGGCGTCGAAGTAATGTTTAACCCAACCACCGTCCGCATAGCGGGACAGCACAGTGTTGCCGAATGCGGCGTTCATGTCGGCCTGGCCCGGCGTAGCCGCCAGACACACGACAGCAATCGTCGCTGCAGCAAGCGTGCGAAGCATGCTGGATACCCTCTCAAAGACCCTTCCCGGGCGGACTATTAACAGCCTGTAACGCAATGCCAACCCCCGATCCGCGCGACACGAATAGTTGACTATGGCGCAGGGGCTTCTATATGCGGCCAACGTTACGGGACAGGACTGGCGAATTCGCGCCGCCCGCTCGCCCACGGCACAGGGCGGTTCCGAGACATCGCACGACGACCCGATGCGCGGGACGTCCTTCCATAGTCCCAAGGACCCATGACTGAATTTTCGCAACTGGGCCTCTCGCCCACGACCCTGCAAGCGGTCGCCGATACCGGCTATACGACCGCCACCCCCATTCAGGCCGCCGCCATTCCGGTGGCCCTCGCCGGGCGCGACGTGCTCGGCATCGCCCAGACCGGCACCGGCAAGACCGCCGCCTTCACCCTGCCCCTGATCGACCGGCTGCAGTCGGGCCGCGCCCGCGCCCGCATGCCCCGCGCCCTGGTGCTGGCCCCGACCCGCGAACTGGCGGACCAGGTCGCCGAAAGCTTCGCCAAATACGCCAAGGGCACCAAGCTGAACTGGGTGCTGCTGATCGGCGGCGTCTCCATGGGCGACCAGGTCGCCGCCCTGAACAAGGGCGTGGACGTGCTGATCGCCACCCCGGGCCGCCTGATCGACCTGTTCGAGCGCGGCAAGATGCTGCTGACCGGCGTGGAGCTGATGGTCATCGACGAAGCCGACCGCATGCTGGACATGGGCTTCATCCCGGACATCGAGAAAATCTTCAAACTGACGCCGCCCAAGCGCCAGACCCTGTTCTTCTCGGCCACCATGCCGCCGGAAATCACCCGCCTGACCACGCAGTTCCTCAAGGATCCGACCCGGATCGAGGCCTCGCGTCCGGCCATGACCGCCGACACCATCACCCAGTATATCGTCCGCATCCCGACCTCGGACCCCAAGGCCAAACGCACCGCCCTGCGCGCCCTGGTGGGCCGCGAGGACGTGAAGAACGGCATCGTCTTCTGTAACCGCAAGTCGGAAGTCGACATCGTCGCCAAGTCTCTGAAGACCCACGGCTTCGACGCCGCCCCGATCCACGGCGATCTGGACCAGTCGCTGCGCATGAAGACCTTGGCGGACTTCCGTTCGGGCGCACTGAAGATTCTGGTCGCCTCCGACGTCGCCGCGCGCGGCCTCGACATCCCGGATGTCAGCCACGTTTTCAACTACGACGTCTCGCACCACGCCGACGACTATGTGCACCGCATCGGCCGCACTGGTCGGGCCGGCAAGCTGGGGCAGGCTTTCATGATCGTCACCCCGGCCGACGACAAGGCGTTGGACAAGGTGCTGAAGCTGATCAAGAAGGACCCGGAAGAACTGGTCCTGGACGGCATCGACTTCGCCGCCATCAAGGATGCGCCCCGCCGTGACGGCGGACGCGACGGCGGTCGCGGCGAAAAGCGCGCCCGCGGCCGTGGCGACCGCCCGGCCCGCGCGCCCCGTCACGAGGATGCCGCGCCCGAGGCCCTCGGCGAACAGCCCGCGACCGAAGTCGCTCCGGCGCCCCTCGCCGCCGAGGACGCCGCGCCCGCCCGCCGCACGCGCAGCCGTCGCGGCGCCAAGCCCGCCGTGGACACTCCGGTCGAAGCCGCTCCGGTGGCCCAAACCGCCGTCGCCGATCTGGTCGAGGCCGAGGCCTCCGTTGAGCCGCCCGCCCCGCGCGAGCCGCGCCGTGAGCGTGGCCGGGGTCGTGACCGGGAGCGTAACGCCGAATCGCGCGAAGCCGCCGCTCCGGAGGCGCCCCGCTCAGGCAATGGCCGACCGTTCGGTGATGCCGAAATCCCCGCCTTCCTGCGCCGTCCGGTGACGATCAGGGGCTGAGCTTTTCCGCCGAACGGCGGTTACGCTTAACCCCTCGTTACCTGTCTTCGGTCTAGCGTTTCGCCCGCGTCGCTCGTCAGGAGCGATACGCATCGGGGAAGAATTCCGCATGACCTTGCCGGTCGAAACCACGCTTCGGAGTCCCGAAGCCTACGGGCTGTCGCGTCGTGTGATCGACGAGATGGAGACCGCGGGCGTCTGGCCGACCCCGCTCAATTTCGAGCTCTGGCTTCACTATCTCGGCGACCCCGAAAGCGCTCTGGGTCGCGAGATGCAGCGCATGCTGGGCGCCCGGGAGCCCTTCACCGAGGCCGTGGCCGACATGTTGGCCGCCGAGTACCTGCCGCGCGGCCGCCTGACCGAGGAAATCCGTGACGCCGGTCGCGTGCTCGACCGCGAGCTGTCCAGCGTCGCCGACGCCATTTCGCGCGCCCACAAGTCCCAGTCCGCCTACGGCCAGACGCTGGACAAGGCCGCCACCAGCATCGAGACCGCCGGTGACGGCGCGGCCCTGAAGACCATCGTCGGCGGCCTGACCACCGCCACCCGCCGCATCCAGCGCGAGAACGAGACGCTGGAGAAGAAGCTGGACGCCTCCACCCGCGAGGTCGCGCGTCTGCGCGAGCATCTGGAACAGGTCCGTCGCGATGCGATGACCGACGCCCTGACCAATCTGGCCAACCGCAAGGCCTTTGACGAGCATCTGATCGCCGCCTGCGAACAGGCCGAGACCACCGGCGAACCGCTGGTGCTGGCCGTGCTCGATGTCGATCACTTCAAGCGCTTCAACGACACCTGGGGCCACCAGACCGGCGATCAGGTCCTGCGTTATGTCGCCAGCGTCATCGGTCGTTTCGGTCAGGCGCCCCGCGTCGCCGCCCGCTACGGCGGCGAGGAGTTCGCCCTGATCTTCCCGCGCGAGGATGCCCGCCAGGTCGCCATCGCGCTGGAGGCTATCCGCAAGGAGATCGCCTCGCGCTCGCTGCGTCGTCGCTCGACCAATGACGAACTGGGCGCCGTGACCATCTCCGCCGGCTTCGCCGTGCGCCAGCCGGGCGACACTCACACCAGCCTGCTGGAACGCGCCGACAGCGCCCTGTACGCCTCCAAGCGGGCGGGCCGGAACCGCGTCACCTCGGCCGAAGCTCTTGAGCAGGCAGCCTGATCTCTTGGCCCGTCGCCAGATCGCGGCATAGTAAATCCATGCGCAGCTTCGCCTTCGCGATCGCCTACTGGTCGCTGTCCATCCTCTACACCCTCGCCGCCAGCGTCGCGGCGCTGGCTCCGGGGCGCAAGGCGACCGGCTGGATCATCCGCCGCTACGTCCGGCGCATGGTCTGGGCCATGCGTGTGCTTGCCGGCATCCGTATCCGTTACCGGGGCGAGGACCGCCTGCCGCAGGGCGCCTTCATCATCGCCTCCAAGCACCAGAGCTGGGGCGACGGCTTCGCCACCTACGACCGCTTCCACGACCTCGCCTTCGTCACCGGCGACCATCTGGAGAAGTTTCCGCTGCTGGGCACGGTCCTGCGCAAGCTGGGCGCCATCGTGGTCAACAGCTGCGGCGGCCGTGAAGCCCGCGACGCCCTGAAACACCGCGCCGCCGACGCCCATGCCGAGGGCCGCAAGATCCTCATCTACCCGGAGGGCCATCTGGCAAGGATCGGCGAGAAATACCGCTATCGCTCGGGCGTCTGGCACATGTACCGCGACTTCAACATGCCGGTCGTGCCGCTGGCCACCAACCTGGGTCTGTTCTGGTCACAGGAGGCGTTCAAAAAGACGGCGGGCACAGCCACGCTGGAGTTCCTCGACCCCATCCCCGTCGGCCTGCCCAAGGACGAGTTCCTCGCCCGGCTGGAGGCCGCCGTCGAAGGCCGCACCGCAGAACTGATCGCGGAGGCGACGGGCGCACCGGTCACAGCGGCGGTGCAGGTTGAAGCGCCGGACAAAACCCGGAAAGTCAGGAATTAGGGACTGGGGATTAGGTTGTCTGGGCGCACGTCAGCCGTCGGTGCGACCGTCGAACCGCCTAATCCCTAATCCCTAATCCCCAGTCCCTAATCCCTCCTAAGCCGCCGGAATCACCGCCCCATCATACTTCCGCGCGATGAAGTCCTTCACCGCCTGACTGCGCAGGGCGCGGGCCAGCGCCTGCACGCGCGGGTCGTTCTGGTTGTCAGGGCGGGCCACCAGATAGTTGATGTAGGGACTGTCCGCGCCTTCCAGCGACAGGGCGTCGGTGCGCGGCTTCAGGCCCGCGTCGAGGGCGTAGTTGGTGTTGATCACCGCCGCATCAACCTGCGGCAGGATGCGCGGGATGGTCGCCGCCTCAACCTCGCGGAACACGAAGCCCTTGGGGTTGCCGGTGATGTCGCGCACCGTCTGCAACGGGTTCTGGCCGTCCCGCAGGGTGATCAGCCCCGCCGCCTGAAGCAGCAGCAGCGAACGCCCCGTGTTCGACGCATCGTTCGGCAGCACGATCTGCGCGCCGTTGGGCAGGGCCGCCAGCGCGTTATGCTTCTTCGAATACAGCCCCAGCGGCTCGACGTGCACGCCCGCCACCGTGATCAGATTGGTCCCGCGCGCGGCGTTGAATTCGTCCAGATACGGCTTGGTCTGGAAGTAGTTCACGTCCAGCCGGCTTTCGGCCAGCTGCACGTTCGGCTGAACGTAGTCGTTGAACACCTTGATCTCGATCGGCACGCCCTCGGCGGCGAGGATCGGCTTCACGACCTCCAGGATTTCGGCGTGCGGCACGGCGGTCGCGCCGACGATCAGGGCGCCGCCCTCCCCGCGTTTCTCACCCCCCGCGCCACAGGCAGCGAGCGTCAGCAGGGCGGCGGCGGAGAGCAGGAGCGAACGACGGATCATGGCTTGAGCCTTCCGGGGGAGCGATCAGCGGTGGGAGACGGCGGTGACCAGACGGTCGCCGATCATCTGAAGGATTTGAACCAGCACCAGCAGCAGGACGACGGTCACGACCATGACGTCCGTCTGGAAGCGCTGATAGCCGAAACGCACGGCCAGGTCGCCCAGACCACCGGCCCCGACGACCCCCGCCATGGCGGTGTAGCTGACCAGGGCGATGGCGGTGACGGTAGCACCGGCGATGACGCCCGGCAGCGCCTCGGGCAGCAGGGCGCGCGTCACGATCTGGAAGGTGGAGCCGCCCATGGCCTGCGTGGCCTCGACAACGCCCTTGTCCACCTCGCGCAGGGCCGTCTCGACCAGTCGCGCATAGAAGGGCGCCGCGCCGACGACCAGCGGCGGGATGGCCCCGGCCACGCCCAGCGACGTCCCGACCAGCAGTACCGTCACCGGCAGCATTACGATCAGCAGGATGATGAAGGGCACCGAGCGCAGCACGTTCACGACGAACGACAGCACGGCGTTCAGCACCGGATTGGCCGCCAGCCGCCCCTTGCCCGACAGATACAGCAGCACGCCCAACGGCACGCCCAGCACCACCGTCAGCACAAGCGATCCGCCCAGCATCAGCAGGGTGTCCAGACCGGCGCGGGCGATCTCGCCCCAATCGACATTGTCGAACATCAGGCGGCCTCCACCCTGACGCCACGGTCGGTCAGTTGCGCCATCGCGGCACCGGCGTCGCCGCCGGTGAAGGCCACGACCAGCTGGCCGTAGGGCTCGCCCCGGATACGGCTGATCCGGCCCGACAGGATCGAATAGTCCACGCCCACCGAGCGCGCGACGCGGCTCAGCTCGGGCTCATAGGTCGAGGCGCCGCGGAAGGTCAGCCTGGCCAGCTTCGCGCCCGCCGGCACGACGGAGGCGTCAAACGCCTCCTCGCCCTCGGCCAGCATGGCCTTCGTCACCGGATGCTGCGGGTGCAGGAAGACATCCGCCGTCGCGCCCTGCTCCACGATACGGCCGTCCTTCAGCACGGCCACGCGGTCACAGACCCGACGCACCACCTCCATCTGGTGGGTGATCAGAACGATGGTCAGCCCCAGTTCCCGGTTCAGCTGATCCAGCAGGGTCAGAATGTCCTCGGTCGTCTCCGGGTCCAGCGCGCTGGTCGCCTCGTCGCACAGCAGGACCGAAGGCCCACAGGCCAGCGCCCGGGCGATGCCCACCCGCTGCTTCTGCCCGCCCGACAGTTGGGCCGGATGCTTGCTGGCGTGTTCCGAAAGGCCCAACCGCTCCAGCAGCTCGACCACGCGGGCCTTCACCTCGGCCTCGGGTCGTCCTTCCAGACGCAGCGGGAAGGCCACGTTGTCGAAGATGGTCTTGGCGTTCAGCAGGTTGAAATGCTGGAAGATCATGCCGATCCGGCGGCGCGCGGCGCGCAGCTCGCCCGGGTTCAGGGCGGTGATCTCCTGCCCGTCCACGAACACCTTGCCGGCGTCCGGCGTCTCCAGACGGTTGATGGTGCGGATCAGGGTCGACTTGCCGGCGCCCGAGCGGCCGACCACGCCGAAGACCTCGCCCTTGGCGATCTCCAGATCCGCGCTGTCCAGCGCCACGCGCTCGCCCGCCGCGCTGCGATAGCGACGGATCACCCCTTCAAGGCGGATCATGTCAGTCGGCCTTCAGCGGGGTGATGGTGACGCTCTCGCCACAACCACAGGCGTCCGTCTGGTTCGGATTCCGGAACACGAATTTCGACGCCAGCTTGGTCGTCTCGAAATCGATCTCCGACCCGATCAGGTACAGCACCGCCTTGCCTTCGATCACGACGGTCGCGCCCTTGTCGGTCACCACCTCATCCAGCGGGCCGACCTCCTCGGCGAAGCCGAAGGTGTATTCCTGCCCGGCGCAGCCGCCGTTCTTGATCCCGACCCGCAGGCCCTTCACCGGCTTGTCGGCGGTCAGTTCGATCACGCGCGCGGCGGCGGCGTCCGTCAGGGTGACGATCGCGGGGCGCGGGCGGCGCGGACGGGCTGTGGTCGTGAGATCGGTCACTTGGCGGTTTCCAGACGGAGCAAACGTCATACGCAGGAACCTGCGTTGCACGCTGCAAAGAGCATCCCAACGAACGCGATGGGTACCAAAAACAAAGGCACAGGGACTAACGAAAGCGCGCCACGTTTCCCGAACCGACGGAACATGAGAACGATGCTGGCTAGCCAAACCAGGTGAAACAGCCAGAACGACAAGAACCCAGCGGGAAACGGCAAATCCGTAAAGCCGAGGAGCGCAGCCCAACTGGCCAGACAGGAGACCGCCAGCGCATAGGACGCCGCCAAACCGATCCCGAAGGCCGATCCATTGATCCTGCGACCGTGCGAGGGCGACGCACTCATCCCGGTCCTCAGAACATATTGAGCGCGAGCTTGGCTTCGTCGCTCATCTTGGAGGGATCCCACGGCGGGTCGAACACGATCTCGGCGCGGGCCGAACGGATGCCCTCGACCTTCATCACCGCCTGTTCGACCCAGATCGGCATTTCACCGGCCACCGGACAGCCCGGTGCGGTCAGGGTCATCTCGACCGCCACATCGCGCTCGTCCGACAGGTCGACCTTGTAGATCAGGCCCAGCTCATAGATGTCGACCGGGATTTCCGGGTCGTACACCGACTTCAGGGCCTCGATGATGCCGTCGGTCAGATGGTCGAGTTCCTGCTGGCTGATCTTGCCGGACTCGACAGCAGCCGCGCGGCCGCCGTCATCGTCCTGTTCGACGGCAGGGGCTTCAGCAGGGGTCGTCTGGTCGGTCATGCGAAGAACTCACGGGCCTTGATGAGGGCGTCGGCGAAGGCGTCGGCGTCCTCGGTCGTATTATATAGGGCGAAGCTGGCCCGGGCGCTCGACGTCAGGCCAAATCGTTTGGCCAGCGGCTCCGCGCAGTGCAGTCCGGCCCGCACCGCGACGCCGTAACGATCCATCACCTGGGCGATGTCATGGGCGTGGGCGCCCTCGACGGTGAAGGTCAGGATCGCGCCCTTCCCTTCCGCCTCGCCGATCACCTTCAGCCAATTCACCCCGTCCAGCCGCGCGCGGGCGTGCTCGTACAGGGCGCGCTCATGGGCGTCGATGGCGGCCTTGTCGTACTGGTTCAGCCACTCGATGGCCGCGCCAAGACCGATGGCCTCCAGGATCGGCGGCGTGCCCGCCTCGAACCGGTGCGGCGGCTTCGCGTAAGTCACGCGCTCCATCTCCACCGTCTCGATCATCTCGCCCCCGCCCTGATAGGGCGGCAGGCCCTCCAGTGCGGCCGTCGTGCCGTACAGGGCGCCGATGCCCGTGGGGCCGTACAGCTTGTGGCCGGTGAAGGCGTAGAAGTCGCAGCCGATGGCCTGCACGTCCGGCAGGCCGTGCACCGCGCCCTGACAGCCGTCGATCAGCACCTTGGCGCCGACCGCGTGGGCCATGCGGGTGATCTCGACCACCGGGTTGATGGTGCCCAGCACGTTCGACATGTGGGTCACCGCGACGATCTTCGTCTTCGGCCCCAGCAGGTCTGCATAGGCCGCCATGTCCAGCGACCCGTCGTCCAGCAGCGGGATCCACTTCAGCACCGCCCCGCGCCGCTCGCGCAGCAGGTGCCAGGGGACGATGTTGGAGTGGTGCTCCATCTGGGTGACGATGATCTCGTCGCCCGGCTGGATGGACAGGCCGAGGCCGTTAGCGACCAGATTGATCGCCTCGGTCCCGCCCTTGGTCCAGACGATGTTGTCCGGGCTCTCGGCGTTCAGGAACCGCGCCACGCTTTCGCGCGCGGCCTCAAAGGCTTCGGTCGTCTCATTCGCCAGCGTGTGCAGGCCGCGATGGACGTTGGCGTAGCTGCCCTCCATCGCCGCCGTCAGGGCGTGGATCACCGCCCGCGGCTTCTGCGCCGACGCGGCCGAGTCCAGATAGACCAGCGGCTTGCCGTTCACCGTCCGCGACAGGATCGGGAACTGCGCGCGCGCGGCGTAGGGATCAAAGGTTCTCACAGTCGATCCGTCAGCCATGCCTTCGCCACCTCTCTCGCGCCCTCGTGCGCGATGCGGTCCACGACCTCGATCAGGAAGGCCTCGACCAGCAGGGCGCGGGCCTCGTCGGCCGGGATGCCGCGCTGCTGCATGTAGAACAGGGCCGCCTCGTCCAGATTGCCGACGGTGTTCCCGTGCGCGCACTGCACGTCGTCGGCATAGATGATCAGCTCCGGCTTGGCGTCGATCTCGCCGCGCTCGCCGAGGATCAGCGCATGGTGCTGCATGCGGGCGTCGGTGCCGTCGGCCCCGCGCTCGACGATGATCTTGCCCTGGAAGACGCCGCGCGCCGTGTCACGCACCACGCCCTTGGTTATCTGGCTGGTCAGGCCGTCGGCGGCCACGTGATCCACCACCGTGGTCAGGTCCGCATGCCGCTCGCCCGACAGGGCATAGGCGCCGTCCAGACGCACATCGGCGCCCTGGGCGAAATGCAGCAGCTGGGTCTCGATCCGTTGCAGCTTCGATCCGGTCGTCAGCACGGTCTGGCGATAGACGCCGCCCGCCTCGACCCGCACCTCGGCCTGGGTCACCGAAATGGCGTCCGCCGGCTCCTCGATCAGCACCACGCGGATCACCTCGGCCCCGCGCGCCACGTCCAGCTCCAGCCGGTTGTGCGCCACATAGGCCGAGCCCGAGCCCTCATGGGTCTCCAGCAGCAGCAGCTTGGCCCCGGCCCGCGCCGAGATGCGCGCCGTGGCCGCATGACCCGTACCCTCGGCCTTGGAGACGAAACGCAGACGCAGGGTTTGCTGGCCGGCAGCCATCAGGGTGTCCACGCCCACGGCCCGGCCGTTGACGAACACCATGGCCTCGCCGCCCAACGCCTCGAACGGCCCGCCGCCCGCGACCGGCAGAGGGGCCGACGGCGACGGCGCGGGCGCCTCGCGCAGGTATTTCCGAAGGTCCGAATATTTCCACGCCTCCACCCGCCGCGACGGGAAGCTGGACGCGTCCTTCAGATCAATGAGCGGAAGCGCGTTCACGCCGCTTCCGCCACGTATTTGTCATAGCCTTCGGCCTCGAGCTGAAGCGCCAACTCCGGGCCGCCCGAGGCGACGATGCGGCCGGCGGCCAGCACGTGCACCCGGTCGGGTTTGATGTAGTCCAGCAGGCGCTGGTAGTGGGTGATCACCAGCATCGACCGCTCAGGGCTGCGCAGGGCGTTCACGCCTTCCGACACGATGCGCAGGGCGTCGATATCCAGCCCCGAATCCGTCTCGTCCAGGATCAGCAGCGACGGCTCCAGCAGGGCCATCTGCAGAATTTCCATCCGCTTCTTCTCGCCGCCGGAGAAGCCGACGTTCAGCGGCCGCTTCAGCATGTCGAAGTCCATCTTCAGCGCCTGCGACGCCGCCTTGACCAGCTTCAGGAAGGCGGGGGCCGAGACCTCCTCCTCGCCGCGCGCCCGCTTCTGGGCGTTCAGGGCGGTGCGGATGAAGGTCATCGCCGGCACGCCGGGGATCTCCAGCGGATACTGGAACGACAGGAAGACGCCCTTCGCGGCGCGCTCCGCCGGATCGAGTTCCAGCAGGTCCTGCCCGTTCCAGTCGACCGAGCCTTCGGTCGCCTCATAGCCCGGACGTCCGGACAGGGCGTAGCCCAGCGTCGACTTGCCCGCCCCGTTCGGCCCCATGACGGCGTGCACCTCGCCCGCCGGCACGTCGAGCGTCAGCCCCTTGAGGATCGGCTTCTCGCCGACGGTGACGTGGAGGTTGGAGATGGAAAGCATGGTCAAACAGTCTCTTCCAAAGGCAGGATCGCGCCTTCGGGCATGGTCCAATTCGTGGGGATATGGTCGAAATCGCCACCGCAGATCATCTGGCCGTCCGGCCCGAACGCGATGAAGATCCAGCGGGGCGGATCAGGGAAACCGTGCCAGACGCGTTCCATCAGGATCCAGCTCTCGTCATCGACCTCGGCGGCCGCCACGAGAAACTCCGCATAGGTCTTGAGGGTCTTGTGATCCTCGAACGCCTTCTGCTCGATTGCGGTCGGCCCCCGCCATTCCACCGTCCGCGCAAGACGTTCGTTGGCGCGCCTGTCGTTCACCAGCCCGACTGACGGCGCTTCCTCCGCGACCTTGTTGGCGAAGCCATTCCGTCGGTCGGTCACCCCACGCTCCCTTCCAGCGAGATCGCCACCAGCTTCTGCGCCTCGACCGCGAACTCCATCGGCAGTTGCTGCAGCACGTCGCGGACGAAGCCGTTGACCAGCAGGGCCACCGCCTCTTCCTGCGACAGCCCGCGCTGCTGGGCGTAGAACATCTGGTCGTCCGACAGACGCGTCGTCGTCGCCTCATGCTCCAGTTGGGCCGAGCCGTTGCGGGCCTCGATGTAGGGGATGGTGTGCGAGCCGCACTCCTTGCCGATCAGCAGGCTGTCGCACTGGGTGAAGTTGCGCACGCCCGTCGCCTTGGCGTGCACCGACACCTGTCCGCGATAGGTCGAGTCCGACTTCCCGGCCGACACCGCCTTGGCGATGATCCGCGACCTCGAGTTCTTGCCCAGATGGATCATCTTGGTGCCGGTGTCGGCCTGCTGATGTCCGTTGGTGATGGCGATCGAGTAGAACTCGCCCGAGCTTTCCTCGCCCTTCAGGATGCAGGACGGGTATTTCCAGGTGACGGCGCTGCCGGTCTCCACCTGCGTCCACGACACCTTCGACCGGTCGCCGCGGCAGTCCGCGCGCTTGGTCACGAAGTTATAGATGCCGCCCTTGCCCTCGGCGTCGCCCGGGTACCAGTTCTGGACTGTCGAGTATTTCACCTCGGCGTCGTCCAGCGCCACGATCTCGACCACCGCCGCGTGCAGCTGGTTCTCGTCGCGCATCGGCGCCGTGCAGCCTTCCAGATAGGAAACGTAGCTGCCCTTGTCGGCGATGATCAGGGTCCGCTCGAACTGGCCGGTCTGGCTGGCGTTGATGCGGAAATAGGTCGACAGCTCCATCGGGCATTTCACGCCCGGCGGGATGTAAACGAACGACCCGTCGCTGAAGACCGCGCTGTTCAGCGCGGCGAAATAGTTGTCCGACACCGGCACGACCGAGCCCAGGTACTGACGCACCAGCTCAGGATGTTCGCGCAAGGCCTCGGAAATCGGCATGAAGATGACGCCGACCTTGGCCAGCTCGGCCTTGAAGGTCGTGACCACCGAGACGCTGTCGAACACGGCGTCCACCGCCACCCTGGGCGCGCCCTGCACGCCTGCCAGCACTTCCTGCTCCTTCAGCGGGATGCCCAGCTTGGCGTAGACTTCCAGCAGTTCCGGATCGACCTCGTCGAGGGACTTCGGCCCCTCCTTCTTCACCGGCGCCGCGTAATAATACAGGTCCTGATAGTCGACCGGCTCATACTTCACAGCGGCCCAGGTCGGCTCCTCCATGGCCTGCCAGCGCTCGAAGGCGGCCAGCCGCCATTCCAGCATCCACTCCGGCTCGCCCTTCTTCCCGGAGATGAAGCGCACGATGTCGGCGTTCAGCCCCTTGGGCGCGAACTCCTGTTCGATGTCCGAGGTGAAGCCGTGCTCGTATTTCTCGAGAGCGGCGACGGCGTCGATTGTTTCCTGAACGGCGGCCATGACTTACGCGACTTCCTTCACGCGCTGATTTGCGCGCGCGACATGCTTTTCGTAGGCCGACACCCAGGCGTCGGCGAAACGGGTCCAGTCCTGTTCGGTGGTGCCCCAGCCGCCCGAAACCCGCACCCCGCCCGTGGCGAGATCGTGCAGGCCCATGGCGCTGATGGTCTTCGACGGCTTGGTCTTGCCCGACGAACAGGCGCTGCCCGCCGAGATCATGACCCCGGCCAGATCCAGCGTGATCAACTGCTGCGGGCTGTCCCAGCTCTCGACCGCCATAAACAGGGTGTTGGGCAGGCGCTCGACCGCCCCGCCGATGATCGTCGCGCCCGCCGCCTTCGCCCGCGCCTCGGCGGCGTCGCGCCAGACGACATGGGCCATCGCGTCCTCAAGGTCGCGCGCCGCGCACACCGCCGACACGCCGAAGCCGGTCAGACCCGGCACATTCTCGGTGCCCGCGCGCAGGCCGCGCTCCTGTCCGGCGCCGTGCAGGATGCGCACCGCCTCGCGGCCCGGCTTCAGCACCAGCGCGCCGACGCCCTGTGGTCCGCCCAGCTTGTGCGCCGACAGGGTCAGGCTGTCCGCGTCCAGCGTGCGCATGTCGACCGGGATCTTGCCCGCCGACTGGATCGCATCGACGTGCAGCCAGCCGCCCGCGGCCCGCACCAGCTTCGCCGCCTCGACGATCGGCTGGATCACGCCGCTTTCATTGTTCGCATGATGGATGGCGACCACGGCCACACCCGGACGCGCCAACGCCTCGGCCAGCCAGTCCAGATCGACCACGCCGTTCGCATCGACCGGCAGCACCTCGACCGGCGCGCCCGACGCCAGCGCGGCCTCGGCCACGCACGGATGCTCCGTCGCGCTGACGATCAGCCGCTCGCAGCCGCCCTTCAGCGCGCTGACGATGGCCTGCGCATTGGACTCGGTCCCGCCCGAAGAGAATGTGATGGCGGTCGGATCGGCGCCGATCAGCTCGGCCACCTGCGCCCGCGCCGTCTCTATACGCGCCCGCGCCCGACGACCGGCGGCGTGCACCGCCGACGGATTGCCGTTGTCGGCCAAGGCCTTCGCCATGGCCTCCTGCACTTCCGGACGCACCAGACCCGAGGCGTTGTAATCCAGATAGACGCCGCTCATGCCGCCGCCTCCATGCCTGGAGCCAGCGTCCGGCGCCTCGCCCCCGTCCGGCGCAGCACCACGTCCTCCAGCGACACCGCCGCCAGATAGGCGTGGATTTCCGCGCCCAGGTCTTCCCACAGATCGTGGGTGATGCAGCGCTCGCCGCCCATCATGCAGCCGCGCGGCGTCCCGTGCGCGGCGCAGCGGGTGGCGCGTATCGGCTCGTCCACGGCCAGTACGATATCCGCCACCATGGTCACGTCCGCGCCCTGCGACAGGCGATAGCCGCCGCCCGGACCACGCACGCTCGACACCAGTCCGCTTTTGCGCAGACGGGCGAACAACTGCTCCAGATAGCTCAGTGAAATCTCTTGCCGGGTGGCGATTTCAGCCAGCGAAACAGCCCGCGCCTGCCCGTCGGCGTCGCGTCCGTTTCGGGCCAGATCGGCCATCGCCATCACGGCGTATCGTCCCTTGGTCGACAGACGCATCGCACACCTTCAAAATTCGCGCGCTTTTCGGGGCTCCTGTGCTAGAACCCGCGCCTTCGCAAAGGCGTCTGCACGCGCTGTGGACTTAGAAAGTCCTACTGGCGCGGTCAAGTATTACGCGACTGCGAAATGATGTTTGAACACGGGAATTTGCTCCGCCCATGCCTGAAGTCATCCTGCCCGGCGCCTCTGGTCGTATCGAAGGCCGCTATTCCCCGGGCAAGCGTCCGAACGCGCCGATCGCGCTGATCCTGCACCCGCACCCCAAGGCGGGCGGGCATATGAACAACCCGGTCGCGGTCACCCTGTACCAGCTGTTCGTGAAGCGCGGCTTCGCCACCCTGCGCTACAACAGCCGCGGCGTGGGCAAGTCGCAGGGCGAGTTTGACTCCGGTATCGGTGAACTGGCCGACGCCGCCACCGCCCTCGACTGGCTGCAGGCCAACAACCCCGCCGCCACCCAGACCTGGGTCGCCGGCTACCAGTTCGGCGCCTACATCGGCATGCAGCTTCTGATGCGCCGCCCCGAGACGGACGGCTTCATCTCGGTCTCGCCGCCGTCGAACATGTACGACTTCTCCTTCCTGGCGCCCTGCCCGGCCTCGGGCCTGTTCCTGCACGGCACGGCTGACACCATCGTCCCGCCTGTCGAGGTCGAGCGCGTCGTCAACAAGCTGCGCACCCAGAAGGGCATCGTCATCGACTACGAACTGGAAGAGGGCGCCAGCCACTTCTGGCAGGACCACATGGCCGCCGTCGAAACCCGCGTCGGCGCGTATCTGGACAAGCGTCTGGAAGAAAACCCGGCGTAAGGGGCTTCTGGCTGGATGAGCAAGAATGAAGGCGAACCGCTGGTCGCGGACCTGGGGTTCATTGTGGGCCGCCTGATACGCAATCTCCTCGCACCCTACGCACGCAAGAACTGCGTCCATTGCCAATCCAGCATCAAGGCTGCAGCCCGTGTGTGCAGGTATTGCAGCCGTGACGTAGCCTAGGGCTATCCGCCGCTCCGCTCAGAAGCCCTCCCCCTCGATGGGGGAGGGTTGGGGTGGGGGTGGATGCAGGCGCTTGAAGACTGACCTCGCGAGGCGCAGTCGATCTCCCGCAAGATGCTCTTCACGTCGACAGCCAGCCCTCACCCCGATCCCCGGCCCTTCCCCGATCGAGGGGAAGGCAGCGGCGCAAAGCGCCAGGTGGATTTGCGTTCGTCCCGCGACCGGCCCGACCCTACGTCCAAATTTGACGCATCCGCATGGCAGACTGTGATCCGGTCTTTGACATTGCGGTGCGTGACGCCCCCCCCCCGGGGGTGAGCACAGGCCTATGCCCCGCCGCACCGGAACTCGCCGCCCCCCGGCGTCGTGCCCAAGCCCCCTTAGGGTTGAATATGACCTCTCGCATCCGCTTCACGCGAAAAAGTGCACGATGTGCACTCCATTTTTTCTTGAGTGCACTTTTTCCCGTGTGCCGGGTCAGTGGTCGCCGTCCACTACCGCAACGGCGGAGGTCCGGTGCGCCCGCACGCACCAAAGGACGCTGACCACCATCATCACCATGGCGACGATCTCGATCACGGTCGGCCCCCGCCCCTCCCACAGATAGCCGTAGGCGAAGGCGAACAGGGTCTCGAACACGATCATCTGCCCCAGCATAGACAGCGGCAGCAGGCGGCTGGCCTGATTCCAGAAGGCGTTGCCGACGATGGAGGCCAGGATCGCCACCCCCATGCTGGCCGCCGCCAGCCGGGCCCACTGGTCACCGCTCTGGCCGCTGGCCTCGACCACCGCCGGGACGGCCAGCAACACGGCGAAACCGCCCGTCACCACGCCTGTAAGCAGTGACCAGTCATGGGCGCTGACCTGCGGCAGGCGCGCCATCCAGCGGCTGTTCCCGATCGCGTAGGCGGACCAGCTGACCAACGCCGCCAGCGCGCAGCCCAGACCGATCAGCACCTGCCCGACATCGCGGTTCAAGGCTTCGCGTGACAGGCTCTCCCAGCCGATCAGCCCGACCGCCAGCGCGGCCAGCAGGATCGGCGGCCCGACCTTGCGCAGCGGCGGCGCATCCCTGTCCTTCAGGCCCCAGACCGCCACCAACACCGGCACCATGCCGACGATCAGGGCCGAGGCGGCCACGCCCGCGAAATGCACCCCGACCACCAGGAAGAGGTAGTAGACGATGTTCCCCGCCAGACTCAGCCAGGCCAGCGCGCGCCAAGCCTTCGCATCCAGCAGCGGCGCCACCTTGATCCAGCGCGGCGCCAGCAAGGCGGCGGCCAACAGGCCATAGGCCAGATAGCGCCCGGCGCTCATCAGCATGGGCGAGGCGTCCGGCGCGAACTTGGGCGCCAGGAAGACCAGCCCCCACATGGCCCCGGCCCCCAGGCCGCAGCCGACCCCGACCCCGACCAGACGTGTGTTCAAGCCCTGCATGACCCTGCCCTACCCCGCTCCGGCCTCGCGGCCAACCGGACAGAACAAAGCCCCGGCGCGCGAACGCCGGGGCTTCAGCGGCTCGATCCGGACGGGGTCAGGCGACCTCGACCGCCGCCTCCGCAGGTTCGGTCCGGATCATGTAGTCAAAGGCAGACAGCGCCGCCTTGGAGCCCTCGCCCATGGCGATGACGATCTGCTTGTACGGCACCGTCGTCGCATCACCGGCCGCGAAGATGCCCGGCTGGCTCGTCTCGGCCCGGTGGTCGATCTCGATCTCGCCGCGCGGCGTCAGGGCCACCGCCCCGTGCAGCCACTCGGTGTTCGGCACCAGACCGATCTGGACGAAGATGCCTTCCAGCTCGACGTCGTGGTGGCCGTCCGAGTTGCGGTCCTCGTACGACAGACCCGTCACCTTCTCGCCATCCCCATGGACCTCGGTGGTCAGGGCCGAGGTGATGATCTTCACGTTCGGCAGGCTGGCCAGCTTGCGCTGCAGCACCGCATCGGCCCGCAGCTCGCTGTCGTATTCGATCAGGGTCACATGGGCCACGATGCCCGCCAGATCGATCGCCGCCTCGACGCCCGAGTTGCCGCCGCCGATCACCGCCACGCGCTTGCCCTTGAACAGCGGTCCGTCACAATGCGGGCAATAGGCCACGCCCTTGTTCCTGTACTGCTCCTCGCCCGGCACGTTCATCTGGCGCCAGCGTGCGCCGGTCGACAGGACCACAGTTCGCGACTTCAGGCTGGCGCCGTTCTCCAGCACCACCTCATGCAGCCCGCCCGCGACCTTGGCCGGGATCAGTTTGGTCGCCTTCTGCAGGTTCATGATGTCCACCTCATACTCGCGGACATGCTGCTCCAGATGGGCGGCCAGCTTCGGCCCTTCGGTGTGCGGCACCGAGATGAAGTTCTCGATGGCCATGGTGTCCAGCACCTGACCGCCGAACCGCTCTGCGGCGATGCCGGTTCGGATGCCCTTGCGGGCCGCATAGATGGCGGCCGCCGCGCCGGCCGGACCGCCGCCGATGACCAGAACGTCGAACGGGTCCTTGGCCTTGATCTTCTCGGCCGCCTTGCTCTCGGCGCCCTTGTCGATCCTGGCGACGATCTGCTCCAGCTCCATCCGGCCCTGACCGAACAGCTCGCCGTTCAGGAAGACGGTCGGCACGGCCATGACCTTGCGCTCATCGACCTCGTCCTTGAACAGGCCGCCCTCGATGGCGACGTGCTTGATGCGCGGGTTCAGCACGCTCATCAGGTTCAGCGCCTGCACCACGTCCGGGCAATTCTGGCAGGACAGGGAGAAGTAGGTCTCGAAGAGGTAGTCGCCCTCCAGGTCCTTGACCTGCTGGATCACATCCTGCGCCGCCTTCGACGGGTGGCCGCCGACGTGCAGCAGGGCCAGCACCAGCGAGGTGAACTCATGCCCCAGCGGGATACCGGCGAAGCGCACGCCGATGTCGGTGCCCTTGCGGCGGATCAGGAAGCTGGGCTGACGCTCATCGTCATAGTCCCGGCCCATCTCGACCTTACCGTGCGAGACCGAGACGATCTCTTCCAGCAGCGCCTTCAGCTCCTGCGACTTGGGTCCGGCGCCCAGCGACGCGACCAGCTCCACGGTGTGGACGATGTTCTTGAGGTAGCCCTCGAGCTGGGTTTTCAGATTGGCGTCGAGCATCGGGGTCCTCACAAGGCTACGGGTTGGGCGCCGCCCTCAAGCCGCTACGGGCGAGAGCCGGACGCAAAAAGGCCGCGGGGACGGAAACGCTACTCACCCCGCGGCCTCTGCGGACGCCCGACGGATCGGGCGCCTGTGACCGGCGACGCTACTCACGCCGCCGCCGGTCGATGGGTGCGGTCTTCAGATCTTGCCGACGAGGTCGAGCGACGGCGCCAGGGTGGCTTCGCCTTCTTCCCACTTGGCAGGGCAGACTTCGCCCGGGTGAGCGGCGACGTACTGGGCGGCCTTGACCTTGCGCAGCAGCTCGGTCGCGTTGCGGCCGACGCCTTCGGAAGTGATTTCCATGAACTGGATCACCCCTTCCGGATCGACCAGGAAGGTCGCGCGGTCCGCCAGGCCGACGCCCGGACGCATGACGTCGAAGTTGTTGGTGATGGTGCCCGACTGATCGCCGACCATGAAGTAGTTGATCTTGCCGATGGCCGGCGACGAGTCATGCCAGGCCTTGTGGCTGAAGTGGGTGTCGGTCGAGACCGAGTACACCTCGACGTTCAGCTTCTGCAGGGTCGGATAGATGCCGGCCAGGTCTTCCAGCTCGGTCGGGCAGACGAAGGTGAAGTCAGCCGGGTAGAAGAAGAAGATGCCCCACTTGCCCTTCACATCGGCGTCCGAGATCTCGACGAACTTGCCTTCCTTGTAGGCGGTGGCCGTGAACGGCTTGAGGGCGGTGTTGATGAGGGCCATGCGGTGCATCCATGAGGCAGGAGTGGTTGGAGGCCACTCTCCTATCCGAATCGAACACATCAGCCCAATCGTTTATTTGCAGGTGCACAATAAACTGCGTTTATACAAAAATCCGCAATAACACCAATCGCCAAGACGCCGGAACATAGCACATCTGGCGCCCGCGCGCATGCCTGCGGGGAACCTCGCCTTCGGCGCTGCAGCACAACGTGTCAGTACAGAAGGAAGGGTGCGCGGCTGGTCAGCCAGGCCTCCTCATCCGGCGTGGCGACGGCGTCCAGATCGTCCGGCGTCGAGGCCGGGTTATCGACCCACTCCCGCAGCGACGGGCCTCCGTTGATCACGTCGATCGGCAGCTTGCCGAAGGCGTATTCGTACGGGAAGTCGCGCCACAGGTCGTAGTCGGGATACAGCCGCCGGATAGCCTTGAAGCCCAGCGCCTGCACCCGCCACGGCTGGAAGGCCTCGTGGTCATAGGCCGGGTCGTCGACGTGGATCTGGACGCCCGAGCACAGCTTGCCGACGTGCTTGTGGAACGTCGGCTCGAACCACATGTCGCGCAGCCCACAGCCCTTCAGCCACTGGGGCGCGAAGGCCTTCATCTCGGCGATCACGGCCCGGGCGTCGATGTCCGGAGCCCCGAACAGCTCCAGCGGCCGGGTCGTGCCCCGCCCTTCCGACAGGGTCGCCCCCTCCAGCATGACGGTGCCCGCATAGGCGCGGGTCATGGAGACGTTCGGCGCATTGGGGCTGGGGTTGATCCAGCTGCGCTCATTCAGCGGCCAGCCGTAGCCGGGCGCCGCCTCGGGCTGCCAGCCCTCCATCTCGATGACGCGATAGGCCACATCCAGCCTGAAGTGGTCGATGAACCACAGGCCCATCTCGCCCAGCGTCATGCCGTGCCGCATCGGCATCGGCCCGGCGCCGACGAAGCTTTCCCAGCCCTCGACCAGCGTAGTTCCCTCGACCGGCCGCCCGGCGGGGTTCGGGCGATCCAGCACCCAGACCTCCTTGCCGTGCTCCGCAGCGGCTTCCAGCATGTAGAGCAGCGTCGTCACGAAGGTGTAGATGCGACACCCAACGTCCTGCAGGTCGATCAGGACCACGTCGAACGTGTCCATCCAGTCCGCCTGCGGCCGCCGGACCTCGCC
Organism: Brevundimonas sp. M20; assembly: GCF_006547065.1. Classification (NCBI taxonomy): domain Bacteria; kingdom Pseudomonadati; phylum Pseudomonadota; class Alphaproteobacteria; order Caulobacterales; family Caulobacteraceae; genus Brevundimonas; species Brevundimonas sp. M20. Next base: position 1,412,639 of record NZ_CP041243.1, on the reverse strand, counting down.
GTACAGGCTGAAGACGGGGATGCCGTGCACCGGATCAGTATAGTCCGGGCTCTCCATCATATTGTCCTGCAGGTCCCCCTTCATCCCGTGCTGAGGGCCGAAGGCGGCGGTCAGCTCGATGTCCGGATGCGCCGCCAAGGCGTCCACGGCGTGGGTCAGGTCCTGCGTCGTCGACGCCGGATGCGCCACCAGCGCGACCCTGCGCCCCTTCAACGGCGCGCTCAGGGCGGGATCGGACAGCAGGCGGTCGAGACCGAACTTCATGGGAGTTCCAGAACGAAGGAGGCGGGGTGATGGAAGTCCGGCTTATCCGAAGGATGGGCCAGCGCCCAATAGGAGATGTGCCCTCGCCGGTCCTTGATTACGGCTGACAAGCCTACCTGGCCGGTAAAGCCGACCGGCAATTCCACCCGGGCCTCCAGGCCAACGAGGTCCTTCGCGCCATCCAGCCCCAGGACGGTCGCGACCTCGTCCGCATCACGCATCCCGCTTCGCGGCGCACTGAACGCATAGGAAGCCCACCGCCCCGAAGGCGACAGGTTGTACTCCCGATAGCCATCGTCGGTCCGGACGAAGACCTCCATGCAGGTGTGCCGCCAGAGTTCGTCAGCCCGCGCCTGCGGTTCCGGCGCGGGCCAAGCGACCTCGTCCACCTCGCCCTCGACTACGTAACGCAGCCACAGCACAGTACCGTCTCGCTCAAGCTGGACCTCGACCGCGTTGATCGGTCCGTCCGCCGTGGAAGGATGAGGCAAAAGGGTCGCGCGCATCCTTCACCGATACCCCGCCCTTGACGTCGGTCAACCGCTACGGCTACCCAGACCCCCATGTTCGCCCGCGCCACCAATGTCGGCCTGTATTACCGCCCCTCGATCTGATCGAGCGGCCCGCGAACCCCTGTGCCGCATACAGCCGGCGCAATCCCCACAAGACGCTCGCCGGCTTCCCTGCTAACGGAGCCCTCATGAGTGAACCGACCTTCAAGTCCGACTTCCTGCGCACCCTTCAGGCGCGCGGCTACATCCATCAGATCACCCACCCCGTCGAACTGGACGAGGCGGCCTCGAACGGCGTGGTGTCGGCCTACATCGGCTTCGACGCCACCGCGCCGAGCCTGCACGTCGGCAGCCTGATCCAGATCATGATGCTGCGCCGCCTCCAGCAGGCTGGGCACAAGCCTGTGGTCCTGATGGGCGGCGGCACCACCCGCGTGGGCGACCCCACCGGCAAGGACGCCTCGCGCCCGCAGCTCACCGACGAGACCATTCAGGCCAACATCGACGGCATCAAACAGGTCTTCGCCAAATTCCTGACCTTCGGTGACGGCCCGACCGACGCGGTCATGGTCGACAATGACGAATGGCTCTCGCAGTTCGGCTACATCCAGTTCCTGCGCGACTTCGGCGCCCACTTCACCATCAACCGGATGCTGGCGTTCGACTCGGTCAAGCTGCGCCTTGAGCGCGAGCAGCCGATGACCTTCCTCGAATTCAACTACATGCTGATGCAGTCGGTGGACTTCCTGGAGCTGAACCGCGCCCGCAACGTGACGCTGCAGATGGGCGGCTCGGACCAGTGGGGGAACATCACGTCGGGCGTCGATCTGGTCCGCCGCGTAGATCAGAAGGCCGCCTTCGGCCTGACCACCCCGCTGCTGACTACGGCTTCGGGCGGCAAGATGGGCAAGACGGCGCAGGGCGCCATCTGGCTGAACGCCGAGCAACTGAGCCCCTACGACTACTGGCAGTTCTGGCGGAACGTCGATGACGCCGACGTGGGCAAGTTCCTGCGCCTGTTCACTGACCTGTCGCTGGACGAGATCGCCGCGCTGGAAGCCCTCGAAGGCGCGCAGATCAATGATGCCAAGAAGGCGCTGGCAGACGCCGCCACAACGATGCTGCACGGCGCCGAAGCCGCCGCGACCGCTCGAGCCGCGTCCGAGAGCGCCTTCGAGAAGGGCCAGCTGTCCGCCGACCTGCCGACGGTCGAGATCGCTCGTGACGAAGTCATCGGCGCCATGCTGGCCGCCGTCGCGACCAAGGCCGGCCTGACCGCCTCCAACGGCGAGGCCCGTCGCCTGGCCCAAGGCGGGGGCCTGCGTCTGAACGATGAGGCCATCGCCGACGGCGCCCGTCTGATCGAGGACGCCGACGTCAACGCCGACGGCGTGTTCAAGCTGGCAGCCGGCAAGAAGAAGATCGTTCTGGTGAGGCCCGTCTGATGACCGAGATCGTGGAAGGCATGAAGGCCCCGGCCTTCGACATGGCCACCGCCGGTGGCGGGCGGGTTTCTCTGGACGCCCTGAAGGGCAAGACGGCGGTGCTGTACTTCTATCCGAAGGCCGATACGCCCGGCTGCACCAGCGAGGGGCAGGACTTCTCGGCCCTGTCGGCTGAGTTCGACGCGGCGAACGCCGTGGTCATCGGCGTCTCGCGCGATCCCGTGAAGAAGCTGGACCGCTTCGGCGCCAAGTATGATCTCAAGGTCGTTCTGGCCTCGGACGAGCCCGGCGACGTCACCGAAGCCTGGGGCGTCTGGGTGATGAAAAAGCTGTACGGCCGCGAGTATATGGGCGTGGAGCGGGCCACCTTCCTGATCGACGGCGACGGCGTGGTCCGCGGTATCTGGCGCAAGGTCTCGGTCAAGGGGCACGCCGCCGAAGTGCTCGACGCCGCACGATCCCTATGAGCCCGGATCAGCTGCCGCGCCGACAGATGTAACTGGCGTTACAGGACCACGACACTCGCCTGAAAAGCGAAAAACCGGAACGAATACCGACGTTCTTCGCGTGAAGACCATCCAGCGTGGTTAACAAGTCGTGAAGAGACTTGTCGTCTTCCCGCAGTCGTGGCTCATAACGGGCCGGGCGTGGGGGCGTTTGTGTATGATTGAGCACGAAACCGAGGGCAGACGGTCGCTGATCGGGCGCTGGTTCCCGACGCGCTATCTCTACCTTCGCAACGGTGATGACGTGAAGGCTTGGGCGCTGACACCCGGCCGGCAGATGCTGGGCGCTGTCGGCGCGATCGTTTTCAGCGGCTGGTTTCTGATCGCGTCGGGCGGCTTCGCCCTCGATATGGTCCGCCAGAGCGAAGCCGACCGGAACGTCGCGCGCAGCCGGGCCTCCGCAGAACGCCTGAACGCTGACCTGCAGGCCCGTCTGGACAGCGCCGTGATCCGGATGAGCACCAGCTCGGGCTCCATCGACGAAATGGCTCATATGGTCGAGCGCCGCCACGCCGCCCTGACCCGGGTCATGACCCTGTTCCACGGCGTCGACGGTGCTCAGGCGGCCCTGACCCCGGCCCCGGCGCTGAATCCCGACCGCAGCACGCCGCTGCAACGGGTCGTGGCCGTGCGGATGGATCAGGAGCGTCTGATCGCCCGTGCCGAGACCGTAGCCAGCAGCCGGGCCGAACGCCTGCGTCTGGCCTTCCGTCTGGCTGGATTGAACCCCGCCGCCTACGCGCCTCGCGACGCCGCGTTGGGCGGACCGCTGATCGAAGCCCGCGATCCGCGCGCACTCGGGGCCGTTCTGGACGTGGACGAGGCCTTCGCTGTTCGCATCCAGCATGCGGCGGACAATCTGACCGACATGCGTCTGCTGGCCGACGCCGCCGAGGGCTTGCCGTTCCGGCGGCCGACGTCGGCGCGCACCACCTCCGGCTACGGCGTGCGCTTCGATCCCTTCAACGGCCGCCCCGCCGTACATCAGGGACAGGATTTCGCCGCGCCCCTGAACACGCCCATTTACGCCACGGCTCCCGGAATCGTGTCTTTTGTCGGCGTCCGTTCAGGGTATGGCAACGTCGTTGAGATAGACCACGGACGCGGTTTCAAGACCCGTTTCGCCCATCTGAACTCCATGGCCGTGCGAGCGGGCCAGCGTGTCACGCTTGGCCAACGCGTCGGCGCCATGGGTACGACCGGACGCTCCACCGGCGTTCACCTGCACTATGAGGTGTGGATGAACGGCCGCCCGCAAAACCCCGCCCGCTTTATCAGAGCCGGAGACCAACTTGTTCAACAAGACTAAATCCCCCGCCCCGCAGCCCCAGTCGCGTTCTGACTCCGGCTCCTCGATCCCGCCGCTGCCGGATCTGCCCGCCCCGGGCGGCGTCCCCGCACCGGCCGCCGCGCCGCGCGCCGCCGCTGCGCCTGCCGTCGCCCCGCGCGGTCTTTCGACCCTGTCGTCGGACCTACAGTTCGAAGGCAACGTCTCCGGCGCCGGCGATCTGCAGATCGACGGTCAGGTGAAGGGTGACGTCCGCGTCGGCCGTCTGATCGTCGGCGAGACCGGCGCGGTTGAGGGCAATGTCTCGGCGGATTACGTCGAAATCCGCGGCCGCGTCGTCGGCGGCGTGTCCGGCAAACAGGTCAAGCTGATCGCCACCGCCTATGTCGACGGCGACATCACCGCCGAACAGCTGTCGATCGACATCGGCGCCTACTTCCAGGGCCGCGTCCTGCAAGGTCGCCGCGAAGCTCCGGCGCCGACCACCCCGGCTCCGGCGCCGCGCCCTGTCGAACCGGCTCCGCAGGTCATCGACATGAAGCCCCCCGCCGCCTGAGGCGACTGAAGGCTCAAATGAAAAGGCCCCGGATCACTCCGGGGCCTTTTGCTTTGTATGTTGGCGGCTGAACGGACCTAGTCGACCGTCGAGCCGCGCGTCTCGCCGACCCGGGCGGCCAGCGCGGCGCCCATGAAGGCGTCCAGATCGCCGTCGAGGACGCCCTGGGTGTCCGAGGTTTCCACGTTGGTCCGCAGGTCTTTGACCATCTGGTACGGCTGCAGGACGTAGGAACGGATCTGGTGGCCCCAGCCGATGTCGGTCTTGGCGTCAGCCAGCGCCTGCGCGGCGGCCTCACGCTTCTGCAGCTCCAGCTCGTACAGACGGGCGCGCAGCATCTTCCACGCCTGTTCGCGGTTCTGGTGCTGCGAACGACCCGCCTGACAGGCGACGACCGTATTGGTCGGCACGTGGGTAAGACGCACGGCGGAGTCTGTCTTGTTGATGTGCTGACCGCCCGCGCCCGATGCCCGGTAGGTGTCGGTGCGCACGTCGGACGGGTTGATATCGATCTCGATGGCGTCATCGACCACCGGCGACACCCCGATGGAGGCGAAGCTGGTGTGACGCTTGGCGGCGGCATCATAGGGACTGATGCGGACCAGACGGTGCACACCCGATTCCGACTTCAGCCAGCCATAGGCGTTGGGGCCGGTGATCAGGATGGTGGCGGACTTGATGCCCGCCTGTTCGCCCGCTTCCTCGGCCTCGATCTCGACCTCATAGCCGTGAGCGCGGGCCCAGCGGCTGTACATGCGCAGCAGCATGCCGGCCCAGTCGTTGGACTCCGTGCCGCCGGCGCCGGAATTCACTTCCAGATAAGCGTCATTGCCGTCGGCCTCGCCAGACAGCAGGGCCTCCAGTTCGGCGCGGGCCGCGCGGTCCTTGATAGCCTTCAGGTCGGCGCGCGCACCGTCCAGAGCGGCCTCGTCACCTTCCTCATCGGCCATGTCGGCCAGCATGACCCCGTCCTCGAGGCCCTGCTCCATTTCCTTGACGGCGTTGACCTGGGCCTCGAGCCGCGAGCGATCACGGCTGACGGCCTGGGCCTGTTCGGGATTGTCCCAAAGCGTCGGGTCCTCGACCCGCGCGTTCAGCTCATCGAGCTTTCGAAGTGCGACATCCCAGTCAAAGACGCCTCCTGAGCAGAGCGATGCTCTGCTCGATGTCGGCCTTCATGGCCTCGACATCCGGTCTCATCGCGAACTCCTGCGATCCAAAGTGAGCGGCGGACATAAAGCGCGCCGCGGCAAAGGGGAAGGGCCGGTCGCCCTGCCCTAGTACAGACCGTCCAGATCGGCTGCCGGTTCCTTGCGGGGGGGCGGTGGGGTCGTGGGCGGCGGGGTGTTCGGAGTCGGTTGGCCGCTGGCCTCCTCCTCCTCGCGACGGATGATGTCCGTATAGTTCTGCGGTCCGGTCGGGACTTCCGGCCGCGGGGCCTCTTCCTGCTGGCGACGCTCGGTGCCGGGACGGAAAGCTTCCTCGATGCCGTTCACGGTGCGGAAGACCGCGTTTTTCGGTCGGACAAAGGGACGCGCAGGACGCTCACGCAGGGCGACCTGCATGAACTCGTTGAACACCGGCACCGGGCCGGTGGCGCCGGTCTCGCCCGAGCCCAGCGGCCGGTTGTCGTCAAAGCCGATAAAGACTCCCACGACAATGTCCGACGAGAAGCCGACGAACCATGCCGAGCGATACTCGTTGGTCGTGCCGGTCTTGCCGCCGACCCAGCGGCCGAGGCCACGAGCGCTGGCGGCGGTGCCGCGCTGGACCACGCCTTCCAGCATCGACGCGACCTGATAGGCGGTGATCGGGTCGATCACCTGCTCGCCGCGCGCATCGAGACGGGGCGATTCCTGACCGCTGAACGCCCTGCCGCAATCGCGGCAACGGCGCTGGTCAGCGCGGAAGATGGTCTCCCCATCCCGGTCCTGCACCATTTCGATCAGATAGGGATTCACCCGGCGGCCGCCGTTGACGAAGGCGGCATAGGCCGCGGTCAGCTGATAGGGCGTGGTTTCACCGGCCCCCAGCGACACCGACAGGTTCGGCTCCATCTTGCCGACGCCCATCTTGTCCGCCAGCGAGACGACATTCTTCATGCCGACATCCTGCGCCAGACGAACGGTCATGACGTTGCGCGATAGCTCCAGGCCGCGACGCAGGGTCTGCGGACCGTAGTATTCGCGGCTGTAGTTCTCAGGGCTCCAGCGCGTGCCGTTAGCTCCGCCCGCGAAGCTGATCGGCGCGTCCAGAACGATCGACGCCGGGGTGTAATCCCCCTCCAGCGCGGCCGCATACACGAACGGTTTGAACGCCGAACCCGGCTGGCGACGAGCCTGCGTCGCACGGTTGAAGCTGCTGAGCGCATAGGAATAGCCGCCGACCATAGCGAGCACCCGCCCCGATTGGGGCTCGATGGCCACCAGCGCGCCGTTCACGCGCGGCACCTGCTTCAAGGCGTATTGACCGCCGGTGCGTTCAACAAAGATCAGATCGCCGCGCTTCAGCGGACGGTTGGCGTTGGCCCATGCGGCGTCCCCGGTGATCAGATAGCCGACGCGGTCATCCTTGGCGCTTCGGACACGGACGCTGTTGCCCGCGACGTTCTCCACACCCGCGGCTTCCCAGCTCCGGCGCTCTGGCGGACGGGTGCCGCGCAGGGCTTCCTCCTGCCAGCCTTCAGCGAACTCGGTCGTGCCCCATGCCCCGCGCCAACCGTGGCGGCGGTCGTAGTTCTCCAGCCCTTTCATCAGGGCGTCGCGCGCGGCGGACTGCAGCTTCGGATCCAGCGTCGTGCGCATGTAATAACCGCCGCGGTTCACCTCTTCGGCGCCGAACTGGCGGATGGCCTGACGGCGCGCCTCCTCGACGAAGAAGTCTGCATCCGCGTACTCGGCCCGACGGGGCGCATCCTGCGCGACGAGAGGGCGCGCGCGTGCGGTCGCGACCTGTTCCGGCGTCAGGAAGCCGTTCTCGCCCATCTCGCCCAGCACCCAATCCCGACGCCCCTTGGCCGCGCCCGGGTGGCGCTTGGGATGATAATTGTTCGGTCCCTTGGGCAAGGAGGCGAGGAAGGCCGCCTCGTCCGGCGTCAGCTGATCCAGCGACTTGCCGAAATAGTTGAACGCCGCCGCGGCCACCCCGTAGGAGCGATAGCCGAGGAAAATCTCGTTCAGATAGAGTTCTAGAATCTGCTGCTTGGACAGCGTCGCCTCAAGCCGGTTGGCGAGGATCGCCTCCTTCACCTTGCGGTTCAGGCTGGATTCGTTGGTCAGCAGGACGTTCTTGGCGACCTGCTGGGTGATGGTCGAGCCGCCTTCCAGACGCCGACCGGTGGCCGCATTGAAGACGTTCTTGAACATGGCACGGCCCAGACCGGACACGTCGATGCCGCCGTGCTCGAAGAAGCGACTGTCCTCGGCGGACAGGAAGGCCTGAATCACAGGCAGGGGAATTTGCTCATAGGGCACATAGATTCGGCGCTCATCCGAGAACTCGCCGATCAGGGTGCCGTCACCCGCGTAAACCCGCGTCGCCGTGGCCGGGCGGTAGTCCGCCAACTCGGACGCATCCGGCAAATCGTGGAACAGCCAGGCGGCGTAAACTGTGACGACCAGGCCCGCCAGGGTGATCGCGCCCAGCAGGCCGAGGCCCGCGAGCACGAACCAACGCTCGGCGATCTTGAGACCCTTGATGTTCGGAAGGCGCGGTAGCGGCATGACGCCGGTTTAGCCCGCGTCGGTCACGCCCGCCAGAGGCGCCGTTGCCGGGGCGGTGCGACGTTCGATCTCCTGTCGCGCCGCAGCCACGACATCGGCGTCCATGTCCGACTGCCCGGCCATCCATCGCAGATAGTCCACCGGCGCGTCCGCCCAGCGGCTTCCCCGGTGTTTGCCGAACGGAATTGTGTTCAGTCGACGGGGCTCCCGGGTCCACTGGATCATCTGCTCGACGGTGGCTTCCTTCAGCAGATCCATCAGCAGGTGAGCCGTCACCCAGGCGTCCGGCCCCGCCCGATGAGCCGGATTGGCCAGCGCGGGGTCCAGCCTCAGCTGTCGCCAGTAGCGCAGCACCTGATTGGAATGCCCCGGCGCTTGCGGCCAGACCGCCTTGGCCGAGCGAACCGTACAAATCCACGGCAAACCGCCGTGGGCGGTGTCCGCGATGAAGCCGCGTTCAAAGTTGGCGGCATGCGCCACCATGACATCCGCTGGCTCGGCGAACATCTCGCGCAGCGCATATTCATCACAGTGCGCGTCGTCAGGGCCGAAATCATCGGGCGTGATGTGGTGCACCGCCATAGCATGCACCGAAATCTCACCCCGAGGCCGGAACAGCTTCGTCACGGGCGGCAGGGCGCGCCAGCCCTCTCCTTCCGGCACGACATCCACGATGCCGACCTCGATAATCTCGGCGGTCCGGTCTCCACCGGTGGTTTCCAGGTCCACGACACGCAGGCGCATGGGCGGAAAGATAGGCGCTCAACGTCCAGGACGCGACAGCATCCTTCAGGGGCGGCCGGCGCCGTCTCCGGTCGAGGCCATCTGAAGCGCGCCGGTCGGGGCGGCGAAATAGCCGTCGATGCCCGCAGCCACGGCCCGCATGAGCCGACGGCGCGCGCGTGGATCGGTGAGCAGACGCTCATCCTCGGGGTTGGTGATGTAGCCCATCTCCAGCAGCACGGCGGGCACATCCGGCGACAGCAGCACCGCCAGACCGGCATCCCGATGACTGCGGCGCAGCAGCGGATGGTCCGCCTGCTCGATCTCGCCCAACAGGCTGCGCGCCAGCACCGCCGAACGGTTCTGGGTCGCACGCTGGGTCATATCCAGAAGAATACGGTCCACCGAGGCGTCCCGGCCCGGCAGATTGAGGCTTCGGTGCCAGTTTTCATCACGTGTGATCTCACGCACAGCGCGGCCGGCGCCCTGTTCCGACAAGGTGTAGACACTGGCGCCGCGCGTGGCCGGATCGGCGATGGCGTCGGCGTGCAGCGAGATAAACAGGTCCGCCCCTGCCTGACGGGCGATGGCCGGACGGCGATTCAGACCGACATAGACGTCGCTATCCCGCGTCAGACGGACCCGATAACGCCCCGAACGCTCCAGTTCCTGCTTCAGGACGAGCGCGGCCGCCAGAGTGACTTCGCTTTCCCTCGCATGCGCGCCCTGGGCGCCCGGGTCACGGCCGCCGTGTCCGGCGTCGATATAGATCAGAGGCCGTTGGGCCGGACGCGGCGCGGCGCGGGGGGCGTTCCGCGAGGCGGTCGGCGCCCGACCGGTCGCCTTCAGGTCGATGACATAGCGGTAGTGGTTCACGCCATCGCCCGGCGGCAGCAGGAAGCGGCGCTCGATCTCGGCGCTGACGGCCAGATCCAGCTCGACACGCGACGCGCCGCCGGAGCCCGCCACCCGATAGCCGCGCACCAGTCCCAGACCGTTGCCGGACATGCCGCGCGGCGCGGCGACGCCGGACAGGGCGACGACCACACGCCCGTCGGCGCCCGGCTGGATCACCTGCCCGCGAGAATTACGATCCAGATCAACCACGACACGGGTTCGCTCGGCATCGCCGCCGAAACGCACGCGAATGACTTCGCCCATGGCGCCGGACGCCAGTCCACGGCCGGCGATCAGCACGGTGACGCAGAAAACGATGAAGGCGAGCGCCGTCATCGTCCACTCACGGACGCCCCAATGCGAAAGCCTGACACGCAACGAGGCGCTCATGGACGCGGACAACCCACCATTCTGATCGTTCCCATCCTGCACGAACGTCGTCGCCAACGGGTTAAGGCCGATGCGACTTTTAATTCACGTTTCCAGTGACTATGCTTTGTCCGCTCGCGAATGATCGCGTCCACCCGCTCTGCCGGGTCCGGGACGCGCCCTCCTCTCGGCGCTACTTTCACTGATCCGAGGATCGACCGGCCGTCAAAGACGCCGACGATCCGACGAACCGGGCCCGCAACGCCGCCTTACCGAGGCGCGGAAGGGTTCAGGACCGAACCGACCCATGGGCGCATACGCCAGCCTCAACCTCCGGTCAGATGTGACCGACTTCGCCCGCGGCGCTCGCCGTGGCGACGAGGCATCGACGGCCCGCGCCAACCCCACACCCATTCGGCGAGCCGCCGCGTCCCTCAGCCACGCGCTGACAGGACCGGCCAGAGCGCGCCAGAGAGAGACTACCGATGTCAAAGACCATGTTGATCGATGCGGCGCACGCGGAAGAAACCCGCGTCGCGATCGTCGAGGGCCGTCAGGTCGAGGAATTCGACTTTGAATCCCGCGCGAAGCGTCAGCTTCGCGGCAACATCTATCTCGCCAAGGTCACGCGCGTAGAGCCCAGCCTGCAGGCTGCGTTCGTCGAATACGGCGGCAATCGCCACGGCTTCCTGGCCTTCAACGAAATCCATCCGGACTATTATCAAATCCCGGTCGCCGACCGTGAAGCGATCATGGCCGAGGCCCACTCGGACGACGACGACCACGACGACCTGGGCCGCGACAGCGATGACGGCGATCACGAAGGCGGTCTGGCCGATGAGGAGCGCCTGAAGCGCCGCCTTATGCGTCGCTACAAGATCCAGGACGTCATCAAGCGCCGTCAGATTCTGCTGGTGCAGGTCGTCAAGGATGAGCGCGGCGGCAAGGGCGCGGCCCTGACCACCTGGCTTTCGCTCGCCGGTCGCTACTGCGTCCTGATGCCGAACACCGGCAAGGGCGGCGGCATCTCACGCAAGATCACCAACACTTCGGACCGCAAGCGCCTGAAGGCCGCCGCGGCCGCCCTGCATGTGCCGCAGGGCATGGGCCTGATCATTCGCACCGCCGGGGCCAAGCGCACCAAGGCCGAGATCAAGCGCGACTACGAATACCTGCTGCGCCTGTGGGAGACGATCCGCGACACGACCCTGTCGTCCAACGCGCCGGCGTTGATCTACGAGGAAGAAAACCTGGTCCGCCGCGCCGTGCGCGATATGTTCGACAAGGATTTCGACGGCATCCAGGTCGAGGGCGTGCAGGGCTTCAAGGAAGCGCGCGATTTCATGCGGGTGCTGATGCCCTCGCAGGCGAAGAAGGTGCACCTCTATCAGGGTTCGCGCCCGCTGTTCGCCTCGAACGGCATTGAAGAGACCCTGACCCAGATCCACCAGCCGATCGTCAACCTGAAGTCCGGCGGCTATCTGGTGATCAACCAGACCGAGGCGCTGGTCGCCATCGACGTCAACTCGGGCCGCGCCACCAAGGAACGCAACGTCGAGGCCACGGCCTTCAAGACCAATATGGAGGCGGCCGCCGAGGCCGCCCGCCAGTTGCGTCTGCGCGACCTCGCCGGCCTGATCGTCATCGACTTCATCGACATGGATGAAGGCAAGAACAACCGCGCCGTCGAGAAGGTGCTGAAGGACGCGCTGGCCAAGGACCGCGCCCGCATCCAGATGGGCCGCATCTCGGGCTTCGGCCTGATGGAAATCAGCCGCCAGCGCCGTCGTCTGGGTGTGATCGAGGGCGCCACCGAGATCTGTCCTCACTGTCAGGGCGCCGGTCGTATCCGCTCCGCGGAAAGCGCCGCCCTCGTCACCCTGCGCGCGGTCGATATCGAGGCCGGCAAGAACGGTGCGGGTTCGGTGAACCTGCGCGTCTGCACGGCTGTGGCCCTCTACATTCTGAACCACAAGCGCGACTATCTGCAGAGCCTGCTGGTCCAGCGCGGCCTGAACGTGGTCATTCTTATCGATGACAACCTCGGTCAGGGCGAAAGCACGATCGAGCGGACGGAGACGAACGAGGACTTCACCCCTCCGGAAAGCGCCGAGCCATTCGTCGATCTGGATGATGACTTCGACGACAGCGCCTGGGCCGAGGACGAAGACGAGGACGAAGACGAAGTCATCGAGGACGATGAGGACGAAACCGACCTTGAGCGTGAGGACGAGGACGACGACCAGCCGCGCGAACGCGCCGAGCGTCACGACGGTGAACGTGGTCGCGGTCGCGGCCGGCGCCGCCGCGGCGGACGTCGTGAGGAGACCGAAGGCACGGAAGAGTCCGCTCCGGCCCTGTCGGCTGACGATGAGGACGACGGCGAAGGTGGTCGCCGCCGTCGCCGTGGCCGCCGTGGAGGTCGCCGGATGCGCGAGGAAGGCGCATCGACCGAGCGCGACTCCTTCTTCTGGGTCCGTGGCCGTACTCCGTCGCTGGACGATCCCTATGTCTGGTTCGACCCGATCAATCCGGAACGCGCCCCTCGCGCCGAGAAGGCTTCTGAAACCACCGCATCTGATGTCGAAGAAGTCGTCGGCGAACGCCCCGAGGGGGAAGTCGGCGGCGAACGTAGCGGACGGTCCCGTCGCCGGCGCGGTCGTGGTCGCGGCCGGGATCGCGGCGCCGAGGGCGGCCTGACCCACGAGGTCAAGGTCGAGACCCGCGCCACCAGCGAAGGCATGCCCGCCGACGGTTCGCCCGACACCCCGTCGGCCGTGATCATCCCGGACGCCGAGGTTCAGGCTGTCGAAGCCGAGACCGCTCCGGTCGTCGCGGAAGAGCCCAAACGTCGTCGGGTGCGCCGCAAGGTGTCCGCCTCGGCGACTCCGGCCTCTGACGAAGCCCCGCTTTCGACGGTCGAGCCGAACGAAATCGAGCCCGTCGGCGAGCCCGTCCTGCTGGACGTCGCCCTGAACGAGGTCGTGACGCCGGAGCCTGAAGCCGTGGCGGAAACCGTCGCCGAGCCGATCCCGGCCGCGGTCGTGGAGGCCGTCGAACCGCCGAAGCCCGAGGTCGACGTCGCCGCCCTGATCGCGGAAGACCCGAACCAGATCGCCGCTCCGCCCGAAAAGCCGAAACGTGGGTGGTGGCGCCGCTGAAAGGCCGCGATTAGGTTGTGACCATCACAACGGACGGGGGCGTCCGGGTCCACAGGAGTTCAACATGAGCTGGCTGTCTCGAAACGCCGCCCGTCTGATCGGTGCAACCGCCGTCGCCAGTGTGATTCTGGCGACGGCGTCGCCCGCCTCGGCCCAGAGCGCCATTCGCGACACCGAGATCGAAGCGATCATCCACGAATGGTCCGATCCGGTGTTCACGGCCATGGGGCTGGAACCGTCCGAGATCGAAATCCTGCTGATCAACGAGAACGATCTGAACGCCTTCGCCACGCGGGGGCGGATCATGGGGCTGAACACCGGCCTGATCCTGCGGACCCGAAATCCCAACGAACTGCTCGGCGTCATCGCGCACGAGGCGGGACACATAAAGAATCGCCACACCCTGCGTGACGGGGCGCAGCAAGCAGGCATGCAGCCCCTGCTGATGACCATGGCGCTGGGCGCGCTGGCCATCGCCGCCGGAGCGCCGGACGCCGGCGCCATCCTGATCGGCAACAGCCAGTATTTCGGCACGCTCAGCGCGTTGCGCTATATGACCCACCAGGAAGGCGAGGCCGACAACACCGGCGCCCGCGCGCTGGAGCGAGCCGGCGAGTCCGGGCGCGGCCTGCTGACCTTCTTTGAAAACTTCCGTTCGCAGGAAGTCTTCTCGGACGCCCGCCGCTACCCCTATTTCCGTAGCCACCCGCTGTCCTCGGACCGGATCGAGAACCTGCGCCGTCTGGTGGCGGAACAGTCGAACTACAGCCATCAGGACAGCCCAGAGCGACTGGCCCAGCACGCGCTGATCCTGGCCAAGATCCACGCCTTCATGGACGCGCCGAACGCCACCCTGCGCGACTATCCGGAAACAGACGTCTCGCTTCCGGCCCGCTACGCTCGCGCCATCGCCTGGTATCGGGATGGCCAGACGGAGCGGGCCCTCACCGCTGTCGATGTGCTGCTGGCCGAGCAGCCGGAGAACCCCTATTTCTGGGAGCTGAAAGGTCAGATCCTGTTCGAGGAAGGTCGCCCGGCCGAGGCCATCGGCGCCCATCAGCGCTCGGTCGATCTGAAGCCCGACGCCCCCCTGCTCCGTATCAATCTGGCGCACGCCATGATCGAAACCCACGAGGCCGAACAAATCACCCTCGCGGTGGACCAACTCAAGCGCGCGACCGCGCTGGAGCCGGACAACACCATGGGCTGGCGTCTGCTGTCGCAGGCCTATGCGACCCAGGGCAAGGAAGGCGAAGCCCGTCTGGCTTCGGCTGAAATGTATTTCGCCATGGGCGCCGAGACCCAGGCCACCCAGTTCGCCCTGCGCGCCCGCGACATGCTGACGCCGGGATCGGCCGACTGGACCCGCGCGATGGACATCGTGTTCGCTTCAGGCGCCACCCAGGATGACGTGGACGCCGTCGACCGCCGCAACAGCCGCAATCGCCCGGTTGTTGTGCCCGCCTCCAGCTGACCTTCCGGAAAACCGCATGACCGACGAGACGCCCGCCCCGCCCCCCGCCACCTCCGCCCTGTCTCGCCTGACCAAGGGGCCGGGCATCGGTCTGGCGGCGTTGGCGGTGTCCGTGGCGGCGCTGGCTCTGGCGGTCGCGCCCTATTTCGGCGCCGGCGGATCGGATGCCCAAATCCGCAACTACCTGCTGAACCATCCCGAAATGCTGCAGGAGATGAGCCAGGCCCTGCAGATCAAGCAGAACACCGAACTGTCGGATTCCATTACCCGTCGCGCTGCGCTGAGTCCCGCGCTTCTGGCCGCCGACGCCCGCGACGCCGCCTTCGGGCCGGTAGACGCCAAGGTCACGGTTGTGGAGTTCTTCGATTTCCGATGCCCCGGCTGCAAGGCGACCGCGCCGGAAATCCTGCGCATCATGCAGGCCAATCCGGATGTGCGTTTCGTCTTCAAGGACTGGCCGATCCTCGACCGCGGCGACCCGTCCGGCCCGTCGCACTACGCCGCCCGCGCGGCGCAGGCGGCCCATGATCAAGGCAAATACCTGCCGGTTTTCCGGGCCCTGATGGCCGAGGGTGATCTTAACGAGGAGTCGATCAACGCCATTCTGGCCGCGAATGGCGTGACGCTGGACGCGGCTCGCGCGGCGATCGCCAGCCCGGAAATGACCCGTCATCTGGTCGATACGGACACGGCGGCGATGGCCCTGGGCCTGCAGGCGACCCCGACCTTCATCATCAACGGCCGCGCCATCGCCAGCATCCAGCCGGACGCGCTCGAGGCGGCGATACGGGAGGCCAGAGCCCGCGCCCGCTAGGACGGCCAGCCCGATCAGGCCAGCTTCAGGTCCATCGCTCCGCCGATCCATTCGATCCGCGACCTACGGCGCGCTTCCGCCGCGGCGGCTGGATCGCCCAGCGCGGCTTCGGCCTCGGCCAGCACGAAGTAGCTGTAGGGGTCATTGGGCCAGTCCTCGAGCAGTTCCAGCACCTTGGCCTTCGCCCCCGCCGCATCGCCCTTCAACAGCAGGGCGGCGGCCAGACTGCGGCGCGTCGGGAACCAGATGATCGGCGGATCGCCACCCTCCTCGCCCTGGCCCTGAATGGCGGCGGCGGCGCCGTAGGCCTCGGCGGCCGCGTTCCAGTCGCCCTCGATCATGGCCGCGCGACCTTCAAGAACGCGCTGGAAGACCTCGGTGAACCGGCTTCCCATCGCCGCCGGCCCCTCGGTTGGCATGCCTTCCCGCAGGGCCGCGATGGCGGCGGCTTCGGCTCGAACGGCGGCGGCGTCGCCGGCCCGGGCGGCGGCCTCTCCGCGCGCGTATCGCCACCCCGCCCGCTGGACCGGGCGCCCCTCGGGCGGTTCCGTCAGCGTCGCGAGTTGATCCGGCGTTCCATAACGACCGAACATGGCATAGGCGTTATTCGCCATCGCTTGCGGCCAAGGTGAATTCATCCGCGGATCGTCGCCCAGCACCGTCAGGAAGCGGTCGGCCAGCATCAGCCCCTGCTCCGCTCCGCCGGACATCAGGGCGCCGCCCATGCCGAAATGGATGTTGTGGCCATGCAGCGGCATGCCCTTCACCCCGCCGGGCGGCCGCGCCAGCTCATCGTAACGCTGGTCCAGAGCCACGGCGTTGACGTTCGATATCATCGCATCGCGGTAGCGACCCACACGGAAGAAGGTGTGGGACGGCATGTGCACCAGATGGCTGGCGCCCGGCGCCAGCAGGGCCAGTCGCTCGCCGTAGGGGATCGCCTTGTGCGGATCGTCCGACCATTCGGTCAGGTGGATATAGAGATGGATGGCGCCCGGATCATTCGGGGCATGCGCCAGCGTCTGTTCCAGAATCTCCATGGCCCGCGTGATGCCCGGATCAGCGGCCTTGCCGTCGTCATCCCACCACTTGTCCGCCTTCAGCATCCATGCGTCGGCGGCGACGGCGGCCGCGGTCACGTCCTGCGGGTTGCGCCTGGCGATGCGATCCATGGTTTCGGCGAAGCGACGGGCGCGGCTGTCTTCCCGACCGGAATAGCGCTGGATGAGGGCGTCGATCATCTGGCGCTGCATCGGGGTCGCTCGGCGCGCTATCCGGCGAGCATCCCGGGCCGCCTTCAGCGCCGTGACACGGCTCTCCTCGTCGTTGCCGCCCCCATTCAGGTTCGGGCCCAGCGCCCATGCCTCGCCCCAGGCGCACATGGCGCAGGCCGGATCCAGCAAGCGCGCCTTGCGGAAGGCCCTCACCGATTCCTTGTGCTCGAACGCCCAGCGCAGACGGACGCCGTGATCGAACCACGCCTGCGCCTCAGGGTTGGCGGTGTCGATCTGGAACCCGCCGGTCCCGAAGCCGTCCACCATGACCATGTCGGCCACCGAGGTGTCGGACATCGCCGACTCTACCCGGCCACAGACCTGTGGTCGTTCGATCAGATCACGCGCCGCCCTGTCCGTCGTCGCGTCCGCAACGGCCATCGGCCCGATCAGGATCGCGCCCAGCGTGACCCCGGCCATCAAAATGCGCTTCACTGTCGCCTCCCCTCACCCGGAGCCACTGTGGCGGGTCGGACCGGCTTCGCCAAGCCTGAAGCCTCAGCCGCAGTCCACCCTCTCAATGATGCCCGTCGACTGGTTGAAGCGGATATTCAGACGGTCCGGACGATAGTCGCGCGTAGTCGGGCAGGTGGTGCAGACGATGCGGACGTTGGCGCCTGCGGCGAAATCCACGGCCCCGACGTGGCTGCCCACCAGTCGTTGCGCGCCCGAGGCGTCGCAAGCCATGGGCGCGGTCGGCTCAACCGGGGGCTGGACCGGAGCGCAGGCCCCGGCCAGCAGTGCGACCGCGGTCCCGACGATCAGCCGCATTTGACCTCGCGGATCACGCTCGTCGCCTGATCATAGACAATGTTCAGACGCCGCGGGTTGTAATCCATCGTCACAGGACAAGTGGTGCAGGTCACCCGCCAGGTCTCCCCCGCCGGGGCCGCGGGCAGTTCCGAACGATTGCGACCGACGTAGCGCTGATACTGGTCCGCCTTGCAGGCCGCAGGACCATCGGACGGCAGTTCAGCGACCGGGTCAGACGCCATCGGCGCGCAGCCCGCCACCAATCCGGCGGCGGCCAGGCTCAGGATCAGAGTTCTCATCGGTGCTCTCCCTTGTTGGTTTGTCTCAGCCACAGCGCACCCGTTCGACAAGGTTCGTCTGCGAATTGAAGAAAATATTCAGTCGGTACGGCGAAAAATCTTCGGTGACGGCGCAGCTGGTGCAGGTCACGCGCCGGTTAACGACATCCACCGGCACGGGGATTTCAGTCTTCGGACGACCGACAAGATACTGCAGATCACCGGCGCGACACAGGTCGGCGTCCGGGTTGCGCGGCGTGCGCGTGCCGATCGGCTGGTTCTGGCGGGCTTCCTCTATCGCACGTGGAGCCGGCGCTTCGGCGACCGACGCCGCCGAGGAACAGGCGCCCAAAACGATAAGACCGATCAGGCCGCCTTTTCCCAGCGCCCCTCGGGCGATTGCTTCCAGTACGCCAGATTCGCCCCGGCCTCCTTCAGCGTCTTCCAGCGGGCCCGCGCGCCTTGCAGTGACGCCTCGTCGCGTCCGTCGAAGATGATGAAGCATCGTTCCAGTCTCTCCGTATCGCCCAGCTCCGCCCCGTCCACGATGAACAGCGCCTGAGCGGCGTTCGGGTTCTCAGGACCTTCGGTCAAAAGCACCGGCTGGCGTCCGGCATTGGGCTCCGACACCCGGCCATGCGCCAGGAAGCTGTCGTCCCGGTAAGTCCAGAGATGATCGTCGATGTCGTCGAGGGCTCGGCTTTCGGTCGCCCGGATGATCGCCTTCCACCCCCGCTCGCGGGTCTTCTCAAGCAGCCCGGGCAGGACCTGGCCGAGAGTGGAGCGCTCAAGGTGGTAAAACCAGATTTCGGGGCCGTTCGCCATGACCCCAGAATGACGAAACCCCGCCCGCTTATCCAGAGACAGCGGACGGGGTCGTAAAGTTTACGGAGAATAAGTGCGCCGGGATCAGGACTCGTAGGAGTCCTTCACCATCCGGTCCAGCGTGCGGACGCCCCAGCCCACGGCGCCGTCGGGCACAGTCGGGTTGCGGCTGTCCTTGACCCATGCGGTCGGGGCGATGTCGATGTGCGCCCACGGCGTGCCGTTGGTGAAACGCTGCAGGAACAGGGCGGCGGTGATCGAACCACCGGCGCGACCGTTGCCGGTGTTCTTCACATCGGCGATCGGGGTGTCGATGTGACGCTCGTAGAAGGCCGGGATCGGCATGCGCCAGGCGTTCTCGCCGACCTTCGGACCGGCGGACAGGAAGTTGTTCGCCAGTTCGTCCGAGTTCGAGAAGACACCCGCGTACTCGAGACCCAGCGCCACGATCATGGCGCCGGTCAGGGTGGCGAGATCGAGCATGAATTTCGGCTTGAAGCGGTCCTGGGTGTACCAGAGGCAGTCCGCCAGAACGAGGCGGCCTTCCGCGTCGGTGTTCAGCACCTCGACGGTCTGGCCCGACAGAGAGACGACGACATCGCCCGGACGTTGGGCGTTGCCGTCCGGCATGTTCTCGACCAGACCGATGACCCCGACGGCGTTGACCTTGGCCTTGCGGCCCGCCAGCGCGTGCATCAGGCCGACCACCGCGGCCGAACCGCCCATGTCCCACTTCATCTCTTCCATGCCGTCAGCCGGCTTCAGTGAGATGCCGCCGGTGTCGAAGCACACGCCCTTGCCGACGAAGGCGATCGGCTGCTCACCCTTGGCGCCGCCGTTCCACTTCATGATGACGACCTGGCTGTCGCGCACGCTGCCCTGACCCACGGCCAGAAGGGTGCGGAAGCCCAGCTTTTCGAGTTCCTTCTCGCCCAGAATTTCGACCTCAAGGCCCAGCCTTTCCAGAGCCTTGACGCGCTTGGCGTACTCTTCCGGGTAAAGGATGTTGGCGGGCTCGGCGACCAGATCGCGCGAGAACTCGACGGCCTCGGCGACGGCCGAATAGTTGACGTATGCGGCCTCGGCGGCCTGCACGTCGGCGGCGACGACCTTGATCGTCTCGATGGACGGCGTCTTCTCGGGCTTCAGCGTGGTGCGGTATTTCAGGAAGCGATAGCTGGCCAGACGGGCCGCGAAGGCCGCCCGCGCGGCCTGATCGGCCGACAGGTGGCTGACATCGATGGTGATCGACGTCGCGCCCGAAAGCTTGACAGCGTGGTAGGCGGCGCCGGCGGCGGTCTCCAGCGCGAGGTCGTCAAACTTGTCGGGAGCGCCCGCGCCGGTCAGCACGACGGTTCCGGCGTCCACACCCGCCGGTGCGGCGACGATCAGGGTGCTGTTCGAGCCGCCGGTGAAGCGACTGTTCGTCATGGCCTTGGTCAGGGCGCCCGAGGCGGCGTTGTCCACAGCCGAGCCCGCACCGGCGAAGGCGCGGCCGTCGTGTACGAGAACGGCCAGAACCTCGGCAGCGGCGGCCGAGGCGACGAATTCGATCTTCATTTACTGCTCCCGCCGGGATGTAACGCCCCGGTCTTGTGCGAGTGGGATTGTTCGCGCGGTTTCACCGGCGCAAACGGGTGTGTATTAGATGCTCTCCCTCGCCGCTGGCTGCAACGGGCGATTTCCGTTCCTTCATGACTTTGATTCAAGGCTACCTTTTCCGGCAGATCGGCCGCCCTGTGCTGGCAGCGTGCGCCGCGCTGGCCGGAATCGGGATTCTGAGCCAGAGCCTGGACCAGCTGGAGTTCATCGTTGAACGCGGCCAAAGCGTCTGGGTGATGGTCAAGCTGACCCTGCTGGCCCTGCCCCAGCTGCTGGCGGTGATCATTCCCATCGGCCTGTTCGTCGGCGCGCTGACCGCGCTGACCCGTCTGCAACGGGAGCAGGAACTGACTGCGGTCTTCGCGTCCGGCGTGACCCGCTGGCAGGCTATACGTCCGGCGGTGAAACTGGCGCTTATCGCGACACTGCTGACCCTGTTCATCACCACGGTCGCGCAGCCCTGGGCCCAGCGGGCGGCCCGCGACGAGACCTTCGCCGTCCGCACCGACCTCGCGGCCCTGCTGGTCGAGGAAGGCAATTTCGTTCAGGGGCCGAAGGGTCTGACCGTCTACGTCCAGCAGATCGAGCAGAACGGCCTGCTCAAGAACCTGTTCGTCTATGTGCAGGAAGGCGACAAGACCACGACCTGGGACGCGGCCGAGGCCCGTTTCAGCCGGATCGACGGGCAGCCATATCTGACCCTTCTGAACGGCTCATGGCAGCGCTACTCCTCGCGCGGGGTGCTGGAGTATCTGTCTTTCGGCCGTCAGGATCTGCCGCTTTCGCAGTACGTCGATGTGAATGACACCGTCCGCTACAAGCCGTCGGATCTTTACCTTCCGCAGTTGTTCAATCCTTCGCCACGCGATCTGGAGAAGGTCGGCTCGGCCGGTGAACTGATGGCGGAGGGCCATTCGCGCCTGTCCGCTCCGCTGTATGCCCTGGTGGCGATGTCGATGGCGCTGGCGGCGCTGATGGGCGGATCGTTCAGTCGGACGGGCTATGGCCTGCGTATCGCCAAGGCCGCCGGGGCCTTCCTCGTCGTCCGTATCCTCGGCTACGGCGTTGTGGCCGCCAGCGCCTGGAATGGCTGGCTGAACCTCCTCCAGTACGTCCTGCCCCTCGTCGCGACAGCCATCGCCCTGCGTGTGCTGTTCCGCTCGCTCAAGCCGCGCCGGAGCCGGCTCGCGCCGATGGTTGCGCGTCTGAAAGCGAGGTTCGCGTGAGCAGCCGCACCTCCCTGAAGGCGCCCTGGCTACGTCTGGGCCGGATCGAACGCTACATTCTGGTGCAGCAGGCCCGCTCTCTGATGATCGCACTGGGCGTCATCTCGGCGCTGATCATGCTGATCGACTTTGTCGAGATTTCGCGTGGCGTGGGCTCGGATGTGGACCTTTCGGCCCTGCGCATCCTCGGCCTGATGCTGCTGAAATCACCGCAGGTGATTATCCAGCTGCTGCCATTCGTCTTCCTGTTCGGCACTCTTGCGGCCTTCGTCGGCCTGAACCGGCGCAGCGAACTGATCGCCATGCGGGCCGCGGGTGTCTCGGCCTGGAGATTCGTTCTGCCCGCCGCGGGCTTCGCCTTCCTGTTCGGCATTCTCACCGTCACAGCGCTCGGCCCCGCCGCCTCAGCCGCCGACGGCCTGTTCCAGCGCGAGCGATCGCGACTGTCCGGATCCGTCGCCGGAAGCGACAGCACTCAGGCGGTCTGGGTCCGTGAGGGTGATGACACCCGTCAGATGGTCATCCGCGCCGACCGTCAGGATCGGTCCGGCGGCCGCCTGCTGGGCGTGACCTTCTTCATCTATGTCAACGACGGCGAAGGACTGCGCACCTTCTCCGAACGGATCGACGCCGCCTCGGCCTCGCTCAGCGCCGGCCGCTGGCGTCTGGTGGACGCGGTCGGCGCCCAGATCGGGCAACGGGCCGTGCGCTACGCCACCCTCGACCTGCCCTCCAGCCTTGCGGACGAAGAGGCTTTCGAGCGGTTCGCCCGACCGCAGGCGACGTCTTTCTGGTCCCTGCCTGCCCAGATCGCCCGAATCGAGAACGCCGGCTTCTCCTCCACCGCCTATGCCCTGCGTCTGCAGCAACTGCTGGCGACTCCACTGATGTTCGCGGCGATGTCGATCCTCGCGGCAGCATTCTCCCTGCGTCTGATGCGTCTGGGAGACCTGGCACGGATGAGCGCGGCGGCCGTTGTGCTGGGCTTCGCGTTCTTCTTCGTGAATCAGGCGGCTTCGGCCTTCGGGTCCGCGGAAGTGATTCCGGCCTGGCTGGCGGCATGGCTGCCGCCTTTGCTCACGGCGCTCGCCGCCTTCACCTTGCTGTTCTATACCGAGGACGGCTAAGCGATCCGTCGCCTCGCCTTCACCAACCCTTCTGAGTGAGCTTGCATGCTGCCTGACCGCCGCCGGCTTCGTACCGCAGCCCTGCGCCGCCGGCTTCTCGCCGGTGTCGGAGCAGTGGCGCTGGTCGCCTCGGGCGGCGCGGCCTACGCCCAGCAAGCGTCTTCCGCGCCCGCCCAGCCCGGTCCTGACGGACTGGCTCCCGACGCGGTCTATCTGGAGGCCGATTCGACCATCCGGACAGGCGACACCCTGACCGCGACCAGCAACGGCGAGGAACGCGTGCTGGCCCGTTTCCGCAACACGACCCTGCGGGCCGGTGAATTCAGGTACGACCTGAACCTCGGCGTGGCCAGCGCGCGTGACCGGGTCGAGTTCACCGACGATGCGGGCAATCAGGTCTTCGCCAGCCAACTCCAGCTGGATTCCGAGCTGCGGGCGGGTGTCGCGGTCGATTTCGCGACCCGATTCCGGAACGGCGCCAGCCTGATGGCCGCCACGGCGGTGCGTCGCGGCGAGAACCTGAACGAGCTCAACTACGCGATCTTCACGCCGTGCCCGATCTGCGACACGGACGGGTCGCCGAAGCAGCCCAGCATCTCCATCCAGGCGGAAAAAGTCGTACAGGACGAGAGCCTGCGCGCCATCCTGTACCGGAACGCGGTGTTCCGCATCGGCGGCGTGCCGGTCTTCTATATGCCGGTCTTCTCGCACCCGGACCCGACCGTCGACCGCGCCTCAGGCTTCCTGGTTCCCGTGCCCAGCTACGATGAAGGTCGCGGCTACAGCCTCGAGGTGCCCTATCTTCAGGTGATCTCGCCGTCCGAGGACTGGCTGATCAGCCCGCAGTTCAACACTGACGTAGCCCCCTTCCTGAATCTGCAATGGCGTCGCCGGTTCAGTGACGGGACCATCGTCCTGCGCGGCGGCTACACCTATGAGCGCAACTTCGGCGATGAGCCCTTCGGCGACCGGACGAACCGCAGCTACTTCCTCGGCCACGGTGATTTCGATCCCGAGGGTCCCTGGCGCTGGGGCTTCACCGCCGAGCGCACCTCCGACAAGACGCTGTTCGACCGCTACGACGTGCGCGATCCGTATCAGGACAATGGTCTGTATTACGGCGACCAGCGCCGGCTGATCTCGCAGCTTTACGCCGAGCGCCAGACCGAACGATCCTACCTGTCGGTCGCGGCGTTCAGCATCCAGAGCCTTCGGGTGAAGGAATTCGACTTCGCCAATCCGGCCCTGAACATCTTTGAGAGCGACGGAGAGCTTCCGCTTGTCGCCCCGCTGATCGAGGCGCGCTGGGAGCCGGATGGCCCGGTCTTCGGCGGTCGTCTGCGTTTGCGGGGTTCGGCCGTGGCATTGTCGCGTGACGACTATATCGGCAGCCCCGTTTTGCGGCCCGAGATCATCCCCGCTGTCCCGACGATCGGCTATCCCGGCGTGGATACACGCCGCGTGACCGGTCAGGCCGAATGGCGTCGGACCATGATCACCTCGGCGGGACTCCGGTTCGAGCCGTTTATCGACGTGCGCGCCGACCTCTATTCGATCAGCGACCTGCCGCCGATGATGGGGGTTGAAGGCGGCACGATCACCCGCAGCCGGGCAACCGCGGGCGTGGACGTCTCCTTCCCTCTGATCCGCCGCATCGGCGCCGGGGCCGACCTGATTCTCGAACCGATGGCCCAGCTGTCGATCTCGACCGATCCGGACTATGACTCCCGCATCCCGAACGAGGACAGCCCCGCGCTGGAGCTCGACGAGAGCTCGCTGTTCCGCGTCGATCGCTTCCCCGGCTATGACCAGCTGGAAGGCGGAATGCGCTTCACCACCGGCGGTCGGGCGACCCTCCGCTGGGGCGACGGTCGTCAGGCCAGCCTGTTCGTGGGCCGCAGCTTCCGTGAAGAAGCCGACACCGCCTTCCTCACCCCCGTTCCCGGCGGAGCGCCCGGACAGCTGTATGATCCCAGCGGCCTGTCAGCCGATACCTCCGACTGGGTGGTTCAGGGCAGCTTCTCCCCGTCAGACCGTATCCGCGGCTGGGCGCACGCGACGATCGACTCATCCGGCGACGTCCGCCGTGCTGAAGTCGCCGTCGATGGCCGCTGGGGCCGTCGCAATCTGGCGACCCTCAGCTATGTGGTGGACCGCTCCAATCCGCTCGCGAGCGCCGACAGCCGTAACTACGAATTCGTTCAGCTCGCCGGTCAGCAGTTCATCTACGGCAACTGGGGCATCGCCGCTTCAGGCATCGCCGACATGGAACGGAACCTGATCACCCGCTCGGAAGTCGGCCTCCTGTTCGACGACGATTGCTTCCGCTTCGAGCTGGGGTGGCGCAGAGACAACACACAGGTCCGCCCCAGTGGTCCTTCGGAGGGTATCTATATCCGCCTAAACCTCGCCACTTTCGGCGGTACAGGGTAAGGACAGGGCGACGGGCGCTGACCGACGCGCGACTCGGGCTGCGCGATGCGTGCAATCCCCGCGGTCGAACCGGCGGCGCCGCATGAGGAACCAGGACTGAAATGCGTTTGCAGCGTTATTTGACGGGCGTGGCCATGGCCGCCCTGCTGGCCGGGTCGGCCGTAGCCCAGACCGCTCCGGGACAAGCTCCCGCCGCCGCGGGCACGCTGAACCCCGCCGCCGGACAAGCCCCGCCGGCCGCTCCGGCGGCAGCGCCGCAGTTCCAGATGGCCGATGGCATTCTGGCCACTGTCAATGACAGCGTCATCACGGGCTATGACCTGCGCCAGCGCATGCTGCTGCTCATCGCCATGACGCAGGTCCAGCCGACGCCCGAAAACATCCCGGCGATCCAGCAGCAGGCGATGAACGCGTTGATTGACGAACGCCTGCAGAGTCAGGAGCTCGCCAAGTACGAAGAACTCGTCGTCAGCGATGAAGAAGTTGATCGCGAAATCGCGTCCATGGCGCAGGAGGTCGGCACCAGCGGCGAGAACTACCTCCAGTACCTCGCGCAGGGCGGCATCCGTCCCCAGACCTTCCGCGAACAACTGCGCACCCAGATCGGCTGGTCGCAACTGGTCGGCGGGCGCTTCCAGAGCCGCGCCCGCGTCAGCCGGGCGGCGGTCGACGCCGCTCTTCGCCAGATCAACGAAGCCGCGACCAAGAAGCAGTATCTGATCGGCGAGATCTACATCGAAGCCAGCCGCGTCGGCGGGCAGCAGGCGGCGCTCAACGGCGCCAACCAGCTGGTGTCCCAGATGGTGCAGGGCGCGCCCTTCCAGGCGGTCGCCCAGCAGTTCTCCGCCGCGCCGTCGGCTACCCGCGGGGGTGACGCCGGCTGGGTCGTCGAAGGCACCGTCCAGCCCAACCTCCAGACCGCGCTGGATCAACTGGCGCCCGGACAGCTGTCGCGTCCGATCCCGGTCGAAGGCGGTGTCTATATCGTTTACATGCGCGACAAGCGTGACGGCGCTTCGGCCAGCCTGGTGTCGATGAAACAGGTGATGGTCGAACTGCCGGAGACCGCCACCGAAGCCGAGGTGACGGCCGCCACGCAACGTCTGGAGGCCATTCGTGGCCAGCTGACCTGCGACAACATCCTGACCCGCGCCCGCTCCGAGCAGGGCCTGCTTGGCGCTGATCTGGGCGAAACCGACGTCCAGAACCTGGCCCCGCAGTTCCAGCAAGTCGCCCGCTCGGCCGAGATCGGCTCGATCAGTTCGCCGGTTCGCACGCCGCTGGGCATTCACCTGCTGGCCGTGTGCGGTCGTCGGGTCGGCGGAACCGAAGTTCCGGACGCCCGCACCGTCGAAAACCAGCTGTTCCGTCAGAACATCGCCACCCTGGGCCGCCGTTATATGCGCGACCTGCGTGACGACGCCCTGATCGAGTACAAGAACTGATGACGCCTCCGTCCGCCCCGCTGGCGCTCTCGATGGGGGAGCCGGCGGGCGTCGGGCCGGAGATCATCGCCAAGGCGTGGGCCGCCCTGAAAGCCGACGGCCCGGTCTTCGCCGCGATCGGCGACGCCGCCCTGCTGCGTGCGCAAGGCCAACCGGTCCAGTCCATTCCCGACATCAGCGAAGCGCCCGGCGTGTTCGCCCGCGCCATTCCGGTGCTGGACCAGCCTCTGCCCGGTCCGGTGACGCCCGGCGCTCCGAGCCCGATCAACGCCGGGCCGGTCGCCGACTGGATCGAACAGGCTGTCAATCTGGTCCTGTCCGGCGGAGCCTCGGGCGTCGTCACCGCCCCGATCGCCAAGGCGCCGCTCTATGCCGCCGGCTTCCGCTTTCCGGGCCATACCGAGTTCATCGCCGAGCTGACCGCAGACATCCCGTTCGGCGGCACACGGGGGCCGGTCATGATGCTGACGGCGCGCGACCTGCGCGCCTGTCTGGTAACCATCCATTCGCCGCTGGCCGAGGTTCCCGAACTGGTCACCGCCGAGCGCATCCAGCGCGCCGCCCGCGTGGTCCACGAGTCGATGAAACGCGACTTCGGCATCGCCCGCCCCCGGTTGGCCGTCGCGGGCCTGAACCCACACGCGGGCGAAGGCGGGGCCTTGGGGCTGGAGGAGATCGAGATCATCGCCCCCGCGCTGGAGGCCCTGCGCGAGGAAGGCCTGATCATCGCCGGCCCCCTGCCCGCCGACACCATGTTCCACGAAGAGGCGCGCGCCACCTATGACGCCGCCATCTGCCTGTATCACGACCAAGCCCTGATCCCGGTGAAGACGCTGGACTTCTGGGGCGGGGTCAATGCGACGCTGGGCCTACCGGTGGTGCGCACATCGCCGGACCACGGCACGGGTTTCGAGATCGCCGGCAAGAACCTCGCCCGCCCGGACAGCCTGATCGCGGCGATCCGGCTGGCCGGGGTGATGGCGGCGGCGCGCGCGGTGCGCTAGTCAGCGTTCGTGACCACTGACCTCACCCTCCGCGAACATCTCGACGCCCACGGGCTCTCCGCCAAGAAGAGCTTCGGCCAGCACTTCCTGCTGGACCTGAACGTCACCCGGAAGATCGTGCGCTTCGCCGGACCGTTCGAGGGACGTCCGGTGGTCGAGGTCGGTCCCGGTCCCGGCGGCCTGACGCGGGCGCTGCTGGAGAGCGACGCGGGCAAGGTGGTGCTGGTC
Source organism: Brevundimonas sp. M20 (assembly GCF_006547065.1). Taxonomy (NCBI): domain Bacteria; kingdom Pseudomonadati; phylum Pseudomonadota; class Alphaproteobacteria; order Caulobacterales; family Caulobacteraceae; genus Brevundimonas; species Brevundimonas sp. M20. The sequence goes on along the minus strand of NZ_CP041243.1, from coordinate 1,384,713 downwards.
GAGAAGGACCCGCGTTTCATTCCCCTGCTCAATGAACTCGACGACGGCGCCGGACGGCTGACCGTGGTTGAGGCCGATGCGCTGAACGTGCGTGAGGACCAGTTGGTCGAGGGACCGGCGCATCTGGTGTCCAACCTGCCCTACAACGTCGGCACGCCGCTGCTGATCAAGTGGCTGACCGGACCGTGGACGCCCGCCTCCCTGACGCTGATGTTCCAGAAGGAGGTGGCCGAGCGGGTCGTGGCCAAGCCGGGCGAGGACGCCTATGGCCGTCTGGCCGTGATCTCGCAGGCGGTGGCCGAGGCTAGGCTGGTGATGCATCTGCCCGCCGCTGCCTTCACCCCGCCGCCGAAGGTGGCCAGCGCCGTGGTGCATCTGGTCCCGCGCGAGGATCGGCCGGGCAAAGCCCTGCTGAAGGCGCTGGAGCGGGTCACCGCCGCCGCCTTCGGCCAGCGCCGCAAGATGCTGCGCTCCAGCCTGAAGCAGCTGGGCGGCGCGGAGCTGTGCGAGGCCGCCGGGATTTCGCCGGAAGACCGGGCCGAGGTGATCAGCCTTGAAGGCTTCCTGCGACTGGCCCGCGCCTTCGCCGGACAGGCGCAGCCGACAGCCCCGACGGACGGCGGCGCGCCCCTGATGCGACGCAAGCGGACCTGACGTGACCGCCGACATTGACCCGTTCCGCGCCATCGGCATCAGCCGTCTGGCCCACACCCTGAAGGCCGAGGGACGGTCGATCATCCATATGGAGTTCGGCCAGCCGTCCACCGGCGCCCCGCCCGCCGCCATCGCCGAGGCGCATCGGGTGCTGGACACGGACGCCATGGGGTACTGGGAGAGCACGCCCCTGCGCGAGCGGATCGCCCGGCTGTACGACGAGCGTTACGGGGCGACGGTCAAGCCGGATAACGTCCTGATCACCAACGGGGCCTCGCCCGCCCTCGTGCTGGCCCTCAACGCGGCGTTCGCGCCCGGCGACCGGATCGCCCTGGCCCGGCCCGGCTATGTCGCCTACCGGAACACCCTGAAGGCCCTGCACATGGTCCCGGTCGAGATCGACTGCGGCCCCGAGGTGCGGTTCCAGCTGACCGCCGGGGCCGTGGCGGCGCTCGATCCGGCGCCCGCGGGCCTGATCGTGGCCAGCCCGGCCAATCCGACCGGCACCATCATCGCCGAACACGAGCAGGCCGCCATCGCCGCGGTCTGCGCGGAGCGGGGCATCCGGATCATCTCGGACGAGATCTATCACGGGCTCAGCTACGTCGGGCCAACGTCGTCGATGCTGTCGTTCGCCCCGAACGCCTTTGTGATCAACAGCTTCTCCAAATACTGGAGCATGGCGGGGTGGCGGCTGGGGTGGCTGGTGGCGCCGGACGACAGTGTCGCCGCCTGTCGCGCCCGCATCGGCAATCTGTTCCTGACCGCGCCCTCGCTGGCCCAGCACGCGGGGCTGGCGGCGATGGATGAGACCGAAGTGCTGGAAGGCTACGTCGCCACCTATGCCCGCAATCGCGAGCGGATGTTGGCGGCCCTGCCCGCCCTGGGCCTGCGCTCCATCGCGCCGCCGGACGGCGCCTTCTACATCTGGGCTGACATCGGCCACCTGACCGACGACAGCCTGTCCTTCTGCGAGCAGTTGCTGCGCGACACCGGGGTGGCGACGGCCCCGGGGGTGGACTTCGACCCGGTCCAAGGAAAGCGCTTCATGCGCTTCAGCTTCGCCGTATCGACCGCGGAGGTCGAGGAGGCGCTGAGGCGGATGGAGGCGTGGTTCGTCTCACGATAGCCGATGGGAGGCGGCGTTCGCCCCCTCCCCTTCCCGGCGACCTATTCCCGCGTCACCGTCAGCCCTCGGGCCGTCAGCATCTGCTGCAGGCTGTCGTCGCCCGCCAGGTGTGCGGCGCCCACGGCCATGAAGCTGACGCCCGAACCCTGCATCAGGGTCTGGATCTGGCTCGCCCAGTCGGCGTTGCGGCGGACGAGGAAGATCTGGTGGGCCTCCTCGGAGATGGCCCGGCCATTCTCGCGGGCGAAGTCGGCCATCACGGACACATCCCCGGACGCCCAGCCGGCGACGGCGCGGTCCAGATCGGCGGGGGACCGGTCCCGTGTCGCCAGATAGTGGCGCAGATAGACCCGCTGGCCCTCATCGCTCATCCGGGCCAACCCGCCGATCTGCTGACCTATGGTTTCCAGCCCGCGCACCGGCTTTCCCGCGGCCTCGGCGCGACCGCGCAGGTTCAGCTCGACCGCCAGACCCGGGTCGAAACCCGCCGCCCTCAGCGGGGCGCTGGAGATCATCACAGCGGCGAGCCACGGACGCATCGGGTCGATCTGGGCCGGAGACACGCCCGCTGCGGTCGCCGCCGAATCAAGCCGGGCCTTCTCCTCCGGGGTCAGCCAGCTGGACAGGGGGCGATCCGGCGACAGGCCGCACTGCTGGACCAGCGGACCGATCTCGCTTTGGTCCTCCGGGTTGGTGACTTCGAGCCATAGCTCCGAGGCGCTGTCGAAGGCGGCGTCGACCTTGTCCGAGCCCCAGGCCGTGCCGGGCTTCAGCATATGGACGGTTCCGAACAGATAGACGGTGGAGTCGGCGTCGCGGACCGCCCAAAGGGCGGGGCCGTCGCCGGCGGCGCGGGCGACGGGGGCCGGGGCAGCCTGACTAGGAGCCTCGGCGGCATGGGCCGGGACGGCGAGCAGGACGGTCCCGGCGGCGAGCCCGATCAGAAGACCGGCGGCGGCGGATTCAAGGCGTGAGGCGGCGCGCCCCAGAGCGATCTGGAGGTTCATTATCGTCTTCCTTTTCAAGATGTTGGGGTGAGGTCGCGAGGGCCCTGTCAGCCGGTTCCGTGATCAGTCATGACAAGCTCCCGCGTCGTTTTGACAAGCAAGCTTTACCAAAACGGCCAGAAGAACGTCAAGCATCTTTTACATCGAGACAAAGAAACTTTCCAACACCAGCATCTCGGCTCGCGCACCGCCGGAGCGGGCCTGCGAGGGAACAGCTTGATCAGGTCTTGGGCGGCCGCGGCCCATGGGCCGCAAGCAAAAGGGGCCGATGCGTCAGAAAAGGTCGTATGGGCTGATGGCCTTGAGGTGGCTTCCCATTCACGCCTCCGGGCGGACGGTCAGAGCGACGGTGTCCCGGCAATGGAGGCCAGAGGCTCAGCCCCCGCCGCAGGAACGTCGCGCGCCTTCCTCTCGCTGTAGCGGTCAACGAGGTGATCGGCACGGCCTCGGGTCAGCAGGGTGAATTTGTAGAGCTCTTCCATCACATCGACGAGCCGGTCGTAGTAGGACGAGGGCAGCATCCGACCGTTGTCGTCGAACTCGTTATAGGCCTTGGCGACCGACGACTGGTTGGGGATCGTGATCATCCGCATCCACCGGCCCAGCACGCGAAGCTGGTTGACGGTGTTGAACGACTGCGACCCCGCGTTCACCTGCATAACGGCGAGCGTGCGGCCCTGCGTCGGCCGGACGCCTCCGCTTTCGAGGGGGAGCCAGTCGATCTGCGACTTGAAGATGCCCGTCATGGCGCCGTGGCGTTCGGGGCTGCACCAGACGTGGCCCTCTGACCAGATCGACGCCTCGCGCAGTTCCTGAACCTTGGGGTGGTCAGGCTCGGCGTCGTCGGGTTGCGGCAGGCCGCGCGGATCGAAGATGCGGGTCTCGGCTCCGAAGCGCCGCAAAAGGCGGTCCGCCTCCTCGACCAGCAACCGGCTGTAGGAGCGTTCGCGCAGCGACCCGTAGAGCAGCAGGAAGCGTGGCGGATGGTCGAAGGCGATGGGCTCCGACCGGTCCAGCGTCGGATGGTCCAGAAACTCGGGCGCAAGGGCGGGGAAATCGGTCATGGCTTTCCCATGCCACATATTTCGTCTATTCGTGAAGTATGGAATCGAAGTCAGCCATTGATGCCTTGGCCGCCCTTGCCCACGAGGGGCGACTGGCGATCTTCCGCACCCTTGTTCGCGCCGGGCCTGACGGCCTGGCGGCAGGCAGGCTGGGTCAGGCTGTCAGCATGGCGGGCAGCACGCTGTCCAACAATCTGACCGTCCTGACGCGGGCCGGGCTGGCGACCTCCACCCGCGACGGTCGCTCGATCATCTACACCGCCGACTATGGCCGGATGACCGATCTGCTCGCCTTCCTGCTGGAGGATTGCTGCGAAGGGTCGCCGAATATCTGCACCCCGCTGGGCGACGTGATCGCCAGGGCCATGTGCTGTCCGCCACAGGTGCGCGTGTGACGCTCAATCGCCTGAACCCCACCGAGCCGACATGGTCGGAGTTTCTATCTGCCCTGACAGACGCGGGTCTGCCGGTCGATGATCTGAGCGATGAGGGTCAGTTCTTCTTTGTCAGCGATGCGGGCGTCTTCGGCGGTTTCACCCTTCGCGGACCCCACGCCATGCTGCGCTCCCTCGTGGCGCCAACGTCCGTGCGGGGCCGAGGCGAAGGCCGCCGCATGGTTGAGGTCCTGTGCAACCAAGCCGCCGAAAACGACGCCTCGCAGGTCTGGCTGCTGACGACCGACGCCGCCGATTTCTTCGCCTCCTGCGGCTTCGAGCGCGCCTCGCGCGATGACGCTCCGCAAATCCTGCGGACGACGCGCCAATTCGCGAACCTCTGCCCCGCAAGCGCGACGCTCATGCATCTCACAGTGGTCGCCTGATGTCGGTGTTTGAACGCTACCTGTCGCTGTGGGTGCTGTTGTGCATCATCGTCGGCGTCGCGCTCGGCGCGCTGGCGCCTGACGCCTTCGCCGCGCTCGGCGCAATGGAAGTGGCGTCGATCAACCTGCCGGTCGCCGGGCTGGTCTGGCTGATGATCATTCCGATGCTGCTGAAGGTCGACTTCTCCGCCCTGGCGCAAGTCGGGCGGCACTGGCGCGGGATCGGCGTCACCCTTCTCGTGAACTGGGCGGTGAAGCCGTTTTCGATGGCCTTGCTGGCCTGGCTGTTCCTGTCGGTCTGGTTCCGGCCCTGGCTGCCGGCGGCCGAGATCGACAGCTACATCGCCGGGCTGATCCTGCTGGCGGCGGCGCCCTGCACGGCCATGGTGTTCGTGTGGAGCCACCTGACCCGGGGCGACGCGAACTTCACCCTGTCACAGGTGGCCCTGAACGACGCGATCATGATCGTGGCGTTCGCGCCGGTCGTCGGCCTGCTGCTCGGGCTGTCGGCCATCACCGTGCCCTGGGTCACGCTGGCCCTGTCGGTGCTGCTCTACATCGTGGCGCCGGTCATGATCGCCCAGATGATGCGGAGCCTGACCCTGACGCGGGGGGGAGATGCGCTCGAGCGTGTTCTGGCGGTTCTTCAACCCGCCTCCATCGTGGCCCTTCTGGCGACCCTGGTGCTGCTCTTCGGCTTCCAGGGGGAGAAGCTGCTGGCCCAGCCGTTGGTCATCTGTCTTTTGGCCATACCGATCCTGATCCAGGTCTATTTCAACTCCGGGCTGGCCTATCTGCTGAACCGGTTGTCGGGCGAGCAGCACAGCGTGGCCGGGCCGTCCGCCCTGATCGGCGCCAGCAACTTTTTTGAACTGGCGGTGGCGGCGGCGATCAGCCTGTTCGGCATCCAGTCCGGGGCCGCGCTGGCGACGGTCGTGGGGGTGTTGATCGAGGTGCCGGTGATGCTCTCTGTCGTGGCCATCGTGAACCGGACAAGGCCCTGGTATGAAACCGGCGCGGCTGTGCGGCGCGTCCAGCAGAAAAACGTTCGATGACCGTCACCATCTACCACAACCCGAGTTGCGGCACGTCCCGCAACACGCTGGCCATGATCCGGGCCTCCGGCGAGGAACCGGTCGTCGTCGAGTATCTGGAGACCGGCTGGTCGCCCGATCTGCTGCGGTCGCTGGCCGCACAGATCGGCCAGCCGCTGCGGGCTCTTGTTCGGGAAAAAGGCACTCCGGCCGGTGAAGTGGGCCTGCTCGACGCGGACGTCACCGAGGACCGAATCCTCGCCGCCATGATCGAGCATCCGATCATCGTGAACCGCCCCATCGTGGTGACGCCGAGGGGCGCAAGGCTCTGTCGCCCGTCGGAAGCGGTGCTTGATCTGCTGGAACGCCCCGTGACGACATTCACCAAGGAAGACGGCGAGGTCATCGCCCCGATCCGGAGGCGTGACTGAAGGGCCCCTGCCCCTCGCGCCTTCCCTTCCCTTCCCTTCCCTTCCCTTCCCTTCCCTTCCCTTCCCTTCCGTTCGGTCAGCCCGCTAACACTGCTCCCAAAGTCGAGGGAGAAAGCCATGACCGAGCGCCTGAGCATCGATTTCAAGGACGGCGTCGCCGACGTTCGTCTGAACCGGCCCGACAAGCTGAACGCGCTGGACATGCCGATGCTGGAGGCGCTGGCCGGGGCGCCCGCGCGGCTGGCGGCGCTGGCTGGGCTGCGGGCCGTGGTGCTGTCGGGCGAAGGGCGCGGGTTCTGCGCCGGGCTGGACATGGAGACGATGACCGGGCTGGCCGGGGCGGGTCTGGACATCATCACCCGCACTCATGGTCTGGCGAATCTGTTCCAGCAGACCGGCTGGGGCTGGCGCACCCTGCCCGCGCCGGTGATCGCGGCGGGCCACGGGATCGTCTTCGGCGGCGGGCTGCAGATTTTCTCCGGCGCAGACATCCGCATCGCCCGGCCCGACACGCGGTTGTCGGTCATGGAGATGAAATGGGGTCTGGTGCCCGATATGGCCGGCTATGCCCTGTGGCGCGGTCTGGTGAGGGACGACGTGCTCCGTGAGCTGATCTACACCGCGCGCGAATTCAGCGGGGAAAAGGCCGTGGATCTTGGCTTCGTCACCCGGCTGGCCGACGATCCCCATGCCGAAGCCCTGACGCTGGCGCGGGAGATCGCGGCTCGCAATCCGGACGCCGTTCGCGGCGCCAAGCGTCTGGCCAATCTGGCGCGTGATGCTGACGCGGACGCGATCCTGCAGGCCGAGGCTCGCGAACAGGCCGCCCTGATCGCCACCCCCAATCAGGTGGAGGCGGTGATGGCGAATCTGCAGAAGCGCCCGCCGAACTTCGCGGACTGACCCCGACGCCGGCGCGGCTCAGGCGCAGTCGTCGCCCGGCATCGGCTTGAACACCTTGCGATAGACGTTGCAGTCCGCCGCCAGAACCATTCCGCTACGCCACTGTGCCGACCCGTCCAGCGTGTGCGCGAAACCCAACATCACATTCGGTCGCTCCAGACGGCGCGAGCCGCCGAGATCGCGGATCAGCCGGTTGATTTCTTCGGGCGGCAGCAGCACCAGCTTGCTGGCGAGCACGGTGTTGTAGGTCGCCGGCAGAACCCGGTAGTCGAACGACTCCGACGGGTTTTCGAAACCGGGATCCGAAATGCGCAGATACTCCCGATTGAACCTCTGCAAGGTGATGTGCTCACCATTGCCAGTCTGCATGACCTGATCGAAATAGCGGTCCGGCCGGGTCAGATAGTCTTTCAGTTCAGCCTTGGTCATGCCGGTCGCGCCTTTGAGCAGCATGTCCAGCAGTTCAGCCTTCATCTGCCGGATCGGCTCCAGCAGCCAGTCAGGCGTGATCGCGTCGATGATGTCGCCGACAACCGCGATGGTCAGCCCGACAAAGGTCGGAAGTCCCGCCATCGAGAGAATGTGCCGGGTCGAATAGTCGGTCAGGATCTGATCCGCCTTCTCGGTGTCCGCCTTGCGCTCAGGGTTGAAGAACAGCGCAACGGCCACTTCGTGGCTCACCTGCGGCCACAGGCGCAGTCCGTCGTCGATGTCGTCGCGCCAGCGTTCCTTGTAGGTGGTCTGCAGGCCGTTCGCGGCCACATAGGCGGCCAGCTCGGCGGCGAGCGCCACGTTGGAACAGCTCCAGTCCGTCCAGGCGCAGTTGGCGATCCGCCGCTGGAGGTCCGCCTTGTGGTCGTAATAGGCCCGGATGTCCGCGTCGAGATTGGCCCGCAGGGTCGAGAACAGACGGGGGACGGACATGTTGGTGCTGGAACTGGCCCGGGGCAACAGGCCGTCCAGCGCGGTCCCGGGACGCGCATCAATCATGGTCGAATAGATGCGCTCATGCACGGGCAGGATGTTGGCGCTGAAAAAGTCGCCCGTCAGTTCGCCGGCAGGCAGCCGCTTGTCGATATAGCCCTCCAGCACAATGTGACGGACCGCATTGTCGGGCGGATTGAGCGTAAAGGGCGCGCCGGAGAAATGGTTGATGAAGGTATGGCCGTACATGTCGCCGGCGGCATGGGTCAGGAAGCCGAGCCGGAAGGCATGATGCCAGTTATCTCCTTCAAAGCCGCCCCACACATGCTCCAGCCAGGCATTCGAGCCATCGGCGATGCCGCTGTCGGCCGGGTCGGGGTGAATGACCTGCTGCCCCGTCAGGATGTCCGGATAGGCGTCGGGCCCCAGAACGCCCGCCCGGTACTGCTGTCGCCCGTACAGCAGCGCGTTTCGCGTCCGGTCCTCGACCCTGTAGCGGCGAACCTCTCCGGTCGCGAGAATGGTGATGTCGACATAGCCGTCGTCGAGCGCGTCCCTGGCGGCGATTTCCGCGAAGTAGACGTGCGACGTGGGCTTCCACGCCGCCGCGGCGGTCGGGAGCATAACCGCCACGATCCCCAGCGCGGCGGCGGTGAAGCGCGTGATGCGCGTGATGCGCGAGCGGGTGAACATGATGGATCTCCGAACAAAGCGCCCCTCGCACGCATTCGGAATTCAGCCGAAAGTTGCGATACCTTCGTTATGGATGATCTCTTTTAGGAGGAATCGTCAACCTGATGGCTCTTTCAGGTTGTGGATACGTTCGCGCGGCTCGGTCCTGCCGGAGCGAGCGGCGGGCTGAGGGCGCAACGATGTTCGGCGCTTAAACCGCTTCGTTCAGCAGGGCGTTGCGGTAGCCGTCGACCCAGAGGTTCCGGCGACGGCGGCTGCGTTCGGCATGGTAGATGTGGGCCAGTTCGGCGTAGCTGCGGTCGAAGTCGTCGTTGACGAAGACGTAGTCAAACACGTCGCAGTGCTCGATCTCGCCCTTGGCGTTCTTGATGCGGCGCTCGATCACCTCCTCGGCGTCCTGCGAGCGGGTCACCAGACGGCGGCGCAGTTCCTCAAGGCTGGGCGGCAGGATGAAGACGCGAACCGCGTCTTCCGGGCATTTCTCGGCGATGTCGCGGGCGCCCTGCCAGTCGATGTCGAACAGCACGTCGCGGCCCTCGGCCAGGGCGCGGTCGATGGGGGCGCGCGGGCTGCCGTAACGGTTGCCGTGCACGTCGGCCCATTCCAGGAAGGCGTCCTCGTCGATCAGACGCTGGAATTCCTCGTGGCTGACGAAGTGGTAGTCACGACCCGCGACCTCGCCCGGACGGATGTCGCGGGTAGTCATGGACACCGACAGCTCCAGCCTGCCGTGGTCCGCCATCAGGCGGCGGCAGAGCGACGTCTTGCCGGCGCCCGAGGGGCTGGCGACGATCAGGAGGACGCCCCGACGGGGCGTGCGTTCATTCGACATTCTGGACCTGTTCGCGGAGCTGTTCGATGACGGCCTTGAGCTCAAGGCCGATTCCGGTGAGCGCCGTCGTAGCCGATTTCGAGCAGAGGGTGTTCGCCTCGCGCATAAATTCCTGCATCAGGAAGTCGAGTTTTCGCCCGGCGGGGGGTTGCTGCAACAGGGCGCGGGCCGAGGCGACGTGGGCGGTCAGGCGATCAAGCTCCTCGCGCACGTCCGCCTTGGTCGCCAGCGCGGCGGCTTCGAGGAAGATGCGATCCTCAAGGCCGGGCGCATCGGGCGCCAGCTCGGTGATGCGGCGGGTGAAACGGTCGCGAATGGCCTCGACCTGGGCGACAGCTTCCTGTTCGGCGTCGGCGACCAGCTGTTCGATGCGGTCGATGAAGCCGGTGATGACGGGCAGGAGTTGCTCGCCTTCCCGCTCGCGCGAAGCTTTGAGGGTGTCGAGGGCGGCGTCGATGGAGGCGGCGATCTTCGCCTCTACGGCGGTGCGAGCCTCGGCGTCGTCCTCATCCTCGGGGGCTTCCAGAACGCCGCGCAGGGCCAGCAGACCGTCGGCGGAAGGCGGGACCGCGCCGTCTTCGGCGAGTCGGTTGGCCAGCTGGAGATAGCGGGCCAGCACAGCTTCATTCACCTTCAGCGCGGCGGCGCCGGGGTCGGCGCGCTTGGCCTGAACGCCCAGGGCGACCTGACCGCGGTTCAGCTTCGACTGGCCGGAGGCCTTGGCCAGACGTTCGAGGTTGTCAAAGCCGGGCGGGCCGCGGAAGCGGACCTCCAGATTGCGGCCGTTGACCGAACGGGCTTCGACCGACCAGCTCCAGTCGCCTTCCGACCCGTCCGAGCGGCCGAAGCCGGTCATGCCGGAGATGCGCTTGCTCATCGGGCTGCGGCCGGTTGTTGCGGCACGCGGATGACCTGTGCGCCGGGCGGGACCTCGACGCCGGGCGGCACGCCTTCCGGTACGGCTTGCGGCACGACCGGCGCGGCGGGCTCGGGCGGCAGGCCCTGACGGCGACGCTCGATGGCGCGCCAGCGCGCGACGTTGGCCAGATGCTCGTCGTAGGTCCGGGCGAAGGCGTGGCCGCCCGTGCCGTCGGCGACGAAGAAGACGTCCTCGCTGACGGGTGGGTTCAGGACAGCGGCGATGGCGTCCCGGCCCGGATTGGCGATGGGCGTCGGGGGCAGGCCGTCAATCTGGTAGGTGTTCCAGTCGGTGTGGCGGTCGATCTCGGACCGGCGCAGGCCGCGCCCCAGCGGACGGCCCTTGGTGATGCCGTAGACGATGGTCGGATCGCTTTCGAGCCGCATCCCCATGCGCAGGCGATTGGAGAAGACCGCCGCCACGCGCGGACGCTCGGCGGCGACGCCGGTTTCCTTTTCGACGATGGAGGCGAGGATCACCGCCTCGTCCAGCGAACGGACGACGCTGTTGGGACCGCGCGTGGCCCACAGGCGGGTCAGGTTCTCGTCGCGGGCGCGCTGCATCCGGGCGATCACGGATGCGCGGGTCTCGCCGCGCGAAACCTCATAGGTATCGGGCCACAGGGTCCCTTCCTCGGGGACCTCATTGACGGCGCCGGTCAGGATCGGCTGGCGCATCAGGATGTCGACGGCCTGGGCCGAACTCCAGCCCTCGGGCAGGGTGACGTAGTGGCGCACCACCTTGCCCGAAACCAGCAGCACCAGAACCTGACGCAGGGAGGCGCCGGACGGCACCTCATATTCCCCCGCGCGCAGCTTGCGGTCCGCGCCGGTGATGCTGGCCGCGGCCTTGAACATGTCGGTCGAGCGGATGACCCCGGCCGCCTTCAGATTGGCGGCTATGGCGCTGACCCCGGCCCCGCTGGGCAGGGAGACGATGGTCGTCTCCCCCTGCCGCGCCGACGGCCCCGGGGCGTAGAAGACGCTCCACGCCGCCACCAGGGCCGCGATCAGGAACAGGCTGAAGGTCGCCGTCGCGGCCAGAAAGGCCGTCTTGCGTCCCGATGCACCCTTCTCCACCGACCGACGGAACACTCAGTCGACCTTCCTGAAGATGACCGACGCGTTGGTGCCGCCGAAGCCGAAGCTGTTGGACATCGCAACGTCAATCTTGCGCGGCTTCCCCTTGTGCGGGACCAGATCGATGGCGGTCTCTTCCTCGGGATTGTCGAGGTTGATGGTCGGCGGGGCGATCTGGTCGCGGATGGCCAGCACCGAGAACACCGACTCGATCGCGCCGGCGGCGCCCAGCAGGTGGCCCGTCATCGACTTGGTCGAGGACACCGCCAGATCCCTGGCGTGATCGCCGACCAGCTTCTCGATGGCGTGAAGCTCGATCCAGTCCGCCATGGTCGAGGTGCCGTGGGCGTTGATGTAGTCGAGGTCCGAAGGTTGCAGGTTCGCACGCTTCAGCGCCGCCTTCATGGCCCGCAGGCCGCCGTCGCCGTCCTCCGACGGGGCGGTGATGTGATAGGCGTCGCCGCTCATGCCGTAGCCCACGACCTCGGCGTAGATCTTCGCACCGCGCGCCTTGGCGTGCTCATACTCCTCCAGCACCATGATGCCGGCGCCCTCGCCCATGATGAAGCCCGCGTGGTCCTTGTCGTAGGGACGGCTGGCCTTTTCGGGTGTGTCGTTGAAGGCGGTGCACAGGGCCTTGCAGGCCAGGAAGCCGGCGATGCCGATGGGCACGACCGAGCTTTCCGCGCCGCCGCAGACCATGACGTCAGCGTCGTCCAGCGCAATCATCCGGGCCGCATCGCCGATGGCGTGGGCGCCGGTGGCGCAGGCGGTGACGACCGCGTGGTTCGGCCCCTTCAGACCGTGACGAATGGAAATCTGGCCCGACGCCAGGTTGATCAGGGCCGAGGGGATGAAGAAGGGGCTGACACGACGCGGTCCCTGCTCCTTCAGGATGATGGCCGTGTCGGCGATGGGGCCCAGGCCTCCGATGCCTGCGCCGACCATGACGCCGGTGCGTTCCTTGTCTTCCTCGCTCTCGGGCTTCCAGCCGGCGTCCGCCAGAGCCTCGTCGGCGGCGGCGATGGCGTAAACGATGAAGTCGTCGACCCGCTTGCGCTCCTTGGGCGACATGATCTTTTCGTGGTCGAAGACGCCGGGCTGACCCGCCACGCCACCGCCCCGGCCGTCCACCGACGGAATCTCGCCCGCGATGGTGCAGCCATAGCCCTCGGTATCGAAGGCGGTGATCGGCCCGATGCCGGACCGGCCTTCCACGATACCCTTCCAGCTATGCTCAACACCCCAGCCGAGCGGGGTCAGAAGGCCAAGGCCGGTAACAACGACGCGACGCATTCCTGCATCCTTCACAGTGAATCTCGCGCGAGAGAATAGTGAGTGAAGCGACGCGGGGCTAGGCGGGGCGAACGTCGCAATCCCGCAGCGGCGCAAAAGGGCGCGCAAACCGCGACGCTTTCGCCTGAAATGGTGTCAGGCGCCGGCCTCGTTCGGCGACCTCGCGCTTGCTTTCACAGCCGACGCAGGCGCACGCCGGACATACGAAAACCGCCGCGCCGCCTTTCGGCTGCGCGGCGGCTTCTGAACCGTTCGAAAGAACCGTTGGGGCTTAGCCCGCCAGCTTCTCGTCGATGAACTTCACGGCGTCGCCAACGGTCTGGATGTGCTCGGCGGCGTCATCCGGGATCTCGATGTCGAACTCTTCCTCGAAGGCCATGACCAGTTCGACGTTGTCGAGCGAGTCAGCGCCCAGGTCGTCGATGAAGCTGGCCTTTTCGGTGACCTTGTCCGGATCGGCGTCCAGGTGGTCGATAACGATCTTGCGGACGCGTTCCAGGGTATCGGACATGATGTCTCTGCCTTCTGATGCCGCCGATGCGGCTGTTGTCTCAATCCTTGCCGTATGACGACGGCGACGGCTGCGCAAGTCTTGAACGAGACTCAGCGCCACCGGTTGCAGGCCTCTAGCACAGCCTCACGGGGGGAAATAGCCAAAACCCCGTCATCCGTAGGGTTTCAGGCCGCCCGACTGACCGCGAAATCGGCCAGAAGCTCCAGCGCGGTCTTCCAATCGCTGTCCGGCAGGACCGAAAGCGAGGCCTTGGCCAGATCGGCGTAGTCCCAAGCCACGTCGATCGTCGCGCCGACCGCGCCGGCGCCCAGCACCAGTTCGCGGGCGCGGGCGAAGTCGTCCTCGCGGCGGTCGCCCTTGTTGATCGTGCGTTCCCAGAAGCCGTCGTCGTGGCCCCTGGTGCGGGCGGCGGCCAGCAGCAGCGGCAGGGTCACCTTGCCTTCGCGGAAGTCGTCGCCGGTGTTCTTGCCCAGCGCCTCGGCCTGACCGCCGTAGTCCAGCGCATCGTCGGCCAGTTGGAACGCGAGACCGAGATTCAGGCCGTAGGCGCGCAGGGCCTGCACATGTTCCTCTGACGCGCCTGCCCCGACCGCGCCGGATTCGGCGGCGGCGGCGAACAGTTCGGCTGTCTTGGCCGAGATAATCTTCAGATAGGTCTCCTGGTCCAGCCCCAGATCGTGGGCGCGGGTCAGTTGCAGGACCTCGCCCTCCGAGATCACCGCCGAGGCGGTGGCGAGAATGCCCAGCGCGCGCATGGCGCCGGTCTCGACCATCAGCTCGAAGGCGCGGGCGAAGAGGAAGTCGCCGACCAGAACGCTGGACGGGGCGCCCCAGATCAAGTGGGCCGCCACCTTGCCCCGGCGCAGGTCCGAGGCGTCGACGATGTCATCGTGCAGCAGGGTGGCGGTGTGAATGAACTCGACCGAGGCGGCCAGACGCACAGCGGCGTCCATGCCATTGGGCGCGCCGGCGGCACGGGCCGCGGCCACGGTCAGCAGCGGACGCAGGCGCTTGCCGCCCGCCGCGACGATGTGATCGGCCAGCAGCGGAATCACCGGAACGTCGGACTGCATCCGCTCGACGATCAGGGCGTCCACCACGGCCATGTCATCGCGCGACAGCCGGATCAACGGCTCCACATCCCCCTTGCGGCGGGTTTCGGCGACGGTGACAGCGTCCAACGGAATACTCATCAGGCGACGGCGCGGCAGGAGGATCGCGCCGGAAAATCCGGTCGCCGCCTTGCCCGGCGACGATGCGGCGCACAATGGTGATCGGGCCAACAGGGGTCAAGCCGCGTGACCGTCGCATCCGCAACTGAATCTGCATCAGAAATCGTCGAGAACGGGCTTCTCGGGGGGCGGGTCCGCTTCCTGCAGCCGGCCAAGGGCTATCGCGCCGGAATGGACGCCGCCCTGCTGGCCGCCGCCTGCGACGCCGCGCCCGGCGAACGGGTGATCGAGGCGGGCTGCGGCGCGGGCGCGGTGCTGATGCAGATCGCCGCGAGACGGCCCGGGATCGCCCTGACAGGGCTGGAGCGTGATCCGGCCATGGCGGCGCTGGCCCGGCGAAACGCCGAACTGAACGGCGCGCCTGTCACCATTGTTGAAGGTGATGTGGCGAAGGGCTTTCGCGCACTGGACCTGCCGGTGTTCGACCGGGCATTGTCCAACCCGCCGTTTTTCGACGACCCGGGCGCCCTGCGCGCCCCCGCCCCGGGCAAGACCGGCGCCTGGATGGCCGATGACGGGTTGGGGGCCTGGACCAGGTTCCTGCTGAAGTCGGTCCGTGAGGGCGGGAAGATCGTGGTCATCCACCGCGCCGACCGGCTGGCCGACCTGCTGGCGGGGCTGGGCGAGACGGCGGGGTCATTCTCGATTCGCCCGATCCATGCCTTCGCCGACGAACCGGCCAAGCGGGTGCTGGTTCAGGCGATCAAAACCGGCAAGGCGCCGCTGAGGCTGCTGCCGCCGCTGGCGCTGCATGAGCGCGGCGGGGCGAAGCATACGGCGGAGGCGGAGGCGATCCTGCGCGGCGAGTCGGTGCTGGAGTGGTGATGAAAGCCCGGATCGACACCCGTAACGGCGAAGCGCTGTTCTCGTCCTTCGTCCCCGACGCCGCGCTGCCGTCGGAAAGACTGATCGACCTCATCACGGATCGCCCGCTGGGCCGCTCGGGCCCGTCGGCGTCCGGCCTTGAGCAAAGGCTTGATGTCGCGTCGAGGACGCCGCTCAACGCGCTGGCCTGCGGGCAGGTCCGCATGCTCGTCGGTCAGAAGATCGGCCTGAAGTGGCTGGCGCGTCCCGTCGCCCTGTTTGTCGCGGCTCATCCGATGGCGGAATGCGACCTCTGCCCCGGTGATCTGACCGTCAACGCCCTGCGCGCGCTGGACGACCTGATGATCCACGCGTTCGAGGAGACCAGGCTGATGATCGCCGCTGACTTCAGCGTGCTTGAGGGCGAACGCGCTGAGGCAGGGGATGACGCCTTGCTGCTGGACGCCCTCGGCGCGCTCGGCTCGGCCCGCGAGGCGCTCGGCGTCGTCGCCTGAGGCGCCCTTCACCCACCGCTCCCGACAAGCTATGCCACCGCCCATGTCCCTGCGCCCGCTCTTCGTCACCCAGGTTTATGAAGCCTCCCTCGCCGGTTCGGCGGGGTTCGAGGCGTTCAATGCGGAGCTGGTCGACGCCTGCCGGATGCTGGCGGCGGAGGACATGGCGGGGCGTCAGTGGTGCAAGGCGCACGGCTATCGCGGCTACACCTCCTACGGCTCGCTGACCGACCTGCCTGTCCGGCTGCCCGAGTTCGCCGAGCTGAAGCGCCATCTCGACAAGCACGCACAAGCCTATGCCAAGGCTCTGAATTTCGATCTGGCCCGCAAGCCGAGGCTGGACAATATCTGGGTCAACATCCTGAAGCCCGGCGGCGGCCACACCGGCCACATCCACCCCCACGCCTTCCTGTCGGGGACCATCTATGTGGAAGTGCCGGACGGCGCCTCGGCGCTGAAGCTGGAAGACCCCCGGCTGGCGATGATGATGGCCCGGCCCGGCGTCAGCACCGATGCGCCCGAGGCTGAACAGCCCTTCGTCTATCTGGCCCCGAAGGCGGGCACGATCCTGATGTGGGAAAGCTGGCTGCGCCACGAGGTGCCGGTCAACGCGGCCAAGACCGAGCGCATCTCGATCAGCTTCAACTACGCCTGAGGCCCGCCAGCCCGTCCCAGGCCAGCATGGCCGCCCGGGCGGTTGCGGTCAGTTCGTCCGACCCCGCCCCCTCGCGGGCGCGGAAGGTCATGCCCTGCTGGACCGTCAGATAGAAGGCTGCGATGGCGGCGGGGTCGGCCGATGCGGACAGTTCGCCCGCTGTCTTCGCCGTTTCCAGCCGCTCGCGCATCGCCGCCATGGAATCCGTGCGAACCTGCCTGACGTCACGACACGCCTTGTCCGGCAGGGCGTCAGGGTTCACGCCGGACAGGGCCACCAGACAGCCCTGCGGCCGTCCGCACTGCCCGCCGGCGTTCGCGGTGGCCAGTAGCAGCCCTTCAATGGCTTCGCGCGCCGTGGGCGCGTCACGCATCGAGGCCCACAGGCTCGCGCCCTCCGTGTCGCTGTAGAGCCGGACCGCCTCGCGGAAGAGGTCCTCCTTGCTGCCGAAGGCCGCATAGAGGCTGGGCGCATTGATCCCCATGGCGGAGGTCAGGTCTGTCACGGACGCGTCGGCATAGCCCTTGGCCCAGAACACCTTGAGGGCGCTGGACAGGGCATTGTCACGATCAAAACTACGGGGACGTCCCGCCATCGCGGCTTCCGGACCTTATTTTTGAATGATCGATACATAATCCCTTGACGGCGGGAGGCAAGCTTTCCATCTGGCGTTCCGTAACGCTCGTTACAGAATGGAAAACCAGATCATGACCGCTTCTCTCCCCCTTTCCGGCAAGCGCGCCCTCGTCACCGGCGGCAGCCGCGGCATCGGCGCCGCCATCGCCCGCCAACTGGCCGCCGACGGCGCCGACGTCGCCATCACCTATGAAAAATCCGCCGAAAAAGCCGAGGCGGTCGCCGCCGAAATCCGCGCGCTTGGCCGCAAGGCGGTTGTGGTGCAGGCCGACGCCGGTTCGACCGAAGGCCCGCAGAAGGCCGTGGACGGCGCCGTCGCCGTTCTGGGCGGCCTCGACATCCTGGTGAACAACGCGGGCATCGCGGGTGAAGCGATGTTCGCCGACCAGACTGTGGAGCAGATCGACGCCCTGCTGAACGTCAATGTTCGCGGGGTCCTGCTGACCTCCAAGGCCGCCCTGCCCCACCTCGGCGACGGCGGACGGATCATCTCGATCAGCAGTGTTCTGGCCGACCGCGTGCCCTTCCCGGGCGTGACCGTCTATTCGGCGACCAAGTCGGCGCTGGAAGCCTTCACCCTGGGCCTGTCGCGTGAGGTCGGCCCGCGCGGGATCACCGTCAATCTGGTCAAGCCCGGCGCAACGGACACCGACATGAACCCGGCGGACGGCCCGAACGCCCCCATGATGCTGAACGGCATCTCGCTGGGTCGGTACGGCCAGCCGCAGGACATCGCCTCGGCCGTCGCCTTTCTGGCGGGACCGGGCGCGAGCTACATCACCGGCGCCAGCATTCTGGTCGACGGCGGCATCGGGGCCTGACCCGGACGCCGGGCGCGAGGGGGCGGCTACACGCCCCTCGTCGCCACATTTTTCCCGAGGCTCCCCGACGCTGAAGCTTTTGGGGGAATCGGGCATGCGGCGTCGGGCTCGTCCTGCACCGGACAGGTCGACGCCCAAACCTCGGCGCAAGCCGCCGCCACCCGTGAAGGCGGGCCCCAGCAACTACCGGGGCCTGACCTTGACCAGCGAAGTGTTGAACCACGAGGATCACCTGACGGTCGCCCCGAGCGGTTTCACGCGCGCGCTGCTGGCGGTGCTTCCAGCCGCGCGCTGATCAACGCCTGACGAAAGACTCGCCGTCGTAGGTCAGTGAAATCGGGCGACCGTCGTCTCCGATCGTGAAGACCACCACCTCGCCCGCCAGCGGCGTCAGCTCGACCCGCAGGCTTTCGGGGTCGGTGTAGTTTTCGGCGACGGCGGACTGCACGCCGATGGACAGAACCAGCCGCCCGTCCGCCGCCCGCACCGTCATCGTTCCGTAGGCCGGGCTGACGTAGTCGCCGACATAGGCGGCGTCGGTCAGGCTGAGCGTGCGGGGCCGCTGCGCCCGCGCCTCGCGGCCCGCCGCCAGTCCGGCCCGGCGGCGGTCACCTCGGACGGCCAGTTCCTCCAGTTTCGCATCATAGACCGCCTCGATATCGGGCAGGCGGGCGAACCAGTCGTAGGCGTAGTTGGCCACCAGATCGGCCAGTTCGCCCGCGACGGCATCCTCATTGACCATCACGGCCACGCCCAGCCCGCGCTCCGGCATGAAGGAGACATGCGCGCGCGAGCCGGAGAAATTGCCGAAATGGTGGATCAGGACATCGTCCCGATAGCGCCCCACCTGCCAACCCAGCCCGTAGCCGGTGCGGACGTAGTCGCCGAAGGTGGTGTCCTGCGCCACGCGCGGCGCATGGGTCGAAGCGATCAGGCCGGCGGGCAAGGCCTGCCGCCCGGCCACCCGTCCATCATTGATCTGGGCCTCCAGCCAGATCGCCATGTCATCCGCGGTCGAGATCAGCCCGCCCGCCGACTGCATGGTGGCGTCCACCTTCTGCAGGGGCGAGCGCTCGGGATGCCCGGCGATCAACCCGAGATGGCCGGCGGCCACGACGCCGCCATCGGCCCGCGCTTCGTTGATGAAGGCGGTCGTCCGGGCCATGCCCAGCGGCTCCAGCACTTCGTCCCGCACCAGCGCCCGCCAGTCCCGCCCCTGCTCATGTTCGAGCAGGACCGTCGCCAGATTGTAGCCCGCGTTCGAATAGGCGAAGGCGCCGTAGGCTCCGCCCTCGCGCGGACGGGTCTGGTCAGTCAGCCGCCACATCGTCTCCGGCGTCCAGTCGCCGGAAAAGGCCGCGCGAAAGGCGATGGCGCCGTTGTCCACGCCGGAACGGTGGCTGAGCAGATCGGTCAGGGTGATGCGGTTCGCGATCTCTGACGACACGCCGGAGGTCGGCGACCACCGTGACAGGGGGGCGTCCGGATCGACCTGGCCCCTTTCCGCCATCGCCGTGATCGCCAGCGCGGTGAAAGACTTGGTCGCCGAGGCGATGTAGAACCGCGTCCCGGTCGTTACGGGCGCGCCGGTTTCAACGTCGGCGACGCCATACCCCGCTTTCAGGACGGCGCCGTCGCGATCCACCACCGCGACCGCCATGCCCGGCACGGCCTCTGTGCGCTGGAGCGCGCGCCGGGCGAAGGCGTCCATGGCGGCGGGGAAGTCGGCCCGGTCCTGCGCCATCCCCGCTGACGGAGAAGCGAGCAGGATCGCGACCGCAAGGGCCGTGGACAGGCGACGTGAAGGCATGAAAGGCTCTCCCTGCCCCGAAAGCGGAGCGTACCGGACAGAGGCCGCGAGGCGGGCGAATGGATGCATGCGCCGCCATCAAACCGCCGCCTGCGTCCCCTAGTGATTTGCCCTGACGCCGCGCGGTCGCTACATCCCGCGCCAACCTCCCCATTCGATTTAACGACAGGGCGCACCGCACCTCATGGCGCAGCAATACATTTTCCAGATGCAAGGCCTCACCAAGGCCTTTCCCGGCGGCAAGAAGATCTTCGAGAACATCTGGCTGAGCTTCTATAACGACGCCAAGATCGGCGTCGTCGGCGTCAACGGCTCGGGCAAGTCCACCCTGCTCAAGATCATGGCCGGGCTCGACAAGGAATTCTCCGGCGAGGCCAAGGCCGCCGACGGCATTAAACGCGGCTATCTGGAGCAGGAGCCCCAGCTCGACCCCGCCCTGAACGTTCGCCAGAACGTCGAGGCCTGGTGCGAGGAGAAGCAGTGGGTGAACCGCTTCAATGAAGTGGCCGCCGAACTGGGCGAGAACTACACCGACGAGCTGATGGAGGAGATGACGGCCCTCCAGGAGAAGATCGACGCCGGCGATGTCTGGGACATCGACAGCCGCATCGAAATGGCCATGGACGCCCTGCGCTGCCCGCCGGACGACTGGTCGGTCGAAAACCTGTCGGGCGGTGAAAAGCGTCGCGTGGCTCTGGCCCGCCTGTTGCTGTCGAAGCCCGACATGCTGCTGATGGACGAACCGACCAACCACCTGGACGCCGAATCCGTCGCCTGGCTGCAGCACCACCTCGAGAACTTCCCGGGCTGCGTGATCCTGGTCACCCACGATCGCTACTTCCTGGATCAGGTCACCAAATGGACTCTGGAGCTGGACCGCGGTCGCGGCCACCCGCACGAGGGCAACTACTCTTCGTGGCTGGAAGCCAAGCAGAAGCGCGTCGTGCAGGAGCAGTCTGAATCCGAAGCCCGCCAGCGCGCCCTCACCCGCGAACTGGAATGGGTCCGCTCGGGCGCCAAGGCCCGGCAGGCCAAGTCCAAGGCCCGTCTGGCCGCCTATGAGAAGATGGTCGCCGAGCAGGAAAACCAGCGTGGCGCCCAGTCGTTCGCCGTCATCCAGATCCCGCCCGGCCCGCGCCTCGGCAACGTCGTTCTGGAGGTCGAGGGCCTGCAGAAGTCGTATGGCGACAAGGTTCTGTTCGACAACCTGACCTTCAAGCTGCCGCCCAACGGCATCGTCGGCGTCATCGGCCCGAACGGCGCCGGCAAGTCGACCATGTTCAAGCTGATCACCGGGCAGGAACAGCCCGACGGCGGCACGATCAAGGTCGGCGAGACCGTCAAGCTGGCCTATGTCGACCAGTCGCGCGACGACCTGAAGCCGGACGAGACCATCTGGCAGGCGATCTCGGGCGGCACCGACATCATGATGGTCGGCAAGCGCGAGATTAACAGCCGCGCCTATGTCGGTTCGTTCAACTTCAAGGGCGGCGACCAGCAGAAGAAGGTCGGGCAACTGTCGGGCGGTGAACGCAACCGCGTCCACCTGGCCAAGACGCTCGCCTCGGGCGGCAATCTGATCCTGCTCGACGAACCGACCAACGATCTGGACATCGAGACCCTGCAGAACCTCGAAGAGGCTCTGGAAGAGTTCGCCGGCTGCGCCGTGGTGATCTCCCACGACCGCTGGTTCCTGGACCGTCTGGCCACCCACATCCTCGCCTTCGAGGGCGACAGCCACGTCGAATGGTTCGAAGGCAATTTCGAAGCCTACGAAGAGGACAAGAAGCGCCGTCTGGGCGCCGACAGCCTGATCCCCAGCCGGATCAAGTTCCAGAAGTTCGGGCGGTAAGGCGAGGAAAGATCGTTAACGGTCGGCTTGGCAAACCCCACCGCTCGCGCTTAGATAGCAACGATCGGTGAGCATCGGGGGATGCCATGCCGCTTTTCGACTATCGAGGCGTTTCTACCGCGCGAGTTCTGGATGCCGCGCAATTGGCTGCAGCAGCCTATGTCGGGGGAGTGTTGCCTACGGGCTGGAGCCCCCTGACAGCGGCGCAAATCGGCTTCTCGGGAGGCCCCTTTGCGGGCTCCCTGAGCAACGACGGTCGCTTCACCGCCGGGGTCTTTTCCAGCTCATGGGGCGCCGCGGCGCTCCAGGTCTCCCGGAATGGAAATCAACTCTCGATTTCATTCCGGGGCACTGACTCGCCGCTGGACGCCACAGATTATGATACGATTTATACGTATGAGTACCTGAATTCATTCAGCTCCATACTGACCTCGATAAACGACTACGCAGCCACATCGGGGATATCCTCGATCCTGGTCACGGGACACAGCCTGGGCGCGGCTGCAGCCAATCTCCTCAGGGATTCCGCTTTCGGAAATTACGCCCAGTTCTCGACTGCGGACTTTATTACATTTGCGACGCCGAGAACGTCACTGACCGGCGATGTGTTGAACGTCGGCTTCGAAAATGACCTTGTATTCAAGGCATTTCCGCCGGGAGATTTCTCATCAACCACAGACAATATCGTATTCTATAACAATAGCTATTCACAGAGCTCAATATCTGGAGTCGGAACAGACGCGCACGCGGCCACCAACTACGTAGAAGCCGTTCAGCGGATCACAGCATCATCATTCTACAATCAGATGACGAGAGATTCCGTCGTCGTGGTCGTGGCTACGAATGACATCGTGCAAGACCGCCCGGTTCTGTCGAATAACCACCGGAACGCCGACACATTCTACATAGGTCGGGACATCGTTACGGACCAGGTCAACGCGGGTTCCGGAAATGACCGTCTCGAAGGCTTTGGCGGTGACGATATCCTCCGCGGCGGAGGGGGTAACGACATCATCTACGGCGGCGCCGGCACGGGCGACATCGCCGCGTTTTCCGGCCCCTGCATCGACTACGACATCAGCTACAACGCCACGACCGGCGCATGGACGGTCGCTCACCTGCGCGGCGCGCAAACTGACGGGACCGACACACTCACCGGGATCGAGTTCGTCCAGTTCGGCGACAAGGTTAGCCGTCTGGAAGTCGGACGATCGGTCTGCGTCAGCGGCGGTCAGGACCTGGCCTTCGTCATCGACACCACCGGCAGCATGGATGACGACATCGCGCAGGTGAAGGCCGCCGCGAACCGGCTGATATCCGACATCTTCAGCGATCCGGTTGCCGGTGCGAAATCACGGATCGGCATCGTCGGCTTCAAGGACCCCGGCGAAACACAAACGATCCTGTCCTTCACCAATCACACCACGCTCGAAGCACGGCGCGCAGCCGCCCTGAATGCGATCAACAGCATCTCGGTCAGCGGAGGCGGCGACACGCCAGAAGGCGTGTACTCGGGGCTGCGGCACGCCCTCGCCGGCGCTATCGGTTCCTGGCGCGAGGACGCCAATATCCGCCGCATCGTTCTGTTCGGGGACGCCCCTCCCAAGGACACCTATCTGAGAGCCGAGGTCGAAGCGCTGGCGCGCGACGTGCTGGGCGGCAGCGGTGCGATCGCGGACATCAGCGCGGTCACGGACGGCGCCCTGACCACGGTCACCGTGCTCGGCGCCCTGGCCGACGGCACGGTGGTGAACCGCAGCGTTGAAATCTACAGCGTGGTGGTGGGCTCGGACACGAATGCCGGCTCGGCCTTCCAGACCATCGCCGACAGCAACGGCGGCCTTAACCTGCGCGCGGACACGGCCAATCAGGTCGTGCAAACCCTCTCCGAGGCGATCACCACCCCCTATCTGGTCAGCTTCAACGGCACGACCGGCAACGACTCCCTTCTGGGCACCCTGGCTGACGACCGGATGCTGGGCCTTGCCGGCGCCGACGTTCTGTCCGGCGGAGGCGGACACGACAGTCTGATCGGAGGCGACGGCGCCGACACCCTGTTGGGTGGGGCCGGCAATGATCGGCTCGAGGGCGGGACCGGCGCGGACGCCATGGACGGCGGCGACGGCGATGATCTGTATTTCGTCGACAATGCCGGCGACACGGTGATCGAGACCGGCGGTGGCTACGACACGGTTCGCAGCACGGTCAGCTTCACCCTGAGCGCCAATATTGAACGACTGGAACTGTCGGGAACGGCGACCTCCGGCATCGGCAACGCACTGAGCAACACCATCATCGGCGGAACCCGAAGCGAACAGCTCATCGGCCACGATGGCGACGACATCCTTCATGGCGGCGCCGGCAATGACACGCTGAATGGCGGCGCGGGCATCGACACCGCGGACTATTCAAACGCCGCCGGCGGTATCTCGGTGCAGCTTTACAACGCCGTCGCCTCCTCGGACGGTGATCGGGGCTCCGACACCCTGGCCGGGATCGAAAACATCCGCGGCTCGGCATTCGCAGACACCATCCTGGGCGACAACGCGGCCAACCATCTCACGGGCGGCGCCGGTGATGACCGTCTGCAAGGACGCGGCGGCGTCGACATCCTCGACGGCGGCGACGGCGACGACACCGTCGACTACAGCAACGCGGCCTCGGCCATTACCGTCGATCTGCGGACAGGTCGCGCCTCCAGTGACGGGGACGGAGCCTCGGACACCCTGATCAGCGTCGAACACCTGATCGGGACCGCAGCCAACGACACATTGATCGGCAGCGCGGCCAACAACACGCTGAGCGGCGGGCTGGGGCGCGACGTTCTGATGGGGCTGGATGGAGCCGACATTCTTCGCGGCGGCGGCGGGGTGGCCAACGAACTCTACGGCGGTCGTGGTGATGATCTCTATGTGATCGAGGCCGTCGGCGACAGCGTCGTCGAACTCGCCGGCGAGGGGATCGATCGCATCGAGACCGCCCTGGCCTCAATGCGGCTGGCCACCAACGTCGAGAACCTGACCTACACCGGAACAGCGGCCTTCACCGGAACCGGCAACGCCAGTGACAATGTGATCATGGGCGGGACCCAACGCGATGTCCTGTTGGGCCTTGCCGGAAACGACACCCTGATGGGCGGAACCGGAGCCGCGAACGAGTTGTACGGCGGCGCCGGCAACGACACCTATGTTCTGGACGTCAGCGACTCCATCATCGAGGGCGCCGGCGAAGGAACCGATCTGGTCCAGCTGCGGGGGCTGCGTGCCTACAATCTGGGCCCCAATGTCGAGAACGCGACGGCCGTCGCGACCGGCGACTATGCCATCAACGGCAATGTGCTGGACAACGTCCTGACCGGCGGCGCGGGCAATGACACGCTGCACGGCGGGGCGGGGGTCGATACCGTCACCTACATCCTGTCGACCGCCGGGGTCACCGCGCGCCTGGATACGAACCGCAGCACCAATGACGGCCTTGGCGGACAGGACACCTTCGCCTCGATCGAGAACCTGACCGGTTCCAACCTGCGCGACACCCTGATGGGCGATGCCGGGAACAACGTCATCAACGGCGCCATCGGCGATGATGTCCTTCTTGGCTTCGACGGCAACGACACCCTGATCGGCGGCTCCGGCGGCGGCAACAACGAGATGTACGGCGGCCGAGGGAATGACCTCTACATCGTCGATGCCCTGGACACCCTGATCGAGCTTGAGGGCGAAGGCGTCGACACGGT
Organism: Brevundimonas sp. M20; assembly: GCF_006547065.1. Taxonomy (NCBI): domain Bacteria; kingdom Pseudomonadati; phylum Pseudomonadota; class Alphaproteobacteria; order Caulobacterales; family Caulobacteraceae; genus Brevundimonas; species Brevundimonas sp. M20. The sequence goes on along the minus strand of NZ_CP041243.1, from coordinate 1,359,353 downwards.
CCAAACGACCATGGGCAACTTCACCCTGCGGGCCAACATCGAGAACATGATCTATGTCGGCCCGGGCGATTTCGCCGGCACCGGCAACGCCCAGAACAACGTCATCACCGGATCGGGCGGCAACGACACCCTGGCCGGGCGCGGCGGCAACGATACCCTGAACGGCGGGGCCGGCGCGGATATGGCCCTCCTGCAAGGCGTGCGCGCCGACTACACCATCTCCAGCATCAGCGGCGGCTGGCGCGTGGTCGACAATGTCGCCGGGCGGGATGGAACAGACCTTCTGTACGGGGTCGAGAGTGTTCGCTTCGCGGACGGGACGGTGCTGGTTCTGGGCCAGCAGGCCGCCGAGCCGACCTTCGAGGTCATGCCCCTGTCTCCCACGGACAAGGAACTGATCGAAGATCCCTTCGTGCTGCCTCCCCTGTCAGACGACAAGGCGGATGACGGCGCTCTGGTTCTGCCACCGCTGACCGGCAAGGGCGAGATGGTGAACGAACCGCTGGTCCTGCCGGGCATCGACACGCCCCCCCTGCCCCGCTCCATCTTCGGCGCGACCGACGACATGCTGATCGTTGACGCCCCCCATGGCCCGCATCGTCCTTACAGCGACCCTATGAGCACCGGGACGCCGCACGACCCCTGGTTCCAGTGATCACGGTCCGCCAGCCTCCGGGCTGGCGGGACACGCCGATCTGCGGTCAGATGGCGGGGCTATTCCCGCCGCGACGAGGACAGGTTTGAGCCAGATCGAAACCGACATTCCCGGCCTGCGTCTGGAGTGTTTCCCGACCAAGCCCAATCCGCCGCAGTTTGTGCCCGGACGGCCCGAGCGGGACTGGATGGACGCCTTCGCCGCGCGCCATCCCTATCGCTGCCTGCCGCTGACCATGGCCAACACGACGGGGTGGGACCTGCTGTGCCCGTTCGGGTTCGAGGCGGAATGGGATGGCGGCAAGGACGCCGATGCGATCCGGTTCCGGGCGCTGGACGACGACTCGCCCCTGGATGAGCTGGTGACGTCGCACTTCACCCATGGGGTGATCACCTTCCACGTCGGCTGGCTGTTCCGCACCCCGTCCGGCTGGGCCATGCGCGCCTCGGGCAGTCCCAACCGGTTCAAGCACGGCATCGCGCCGCTGGAGGGCCTGGTCGAGACCGACTGGCTGCCCTACCCCTTCACCATGAACTGGCTGTTCACCGCCCCCGGCAAGGTGCGGTTTGAGAAGGACGAGCCCTTCTGCTTCATCCAGCCTGTCCAGCATCGGCATGTCGAGGCGTTCGAACCGGTGGGCGCGCCCCTGTCGGTCGACGGCGATCTGGCCCGCCAGTATGCGCTCTGGAAAGAGGTGCGCGGCGACTTCAACGCCCGCCTCGCCGACGGCGACCCCGCCGCGATGAAGCAGGCGTGGCAGCGCTATTACTTCCGGGGCGAGTACCCGGACCAGAGCGAGCCCCGGCCCGAGGGGCACGTCAACAAGCGCCGCTTGTCGGTCCTGCCCGCCCCCCCGCCCGCTTCGGACGCGGACTGATCAACCGCCCGAACCGTCGGGCATCGGCATGGGCATGGGGTTGGGCGCGGTCGGCATGGGGATGGCGACCGGACCGGCGGGCATCGCCGGACGAGGCATCTCGTCGTCAGACAGCTGGCCGTCGCCGTTGGTGTCCATGCGATTGAAGGCGCGAACTGCCCCCGCCTCGAACTCCTCGCGGCTGACTCGGGCGTCGCGATTGGCGTCGGACTGGGAAATCATCGCGCGCAGACGGCCGCCGCCCAGAGAGGCTATGGGCTCCTGGGTCAGGGGCGTCAGCTCATTGCCGGTGATCGCGCCGTCGGCGTTGGCGTCCAGACGGCCGAAGATGCGCTCGGCCCAGGCCGGAACGCCGTCGAGCGAGCGCGGCAGCATCCCCATCCCGCCACCGCCGGGAGCGCCCATGCCGCCCTGACGCATGACCATCGGAGGCGCGCCCTGGGGCGTTCCGGAAGGCGGTCCCTGCGGCGGCCCGGCGGGCGGCGGCGGGGTCTGGGCGAAGGCCGCGGAGGCGGACAGAAGAAGGACGGCGGGGGCCGCGAGCAGGATCGGACGAAGACGCATCGAAGAACTTCCGCATACGGGTGATCGACAGCGCCAGAGTGTGCCCGTCCGCCCCGTCTGGCCAGCGCATTTTTGTTTCCGGATTGAAACACAGAACGGGTCGCGCCGGAGGGTCGGGCGAAAGCGGAATCCCCTACGGGCTCCAGGTTCGCCCGCCGCTGCCGCCCCGCGCTTTTTCCTTGCCAAATCATATAAGGATATCTTTATATAAAGCCATGTCGTTGAGCGCTGATCAAACTGTCGAGGCCCTGCGCGCCGCGGGCGAGCCGACCCGGCTGCGGGTCCTCTCCCTGCTGGCCGGCGAGGAGCTGTCAGTGATGGAGATGTCGCGCATTCTGGAACAGAGCCAGCCGCGCGTGTCCCGCCATCTGAAGCTGATGGCCGACGCCGGTCTGATCGAGCGTTTCCCGGACGGCGCGCGCGTCTTCTACCGCCTGTCGTCGGATCCGCTGGCGCGTCGGCTGATCGACACAGTGCTGGATCTGCTGGACGACAGCGCCAACGCCGCCGACGACCGGCGGCTGGAAGAGGTCCGCCGCGACCGCGAGGCCGCCGCCAACGCCTATTTCGAACGCGTCGCGCCCCAGTGGGACCGAATGCGTTCCCTCTATGTGTGCGAGAGCGACGTCGAGGCGGCCATCCTAAAGGCCGCGGGCGACGGCCCGTTCGAGCGCGTTGTCGATCTGGGCACCGGCTCGGGCCGTATGCTGACCCTGCTGGGCAAGCAGGCGAAGATGTCCGTCGGCCTCGATCTCAGCCACAACATGCTGAACATCGCCCGGGCCAATGTCGCGAAGGCCGGGCTGGACAAGGTCGAGCTGCGCCACGGCGACATCTTCGCCACCCGCCTGCCGGAGCACAGCGCCGATCTGGTGCTGGTGCATCAGGTCCTGCACTACCTCGCCGACCCCGCCGCCGCCGTCGCCGAGGCCGCGCGCCTGGTGGCCCCGGGCGGTCGCCTGCTGATCGTCGACTTCGCCCCGCACCAGCTGGAGCATCTGCGCGAGGAGCATCAGCACCGCCGCCTCGGCTTCGCCGATGACGAGATGCGCCGCTGGCTGAAGAACGCCGGCTTGACCGCCGAGGCCGCGACCACCCTGCCCCCCGACACCGACGGCCTGACCGTCTCCATCTGGACCGCCGAACGACCGGTTCAGACGAAAGCGAAAGCGGCATGAGCACGCCCATCAGCCTCGCCGAAGCCCGCGCCCTGCTGCTGTCGCCGCTGGGACCGGTCGCCCGCGCCGGTCAGGACGCCTCACGCCCGCGCGTCTCGTTCGAGTTCTTCCCGCCCAAGTCGGACGAGGCCGAAGCCAACCTGTGGAAGGCGATCCAGCGCCTCGCGCCGCTGAACCCGGCTTTCGTCTCTGTCACCTACGGCGCCGGCGGTTCGACCCGTGAGCGGACCCACCGCACGGTGGAGCGCATCCTGTCTGAAACCACCCTGCAGCCCGCCGCCCACCTGACCTGCGTCGAGGCCGGCCGTGAGGAGGTGGACGCCGTGATCGAGGCCTACAAGGCGTCGGGCGTGAAGCACATCGTGGCCCTGCGCGGCGATCCCCCGGGTGGGAACGGGATCGGCGGCGTCTATCAGCCGCGCGCCGACGGCTATGCCAACGCCACCGAACTGACCGCCGCCATCAGCCGTGTCGGCGGCTTCGACATCACCGTCGGCGCCTATCCGGAAAAGCACCCGGAAAGCCCCTCCATCGACCACGACATCGATGTGCTGAAGGCCAAGGTCGACGCCGGAGCCACCCGCGCCATCAGCCAGTTCTTCTTCGACATGGACGCCTTCCTGCGCTTCCGTGATCGCGTGCGGGCGGCGGGCGTGACCATCCCCCTGATCCCCGGCATCATGCCGGTGTCCAATTTCGCGGGCCTGCAACGGATGGGCGGGGCCTGTGGCACGGCCATTCCCGACTGGCTGAAAGCCCATTTCGACGGGCTGGACGACGATCCGGAGACCCGCAAGCTGCTGGCGGCCTCCGTCGCCGCCGAGACCTGCGCCCGGCTGCAGGAAGAGGGCTTCCGCGACTTCCACTTCTACACCCTGAACCGCGCCGATCTGGTTTACGCTATCTGCCGGGTGCTGGGCGTTCGCGAACAGGCGACCGGATGACCTCCCCCCTGACCCGACAAGACCGCATCGCCGCCCTGCACGCCGCCGCGAAGGACCGCATCCTCGTGCTCGACGGCAGCTGGGGCGTGATGATCCAGCGCCGCGGGCTGGACGAGGCCGACTTCCTCGGTGATCGCTTCATCGGCCATCCGGGCCAGATGAAGGGCAACAACGACATCCTTTGCATCACCCGCCCGGATGTCATCGCCGACCTGCACGACCAGTATTACGCCGCCGGCGCCGACATCTCCGAGACCAACACCTTCTCGGCCACCACCATCGCGCAGGAGGACTATTACCTCGACGCCCAGGCGGTGTGGGACATCAATCTGGAAGGCGCGAAACTGGCGCGCGCCGCCGCCGACCGCTGGACCGAGAAGGAGCCGCACAAGCCGCGCTTCGCCGCCGGCTCCATCGGCCCGCTGAACAAGATGCTGTCGATGTCGTCCGACGTGAACGACCCCGGCGCCCGCAGCGTGACCTTCGACCAGGTCTATGAGGCCTATCGCCATCAGGTGAAGGCGCTGAACGAGGGCGGGGTCGACCTGTATCTGATCGAGACCATCACCGACACGCTGAACTGCAAGGCCTGCATCAAGGCCATCAAGGATCTGGAGGACGAGGGCCTGCCGCCCCTGCCGATCTGGATTTCGGGCACCATCACCGACCGCTCGGGCCGCACCCTGTCGGGCCAGACGGCCGAGGGGTTCTGGAACAGCGTGCGCCACGCCAAGCCCTTCGCCATCGGCTTCAACTGCGCTTTGGGCGGCGAACTGATGCGGCCGTTCATCGCCGAACTGAGCCGCGTCGCCGACACCTTGGTCGCCGCCTATCCCAACGCCGGCCTGCCCAACGCCATGGGCCAGTACGACGAACAGCCGCACGAGACGGCCCACTTCATCGAGGAATGGGCGCGCTCCGGCCTGGTCAACATCGTCGGCGGCTGCTGCGGCACGACGCCGGACCACATCAAGCACGTGGCCGAAGAAGTCGCGGACGTGCCCCCGCGCGCCATTCCGGAGCGGCCGGTGGCGATGCGGCTCAGCGGCCTCGAACCCTTTGAACTGGTAGCGTAGTGCGTCCCACCTTCATCAACGTCGGCGAGCGGACCAACGTCACCGGCTCGGCCAAATTCCGCAAGCTGGTGGTCGAGGGCGACTATTCCGCCGCGCTGGACGTCGCGCGCCAGCAGGTCGAGGCGGGCGCCGCCATCATCGACATCAACATGGACGAAGGGCTGCTGGACGGCGCCGCCGCCATGCGGACCTTCCTCAACCTGATTGCGGCAGAACCCGACATCGCCCGCGTGCCGGTGATGATCGACAGCTCCAAATGGGAGGTGATCGAGGCGGGCCTGAAGTGCGTGCAGGGCAAGCCCATCGTCAACTCCATCTCGATGAAGGAAGGCGAGGCGATCTTCCGCGAGCACGCGGTCAAATGCCTGCGCTACGGCGCCGCCGTGGTGGTCATGGCCTTCGACGAGGTGGGTCAGGCCGACACCGCCGCGCGCAAGATCGAGATCTGCACCCGCGCCTACAACATCCTGGTCAACGAGGTCGGCTTCCCGCCCGAGGACATCATCTTCGATCCCAACATCTTCGCCGTGGCGACGGGGATCGAGGAACACGACAACTACGCCGTCGACTTCATCGAGGCGACCAAGGTCATCAAGGCCACCCTGCCCTACGCCCGGGTGTCGGGCGGGGTGTCGAACGTCTCGTTCAGCTTCCGAGGCAACGAGCCGGTGCGCCGGGCCATCCACAGCGTCTTCCTCTACCACGCCATCAATGCCGGCATGGACATGGGCATCGTCAACGCCGGCGACCTGCCGGTCTATGACGACATCGATCCGGTCCTGCGCGAGGCGGTCGAGGATGTGATCCTGAACCGGCCGCAGCGGACCAATGTGTCGAACACCGAGCGGCTGGTGGACATGGCCCCGTCCTACAAGGGCGAGAAGGGCGCGGCGCGGGTCGTGGACCTGAAGTGGCGCGAGCAGTCGGTCGCCGGGCGCATCGCCCACGCCTTGGTCCACGGCATTACCGAGTTCATCGAGGCCGACACCGAAGAGGCGCGGCTGGGCGTCGAACGTCCCCTGCACGTCATCGAAGGCCCGCTGATGGACGGGATGAATATCGTCGGCGACCTGTTCGGCTCGGGCAAGATGTTCCTGCCGCAGGTGGTGAAGTCGGCCCGCGTGATGAAGCAGGCCGTGGCCTGGCTGGAGCCCTTCATGGAGGCCGAGAAGGAAGGTCAGCCGCGCTCGTCCGCCGGGCGCATCCTGATGGCGACGGTGAAGGGCGACGTCCACGACATCGGCAAGAACATCGTCGGCGTCGTGCTTCAGTGTAACAACTACGAGGTCATCGATCTGGGCGTCATGGTCCCGGCCGACCGCATCCTCGACGAGGCGATCGCCAACGGCTGCGACATCATCGGCCTGTCCGGCCTGATCACGCCGTCGCTGGACGAGATGGTCTTCGTGGCGTCCGAGATGGAGCGGCGTGGCCTCGACCTGCCCCTGCTGATCGGCGGAGCGACCACCAGCCGGACCCATACGGCGGTGAAGATCGAACCGGCCTATCGCCGGGGCTCGACCACCTATGTCATCGACGCCAGCCGCGCCGTCGGCGTGGTCGCGGGCCTGCTGTCCCCGACCGAGAAGGCGAAAAACGAGGCCGCCACGCGCGACGAATACATCCGTATCCGGGAGCAGTTCGCCCGCGGTCAGGAGGTCAAGGCGCGCGCCGCCCTGCCCGCCGCCCGCGCCAACCGGTTCAAGCCGGATCCCGACAAGCCCCTGCCCGCGAAGCCGTCCTTCCTGGGCGTGCGCGCCTTTGACAGCTGGGACCTGCGGGACCTGGCCGACCACATCGACTGGACGCCCTTCTTCGCCAGTTGGGAGCTGATCGGCCGCTATCCGCTGATCCTGGAAGACGAGATCGTCGGCGAGGCCGCGCAGGACCTGTTCAGGGACGCGCAGACGATGCTGAAGCGTATCATCGACGAGCGCTGGTTCACCGCGAAGGGCGTGGTCGGCTTCTGGCCCGCCAATGCGCGCGGCGACGACATCGTGGTCTGGACCGACGAAAGCCGTACCGTCGAGGCCGCCCGCTTCCACGGCCTGCGCCAGCAGATCGCCAAGTCGAACGGCAAGCCCAACCTGTGCCTGTCGGACTTCGTCGCCGAGGACGGCGAGGACTACCTCGGCGCCTTCGCGGTCACCGCCGGGCACGGCGAACTGGAGAAGGCCGCCGGGTTCAAGGCGCAGGGCGACGACTATTCGGCCATCATGGCGACGGCGCTGGCCGACCGTCTGGCCGAGGCCTTCGCCGAGCGACTGCACAAGGAAGTGCGGACGCAGCTGTGGGGCTATGTTCCGGACGAGCAGACCTCGGTGCAGGAACTGATCGAGGAGAAATACCTCGGCATCCGCCCCGCGCCCGGCTATCCGGCCCAGCCCGACCACACGGAAAAGGCGACGTTGTTCAAGCTGTTGAACGCGGAAGCTAATGCCGGAATGCAGCTGACCGAAAGCTACGCCATGACGCCCCCGGCCTCGGTGTCCGGCCTCTACTTCGGCCATGCGGACAGCCACTATTTCGGCGTCGGCAAGATCGACCGCGACCAGATCGAGGACTATGCGGCCCGCAAGGGCTGGGACGTGGCCACGGCGGAGCGCTGGCTGGCGCCCATCCTCAACTATGATCCGGCGAGCGCGGGACGCACCGAGGCGGCCTGACCGGCGCCGGCCGCCGCTGCGGGTTCGGGCGCGGTCAGATGCGCCCGAACAGCCGTCTCCTTCGTCGTCCGTTTCTCACTTTCGCGTCGTCGAAATCGCGCGAATTTCGTCGCCGAAATCGCTCTCTTACTCGAGGCCGACTTCAGCAGGCGTCGCCGGCGGCGTCGTGATGTTCTCGCGAATACGCCGGGCGGCGTGCTCACAGCGGCCCGGAAGACCGAAAAACAGACCGAAGGCCTGACTGCGGGCGGCCTGATCCTGGGCCATCAGCGGGGTCCATTTGGCGGTCGCCTCGGCGGCGGCGGCGCGGGCGGCGGTCAGGGTGGCGGGGGACTGGCGCGCCTGCGCGGCGGTCAGGGCCGCCCGGAAATCCGTGGCCTCCAGCCGGCCCAGACGGATGATGTCATTGTCCAGATCGTCCCGGGCTTCCAGCGTCTCGCCCAGCGCCACATGGCCGTTCACCAGCGCCTCGCACCAGGCGACCAGAGGATAGTCAGCCTCCGGCGCGCCGCGCGGCAGCGGGTTGGCGTAGGCGACCGCCTCACGCACCCGCAGCGAGTCCCCGGTCTCCACAAGCGGTGCGGTCATGACCGGGCCGTCATCCTGGGCCTCACGCGGGGCGGTCCGGATCGGGCCGTCCTGGGAAGCAGGCGCGGTGGACAGAAGAAGGGCGGCGGCGAGGCTGGCGAACATGAAGGCTCCGGAACAGGGGCGCGTGGCCCGACTGGATGCAGCAACGCTTGAATCGGGGAATGGTTTTTATGCGGCGCAAACCTTCCGGGAGCGCGCAAAAAAGAATGCCGGCGCTTTCGCGCCGGCATTCCAGTTCAGCAGTGGGCCTCTCGATCAGAACGAGAAGCGCACACCCATATAGGCACGACGCGGAGCCACCCAGTTGGTCGCTTCCTGATAGTCGTAGGTGCCGTCACCACCGATCAGTTTCATGACGTCGGTCGCCGCCTGGTTGTTGAAGACGTTGAACACGTCAAGGAACAGCTCAGCCTGACCGAACGCCAGATCACGCGTGTACTTAAAGCGCATGTCGAACGTGTAGTAGTCCGGCGTTTTTTCCGAACCGATGTAGCCGGCCGACAGGTAGGTGTCGGTAACGCCACCGAACTCATACGCCGGGTCCATCGGAGCGAAGTAGCGACCGCCGATCAGCTGGGACGGGGTGTAGAGCGCACCGCTGTTCCAGTTGAACACGCCGCTGACCTGCAGGCCGAAGTCGAAATCGTACGAGGCATAGGCCTTGAACTGATGTTCGATATTGCCCGGTTGGTCGCCATAGACGTTCGGAGCCCGGGGATCGAGCGCGATCCAGTCGCCCTGGTAGTCGGCGTTCGAGTCGGAGTTCGAGTTACCTTCAGCAGAGTTGTAGGTGTAGGACACCTGCCCGAACCAGTTGTCGGTCTTGAACTTGGTCAGCGAGACTTCGAAGCCGGTGTAGTTCCGCTTGCCGCCCGGCAGGGTGCCGATCACGTAGTTGGAGTTCGGCGTCGACGAATAGCCGAAGTAGGACAGCGGCAGGTAGAAGAACGAGCCCGGATAGGCCACGCCGCCGGCGCCGTCCGCCGGAACGGCGTCCGGATCGGAGTACAGGGCCAGATCGAAGTCTTCCAGAATGTCCCGAGTGCGACGGTTGGTGACCGACACCGACAGGCCGATGCTGTCCCCGAAGGTCGTCGAGGCGCCGATCATGAACTCGTCGGTGTACGGCGTCTTGGTGCTGGGCGCGAACAGGGCGTCCGGCGTCGTGGCGCCGCCGCGGGTCCGGAAGGTCACCCACTCCCCGCCGAGGAAGATTTGCTCTTCGTCCACCGGGCCGGTCAGGGCGCCGGCGAAGTCCGACATGTTGTTCCGGATCGGGTCATAGTAACGCCCCGCGAAGCCGAAGATCTTGCTGCGACCATCGCCGAAGAGATCGTAGACGATGCTGAAGCGCGGCGCGATCTCCCAGTCGAAGGTCGCGACCTTCGAACCGTCCGAAGCGAAGTGCTCCCACTTCTCGGCGCGGAGACCGGCGTTGATGGTCAGTCGGTCCATGGTCCAGGTGTCCTGCAGATACAGGGTCTGGCCTTCGCTCTTCACCTCATACGGACCGTCGACCGTGCGCAGTGCGCGATAGACGTTGACGTTGCCGTAAGGGTTTCCGGCCGTGCTCGTCAGTTGGTAGGCGTTCAGTTCGCTGACGCTGACGGTGCCGTCGAGGTTGCTGTCCAGCGCGGTGCGAACGGTGGCGTTGGCGTTCACCGCGGTGAGGATCCGGGTGTTGTCCACCGAGGACACCGAACGGTTGGTCCAACCGTTGACCGGCCCGCTGGAGGTCGAATAGTCGAGCCAGGTCGTACCGGCGTACGCGGAAGCCAGCGAGACGTAGGTCGCGCCGCCCGGAACGGAGCCGTTTTCACCGTAGACGTTTTCGGTGCTCGAATAGCCGGCCTTGAAGGTGTGGGTGCCCCAGCTGGTGTCGAGGTAGTATTCGAAGTTCAGACCGAACTCGTCGCGATCGCGATTGGTCTCGATATTCGAACCGGAGCCGCCGAGCTGGCGCTGGGCGGCCGTGGCGCCAGCCGAGTTGCGGAAGGTCAGGTTATCGCGGATATCATTGCTGGCGGCGATGTTGGACAGTTCACCCTGGTGTTTGAACCAGTAGGCGTTGAACAGCAGATCGCCCCAGGTGCGCGAGTATTCGACCTTGAAGTTGTCACCGCCCTGAACTCGGGCAACAGACCGGTTGTTCAGGGTCGCCGAGTCCGTCGAGCCGCTGCGCTCATACGGGTCGCTGAAGTAGGTGGCCGACAGACGATCATCGGGTGTGATCTGCCAAGTCGCCTTCAGGAACTCATACTCCTCGTCGATGGTCACCGTGCGCAGCGGGTCGCCCGAGGCGCCGTCGAGGATGTCTTCTTCACGGTTCTTCTTCTGATACGAACCGAAGATCCACAGCCGATCACGGATGATCGGACCGCCCAGAGTGATAGCCGAATCGTAGGTTGAGAAGCCGCCCGACGTATTGTGCTCGTCCGACTGAACCAGGCCGTCGTTCTGGAAGTAGTAGTTGACCGAACCATGCCAGTCATTGCTGCCCGACTTGGTCACGACGCGGGAGATCAGGCCCGAACCACCGGCATACTCGGCCGGCACACCGCCGACGATCACCTGTTGTTCCTGGATGATTTCCGAGTTGAAGTTGGAGCCGAACGTGCCCGAGCTCGGGTCGGTCACATCCACGCCGTCCAGATAGTAGACGTTGTCGGTCGAGGTGCCGATCGCGCCGCCGATATCCGAATAGTTGATGCCCGAACGCGATGACGGGTTGCCACCGGCCGACGGCTTCACGCCCGGAACCAGTTGCAGATAGCTCTGATAGCTGCGGCCCGTGGGCAGCGATTCCACAGTCTGCAGGTTCAGGGTCGTACCCACGGTGGCCGAGGTCACGTCCACGGCGGCCAGCGCGCGACCGGTCACTACGACATCGCCAAGGTCCGTGGCGGACGCGTTGGCGAGAATATAGCCCAGGCTGAGGTCACGACCGCTGATCACGGCCACGTTTGAAGCGTTGAAGTCGCTGTAGCCGCCAGCCGAAACCGCGACGGTGTAGTTGGTCGCGGGATCCAGACCGGCGAGACGCACAAAGCCCTCGGCGTCGGTTACGCCAGAGCGCGAAACCAGGCTGCTCGGCGAGCTGACCGTGACCGTGGCGCCGGAGATCGGCGCACCGCCGTCACCCGTCACCGAGATACGCAGTCCCCCCGTCTGCGTCTGGGCCACCGCCTCGGTGGGCGCGAGAAGCGCCACAGCGGGAACCGCGGTGAGCGCCATCAAGGCAGCGCCGCCGATCATAGTTGAGTGCAGCAAGCGCTGCCGGATGGTTTGGGTCTTCAAAACTTGGTCCTCCTGAGGTCGAGGCCGTTAAAAGCCGTACGACAACCAATGCCCGCACGCCCCTTTGCATGCGGGATTCCTCGACCTTATGCTCAGGACTGTTGAGGTGCGACAGAATTACACAGGCGTAATCATTGAAACAGAAATGTGTCGCAGCAAGGACACATTGAGTTTAAATTATTGTTTTTAATAATAATTTTTGAGGCAAAATATGGGAAATCTGTCCGAAACCGTCACCACGTCCCCACAACTTTCGTTAGAGGACTTCGCAACTGCGAAATCCGCCGGTTTCGCGGTGATCGTGAATCACCGTCCGGACGGCGAGGAACCCGGCCAGCCGAACAGCGTCGATCTGGCCGCCGAAGCGAGCCGTCTGGGGCTGGATTACATCTGGATTCCGGTCAGCGGCCTGCCGGACCGCGCGGCGGTCGAAGCGACCGCTGAAGCGCTCGCTCGCGGGTCCGCCGACAAGCCTGTTCTGATGTTCTGTCGGTCAGGCATGCGTTCGACCGCCGCCTGGGCCATGGCGGTGTGCGCCGGGGGCGCCGATCCGGACGAGGTACGCGAGGCGGCCGCGGCCGCCGGCTATGATCTGAGCCGTCTGCCGCTCTAGCGGACGACGGCCACCCGGACCGCATAGGGCGCCGGCTCGGGGGTGCAGGAGGCCATGAGGAACTGCGCCGCGATGAGACACAGGAAGGCTCCCGCGACAGGCAGGAGCCGATTTGAAACAGCCAGAGCGATGGAAACGGCCATATCGGGCACTCCGCGGAAGGTTTACAGAATCCTAACGCAAGCACCGGACCGCCCCGGGAGAGACCGTTGATCCCCTTCGTCCGTGAGTTTGATTTTGAGTATGGCCGGGTCGATCAGGTCTCGCCCCTGATCCGCCGGGTGGTCGCGAACAACCCCGGCCCCTTCACCTTCACCGGAACCGGAACCTACATCGTCGGTCGCCCGGAGCCTGGCGCGGGCGTGGCGGTGATTGACCCGGGCCCGCTTGACGAGGGCCATCTGGCGGCCCTGCTGAAAGCGGTCCAGGCACAGACGGTCAGCCACGTACTGGTCACCCACACCCACCGCGACCACGCCCCCCTCGCTCACCCGTTCGCGGCAGCGGTGGGGGGCGCACCGATCCTGGCGGCCCACCCACCGCGGCGGACGATCCACGCCTCGGGCGGACTGGATGAGGATGAGGACGAGACCTTCTCGCCTGACCTGGTTCTGAGCGGCGGCGAGCGTATCGAAGGCGACGGCTGGACGATCGAGGCCATGGCCACCCCCGGACACGCCTCGAACCACATGGCCTTTGTCCTGACGGACGAGAACGCCCTGTTCAGCGGAGACCACGTCATGGGCTGGTCCACCACCGTGGTGGCTCCGCCGGACGGCGACATGACCGACTACATGGTCAGTCTGGATGCGGTGATCGCGCGTGGCTTCAGCACCCTGTGGCCGACGCACGGCGCGCCGGTGACGGAGCCCGCGCCCTTTCTGGCCGCCTATCGCGCACACAGACTGGACCGCGAGGCGCAGGTGCTGGCGCGTTTGAAGGCGGGTGACAGGACCATCGCGGAGATGGTGCCGGTCCTCTATGCGGCTGTGGACAAGCGGCTCTGGCCGGCGGCCTCACTGTCCGTGTGGGCGCACCTCAAGGCGCTGGTCCGCGCCGGTCTTGTCGTCGCCGATCCCGAACCGACGCCGCAGGCGCTCTACCGGGTTCTCTGACTCCTCGACGGCGCACAGCCCCTTCACCTCGGCCCATTCTTCGGCGTTCAGGGCGGCACGGCCCGGGCGCTGGGCGGCGCGAGCGGCGCCGGCGCGACGGCGCGAATCCGGGTGGGTGTTCATGAACTCGGCGGCGTCCGTCACCGAATTATGCTTTTCGCCGGCAGCCATGCGCTCGAAGAAGGGCGCCATGCCCAGAGACGACATGCCGTCGGCATGCAACAGCGCCTGACCGCGCGTGTCGGCCTCCAGCTCGGCGGAGCGGCTGTAGCTGAGTTCCGAAGCCTGACCGGCCAGAATCACCGCCTGCTGGCCCGCGCCCGTCCCGCCGCCGACCACGAGGTCGAGCAGCATGCCGACTCCGAAATTGCGCCAGACCGACTGCATCACGTGACGCTTCTCGACGTGCGCGACCTCGTGGGCGATCACCGCAGCCAGCTCGTCCGGCGTCTTCGCCTCACGGATCAGGTCGTCGGTGATCAGGATGTAGCCACCCGGCAGGGCGAAGGCGTTGACCATGGGCGCATCCACCGCCCGGACCCGGATGTCGAACGGCGTATCGGCCCGCGCCGCGATCCGGTCGCCCAACGCCGCGATGGTCTGTTGAGCGGCCTGGTCATCACAGGTCGGGAAGAAGGCGGAGATCTGGCCGTTGAAGTTGTCGCCCATGCGCTGTTCCATGGACACCGGCGTCGCACGGGCGACGGGGCCGGACAGGGCCGGAACGCCCACGGTCACGAACAGGACCACCCCCGCGGCCGCCGCGGTCAGACCACCGATCAGCCACCATTCACGCCGCCGCCGCTTTCTGGTCAGCGCCGCCAGGCGGTCGCCGATCATCGGGTTCCAGTCCCCGACGGGCAGCACCAGACGGGCGTCGCGATCCTTTCGGCTGGAGACCCGGGCCTGATCCGCCTCGATCTCGACGGTCAGGTCACGCAGCGGCCAGACCCGTTCATGACCTTCCGCGAGGATGCGCAGGACGTCTCCATCCATCGCCGTCTCGGCGTCATAGGCGCGCGCTGACCGTCCGTCGTAGAACCGGGCCCCCACGATCAGATGGCCGAGAAGCCGAAGGCGTCGGCGAGCCCTTCACCGCTGCCTGGACCGCGACCGGCCTGATGGGCCATCTGCAACCGGGCCGTGCCTTCCGAACTCAGTCGCTCGAACAGGAACCGCGCGGTCCGCGCCTGGACCCACGGCATCAGGAAGCCCAGGGTGATCAGCAGGAAGAACAGGTTGGTGACCGTCAGCCACCACAGGGGCAGAGCCTTGACCTTCAGGGTGAAGGTCGCGCCATCCACTGACACGCCCTTGGTGACCGATCGCAGCATGGCGGCCTGATAGGGGGCCCACAGCAGCAGGGCGAACGGCGAGATCAGCAGGATCACCAGATAGGTGACCAAGGTGTACATGATGTCCGGCGTCGCGGACGGCTCGGTCGCCGGTCCCTCGCCGAAGCCGGTGGACATCGCGAAGGCGAAGAAGCCCAGCGCGAGGAAGATGTAGCCGATCCCCGTGCCGACCCAGCCGATGGCGTATGCGCCGTATACGCCTTCCTGTTGGGCGCGTCCCATCCGGAAACGCAGGCGACGGTCGCCGAAGCGGACCTCATCCCAGATCTTCTCGGCCAGATGCCGTTCGGCGGTCGGCCAGAACCAGCCCCAGGTGATGCCGCTCAGGAACATGGCGAACAGGAAATACAGACCGTAGTTCGCGGCCGACCCCTTCAACTGGAAGCGGATGCCCCGCCAGGTCGTGCGGCTCGCCATGTAGCGGAACGCCGTATAGGTCCCGAACCCCCACAGCCAGCCCAGGAAGATATACATCGGGACATAGGCGACGAAGATCACCCAATGACCGATGAACTGAACAGCGAAGACGATGATCAGGAAGGGAACGCCCAGAACGACCAGCGCCAGCAGGAAGCCGATGAACAGCTCCAGCCCACGCCCCGTGTACTCAAACGCCTCGTTGTTCAGGCGCACGCCCTTCCAGACCCGCTGACGGACCTCGGTCTTCCCCCAGAAGCGGTACAGCGTCAGGGTGATCAGGTTCAGAAGGCCGTTCTTGAGGCTGAGCCCCAGGAAGCTGGATGGACGCAGCGTCGTGGTGAAGGTCAGGGCCTCGCCCTCGACCTCTTCGGTCGCGCCTTCTGCGATGATGTCGGTCATCCTGTCCCCCCGGAGCGTATACCTTATCTCGCCTAACGAGCAGAGACGCGTCAGGCAACCGGGTTCAACAAGCGGAATGATGAACGTGGCGCCCCCGCCACGAAAACCGGGCTCAGAGCGTGTCGTTCAACAGGCTGCTGACGCGGGTCGCCAGACGGCAGGCCTCTCCGCCGTGGGGGCGCCCGTCCCGGGCGGCGACGCGAATGTCTGTACGCCCCGG
This sequence comes from Brevundimonas sp. M20, assembly GCF_006547065.1. NCBI lineage: Bacteria > Pseudomonadati > Pseudomonadota > Alphaproteobacteria > Caulobacterales > Caulobacteraceae > Brevundimonas > Brevundimonas sp. M20. Next base: position 1,343,383 of record NZ_CP041243.1, on the reverse strand, counting down.
ACGGATGCGGATCACCGCGTCATAGCGGAAGCCGAACCAGACCGTCTGACGGCTGCCGTCGGCTCGGGCGACACCGGCCTGACCGAGATTGAACCCCGCTTCCTGCAAGGCCCATGCGGCGGTTTCGGGCGAAACCTGCGTCAAGACTGGCAAGGCGCCCGGACAGGCCTCGACACCCACCGCAGGCTGCAGGCCGCCTGTCCGGTCGGGCCTGAGCCGACCAAAGCCGGGCACTTCAGTCAGATCGGTGCTGACATTCTCCACCGGCCCGGCCGCGAGCTGCCGTGTCTGCCAGATGAAAACACCCAGCGTGCCGACGCCGAACACCAGAGCCACGACGGCCACCACCCCCAGAACGCGAAAATTCCTGAGGGCCACGACGACAGCCAGCACACCGGCGGCGGCGCCAGCGAAGGATAGCCACCAGGCGATCTTCAGCGTGAGCAGATCATACCCGGTTTCGATCGGCAGCAGCCCGCCGCGCACCCCGACGACGGACAGCAGGACCAGCACGGGCGACGCCACGGCCAACGCCGTCAGAACCTGAACCGCCCCCCTGCCCTTCACCGCCGTCCGCGCCATGACTCAGCCTCCCGTTGAGGGCAGACGATAGTCCTTGAGGCGTTCGCGCACGAGCTTCTTGTCGATCTTCCCGGTGGCGCCGAGCGGAATGTCGTCAACGAAGACAACGTCATCCGGCATCCACCATTTGGCGATCTTGCCCTGCAGGAAGTCGAGATGCTCCTGCTTGTCCTCGCTCTCGCCGGGCTTCAGCTTGATCACCAGAACCGGGCGTTCGTCCCATTTCGGGTGGGCCGCGCCGATGACAGCGGCCAGTTCAACCTTGGGATGGCCGACCGAGATGTTCTCGATCTCAATGGAGCTGATCCACTCGCCGCCCGACTTGATGACGTCCTTGGCGCGGTCAGTGATCTGCATGAAGCCGTGCTCGTCGATGGTCGAGACGTCGCCGGTATCGAAGAAGCCCTCATGATCGAGGATGTCGCCGCCCTCATTCTTGAAGTAGCCCCCCGCGATGGTCGGCCCCTTGATCATCAGGCGGCCATAGGTGTGCCCGTCATGCGGCATGTCCTGACCGGCGTAGTTCTTCAGCTTCAGCTCGACGCCCAGCGGCGGCTGCCCCTGCTTGATCCGCCACTTCATCTGCTCGTCGTAGGGCAGCTTCAGCAGTTCAGGCGTCATGTTCGACAGGGTGCCGATGGGCGAGGTCTCGGTCATGCCCCAGCCCTGCAGCACCTCGATCTGGAACTCGTCATGGAAAGCCCGGATCAGGCTTTCCGGCACGGCCGAGCCACCGATGAGCACCTTCTTGACCGTCGGGATCTTCAGATTGTTCTCACGCAGGTGGGTCAGCAGCCCCTGCCAGACCGTCGGCACCGCCGCCGAGAAGGTCACGCCCTCGCTCTCGATCAACTCATAGATCGCCGCGCCGTCCATGCGCGCGCCCGGCATGACCAGCTTGGTGCCGCCCGCCGGCCCGGCGAAGGCGATGCCCCAGGCGTTGGCGTGGAACATCGGCACCACCGGCAGGATCACCTCGCTCGGCGATGCGCCCAGTACGGTCGACTGCATGCCCAGCAGCGTATGGATGAAGTTCGACCGGTGCGAATACAGGACGCCCTTGGGGTTCCCGGTCGTGCCGGAGGTGTAGCAAAGGCCGCACGCGGTGTTTTCCTGGAAGTCGCCCCAGACCACGTCTTCTGACGCGCCGGCCAGCAGGGCCTCATAGCATTCCGCGCCCGGCAGCTTCGTCGCCGGCATGGTCATCTCGTCCGTCAGCACCACAACCCGCTCGACGCTGGGGCAGTGCGGCAGGATGGCTTCCAGCAGCGGGATGAAGGTCAGGTCTACGAAGATGATCTTATCTTCGGCGTGGTTGATGATGTAGGCGAGCTGTTCCGGGAACAGCCGCGGATTCAGGGTGTGGCAGACCGCCCCCATCCCCATGATGCCGTACCAGACCTCCATATGGCGGCCGGTGTTCCAGGCCAGGGTGGCGACGCGGTCGCCGACCTCAATGCCCCAATCCTTGAGCACGCTGGTCACGCGACGGGCGCGTGAGTGGATCTCGGCATAGGTCGCGCGGACGATCGGCCCCTCGACCGAGCGCGTCACGACCTCGCGATGACCATGCCAGTTATTGGCATGCGTAATGATCTTGTCGACCGTCAGCGGCCAGTCCTGCATCAACCCAAGCATTGCGATCCCTCGTACTTGCATCCGCTGAACGGGACACTTGCCGCCACGCTATCCATGTGATCAGCGATAAGCAAACATGACCCAAGGTCACATTTGCGGACCGGAACGAGACGATGCGCCCCGGGGCGAGACTGTACCGTCTCCGGCCTTGCCGCCATGCGTGGACGCGAGCCCCCGGATTTCCTATTCCGTCGCCCATCGCACCCTTTCCTCTCCGGTGGTGACCCCCATGACCATTCTCATCGCGATCACCGGCGGATCGGGCTCGGGCAAGAGCACACTGGCCGAAGCGCTCGTCGCCGCCCTGCCGCCCGGGAAGGCGGTGCTGCTGCGCGAGGACTCCTATTACCTGGACGCAGCCGCCCTTCCGGACTTCAACGCCGCCACCTTTGACTTCGACGACGTTGCCGCCCGGGACCATGACCTGCTGATCCGGGACCTGTCAGAACTGAAGGCCGGGCGGGAGATCACCGCGCCGATCTACTCTTTCATCCACCACGGCCGCGAGCCCGGCGGCGAGGCGGTCGAAGCTGCCGAGGTGGTGATCGTCGAGGGCACTCACGTGCTGTGCACTCCAGCGCTGGTCGCCCTGTTCGACATCCGCGTCTTTGTGGATACGCCAGCGGATATCCGCTTCATCCGCCGTCTGCTGCGGGACCAGACCGAGCGCGGCCGCACGGCGGAATCCGTCATCGCCCAGTATCTCGGCACCGTTCGACCGGGCCATGAGCGCTGGACCGAACCGTCGCGCCTGAATGCGGATTTCATCGTCGCCGACGCCACCGCGGCGGTCCGGCTCGAGGACAGACAGGCCGTGGTCCGCCTCGCCGCGCCGGTGCTGGCGCACCCCCTGCTGGCCCCGCTGGCCCACGCCTGACGATCCCTGACAGGCCGCTTGCGGTCCAGCCCAAGCTGCGCCAACCTGACGCTCCCGTTATCGGCGAAAACACGATGTCAGGCTCCGGCGGCGAGATCAGCTCCCTCGATCCAAAGCGGCAGATCATTCTCCGCTACGCCCGCCATGCTTTCATGTCCGAGGGATATGCGGGCGCCCGGATCGAGCCCATCGCTCGCGAGGCGGGCGTCTCTACGGCCACCCTCTACGCCCTGTTCGCCGGCAAGTCCGAGTTGTTCAGCGCCGTGATCGACGACGCCGCCGAGCAGTTCTCACGCCAGATGGCGCGTGTCCGCGCCTGCGACGGCGACGCCCGAAAGCAACTGACCGGATTCGCCGAGGCCTATGCTGACTTCATGGGCGACGGCTTCGTTCGCTCTGTCTTCCGGCTGGTGATGGCCGAACGCCCCCGCTTCGAGGAAACCGCGCGCCGCTTCTTTGAAAAGGGTCGCAGCGAGTTCGGCTTCACTCTCATCGGCGTGCTCAAGGACCATCTCGAGCGCGGCGGACTGAAGAACATCGACAAGCCGTCCTGGGCCGCCGGCGAACTGATGGGAATGATCGAACATGCCGTCTTCTTCGTGCCGCTGGTCACCGGAGACGAGGTCAAGGCTACGCGCACCCACGCGCAGGTCGTCGCCCATGCCATCGAAACCTTCATGGCGCGCTACGGCGCCTGACGAGACTCACGGCTGCAGACGGGTCGTCGTCCAGCCATCCCCATCCCGCGTGAACAGCAGTCGGTCGTGCAGCCTGAACGGCCGGTCGCGCCAGAATTCGACCTGATCCGGAACGACGCGCCAGCCGGTCCAGCGCTCGGGCCGGGGCACATCCTGACCGTCGAAACGCGCGGTCTCCCGGGCAATGGCGTCTTCCAGCACAGCCCGACCGTCCATTGGGCGGGACTGGTTCGAGGCCCAGGCGCCGATCTGGCTCTCCCGCGCGCGGCTAGCGAAATAGGCGTCGGCCTCGGCCACACCGACCGGCTCGACCTTGCCGCGCACCCGCACCTGACGGCGCAAGGACTTCCAGTGGAAGGCCAGGGCCGCCACCGGCGCCTCGCCCAGAGCCTGCCCCTTGGCGCTCTCGCGGTTGGAGTAGAAGGTGAAGCCGCGACCATCGACGTCCTTCAACAGGACGATCCGGCAGTCAGGCCGCCCCTCGCCCGTCACGGTCGCCAGCGACATCGCGTTGGCGTCGTTCGGCTCATATCGCTTGGCGTCTTCCAGCCACTCGACGAACAGGCCGAAGGGCTCGGTCCGGTCGAAGATGGTCTCATCCCCATTGGCGGCCAGCGCGGCGGCATACTGCTCCGCATACTCTTCACGGGTGGGGCTGGGCGGGATCACGGGTGCGGTCATGATCTCCAGATAGACCTTCACGGTTCCAAACGGGAGAGGCATCACGGTTAAGCCGGTCTTCACCACGTTGGGCGCTCAGTGTCGGGATGCGCGCACGCCCTGCCTCCGAGGTCGCCTCCCTGAACGAAGCCTGGGCTCTGCTCGGTCTGAGCGGCCCGGCCGAGGGCGAGGCGTTGACCGCGGCCTTCCGCGCGGCGGTGAAGGCGGCGCGGCCGGATCAGAACGGCGGTGACGAGACCCGCTTCCGCAAGGTGATCGCAGCCTGGCGGCTGGTGCAGGCCAGCCCGGTGACCGCCGCGCTTGAGGCGCCTGTGGCCTCTCCCGCCCCCCAAACCGTCGTCACCATCACTCCGCGCGACGCCATAGAGGGCGGATCGGTGATGGTCGAGGTCGGCGGCCGGATGCTCAAGGTTCAGGCGCCGGCAGGCCTGCGCTCCGGGGAACGCCTGCGTCTCAAGGGCGGCGCGGCGGATGGGGCGGACCTTTATCTGCCGCTGCTGATCCGCGCCACGGATGGTCTGCGTATCATCGGTGACGACATCTACATGGACTGGGCCGTGCCGCCCCGCGTCATTGAAGACGGCGGACGGATCGAGATCGAAACCCACGCGGGTTTGCGCTCCGCGTGGATCGTGGCGGGTCAGGAGCCGCTTCGCCTGCGTCTGCGCGGGCTGGGTCTTCCGGCGCGCGGCTCGCGGCCGCAAGGCCATCTGTTCGTGACCCTGACGCCGTGCGAGGATGCGCCGTCGGCGGCGGAAGACCTGCTGGTTCGCTTCACCCGCGTCTGGACGCCGGACCGTCTGGCGGCCTAAGCCTAGTCGCATGTCGCACAACACCTTCGGCCATCTGTTTCGCGTGACCACCTGGGGCGAGAGCCACGGGCCGGCGATCGGCTGTGTCGTGGACGGCTGCCCGCCCAATATCCCTCTGACCGAAGCCGACCTGCAGCCGTGGCTGGACCTGCGCAAGCCCGGCGGCAGCCGCTTCGTCACCCAGCGGCAGGAGAGCGACACCGCCCGCATCCTGTCCGGCGTCTTCGATGACGGGGCCGGTCCGGTCACCACCGGCACGCCCATCTCCATCCTGATCGAGAACGAGGACCAGCGGTCCAGGGACTACGGCGAGATCGCCCGCGCCTACCGCCCCGGCCATGCCGACTTCACCTATCAGACCAAATACGGCGTGCGCGACCACCGGGGCGGTGGGCGCTCATCGGCGCGCGAGACCGCCATGCGCGTCGCCGCCGGGGCCGTGGCCCGCAAGGTGCTGGGTGAGACCATCCGCATCCGCGCGGGCGTAGTCCAGCTCGGTCCACACCGGATCGCGCCGGACGCCGTCGATTTCGACGCCGTCTATGACAACGCCCTGTTCGCCGCGTCGGCCGCGGTCGTGCCGGAGTGGGAGGCCTATCTGGACGGTGTCCGCAAGGCGGGCTCGTCCATCGGCGCCGTGGTGGCGCTGGAGGTCACGGGCGTTCCGGCGGGCTGGGGCGCGCCGTTGTATGGCAAGCTGGACGCCGAACTGACCGCCGCCATGATGTCGATCAACGCCGTGAAGGGCGTCGAGATCGGCGCGGGTTTCGACGCCGCCGCCCTGTCAGGCGAGGACAACGCAGACCAGATGCGTCTGGGCGAGGACGGGCAGCCGATCTTCCTGTCCAACCACGCGGGCGGGGTTCTGGGCGGTATCTCGACCGGCCAGCCGGTGACCGCCCGCATCGCCTTCAAGCCCACCTCCTCCATCCTGACCCTGCGCCAGACCGTCACCCGCGACGGCGCCGAGGCCGACCTGCGGACCAAGGGGCGGCATGACCCCTGCGTCGCCCTGCGCGGCGTGCCGGTGGTCGAAGCGATGGCGGCCTGCGTGCTGGCCGATGCAATGCTGAGGCACCGGGCGCAGGTGGGGTGACCTGCGGGAAGCTCGCTCAGTTCCCCGGGTAATAGGGCCAGTCACGCGTCCTGTCGGAGCCCAGCACCCGGTCTTCCTCAACCGCGTTGGAGTAGTCGACAGGCAGGTAAAAGACGTCAGGACCTCCGGTCAGGATCAACCTCAACCGCGTTCCCGCCCGGGTTAGCGCGATATCGCAACTGGTCCTTTCCCCTCAGAACGCGATTCACGCGCACCAGAGCAGGCCGATCCTCGCTGATGAATGGCCGGACGACCTCGCCATCAACCACGGCTACGGCCTGCTCAATCATCAGAACGGCCGCGCTGCGTTGCTCGGCTACCGTGGGCTGCCGGAGCACTACGACGGAGCAGGCCTGTGCCGCTGTCGCCATCGCGACGGATGCAGCAGCGAGGCTCATGGCGAAGATGAATGAGGTAGTGCGCATAAAGCGGATCGTCGCACCGGCTCCAGCACCCGGCAACCCGGCCTGCCCCAGCAAAAACCCCGCCCGGATCGCTCCGGGCGGAGTCTTCGTTTCAGGCTTTGACCGCCCCTAGTGAGCCGCGCTCACCGTGGCGCCGTCCACCGGCGGGGCGGCGGCGGGGAGCGGTTCGGCTTCCTCGTCCCACTCCACCGGGGTCAGGGCCCCGGTGAGGGCCCATTTCAGGGCCTCGTCAGCGGTCTTGATCGGAACGATCTCCAGCGCACCCTTCACATTGTCGGGCACGTCGGCGAGGTCCTTCTCGTTCTCTTCCGGGATGAGCACCGTCTTGATGCCCGAGCGGAGGGCCGCCAGCAGCTTCTCCTTCAGGCCGCCGATGGCGGTGACCCGGCCGCGCAGGGTGATCTCGCCGGTCATGGCGATATCCTTGCGGATCGGGATGCCGGTCAGGACCGAGACCATGGCCACGGTCATGGCGACACCGGCCGAGGGACCGTCCTTGGGCGTCGCGCCGTCCGGCACGTGCACGTGGATATCGGTCTTCTCGAACACCGGCGGCTTCACGCCGAAGCTGAGCGCCCGCGAGCGGACGTAGGACGCGGCGGCGGAGATCGACTCCTTCATCACGTCCTTCAGGTTGCCGGTCACGGTCATGCGGCCGCGGCCCGGCATCTTGATCGCCTCGATGGTCAGGATGTCGCCGCCGAACTCGGTCCAGGCCAGACCGGTGACGATGCCGACCTGATCTTCCTCGTCCGTCTCGCCGTAGCGGAACTTCTTCACGCCCGCGTATTCGGCCAGCTTGGCCTGATCCACGGTGATCGAGGTTGCGCCGGTCTTGGCCATCTCGCGAACCGCCTTGCGGGCCAGACCACCGAACGCCCGCTCCAGCGACCGCACGCCGGCTTCCCGGGTGTAGTAGCGGATCAGGTCGCGGATGATGTCGTCCGGCACCACGAATTCCGCCGGCTTCAGACCGTTGTCGGTCGTGACCTTGGGCAGGACGTGACGCTTGGCGATCTCGACCTTCTCGTCCTCGGTGTAGCCGCTGACCCGGATGATCTCCATCCGGTCCATCAGGGGCTGAGGCATGTTCAGGCTGTTCGCCGTGGTGACGAACATGATGTTGGACAGGTCATAGTCGACCTCGAGGTAGTGATCTCCGAAGGTCGAGTTCTGGGCCGGGTCCAGCACCTCCAGCAGCGCCGACGAGGGGTCGCCGCGCCAGTCGGCGCCCAGCTTGTCGATCTCGTCCAGCAGGATGAAGGCGTTGGTTGTCTTCGCCTTCTTCATCGACTGGATGATCTTGCCCGGCATGGAGCCGATGTAGGTCCGACGGTGACCGCGGATCTCGGCCTCGTCGCGCACGCCGCCCAGCGACATGCGGACGTACTCACGCCCGGTCGCCTTGGCGATGGACTTGGCCAGCGAAGTCTTGCCGACGCCGGGAGGACCGACGAGGCAGAGGATCGGGCCCTTCAGCGAGCCGGTGCGCGCCTGGACGGCCAGATACTCGATGATCCGTTCCTTGACCTTCTCCAGGCCGTAGTGATCCTCCTCGAGGATGTCCTCGGCCTTCTGGAGGTCGATCGGCTTCTGCTTGGCCTTGCCCCACGGGATCGACAGCAACCAGTCGAGGTAGTTCCGCACCACCGTGGACTCGGCCGACATCGGGCTCATGTTGCGCAGCTTCTTGACCTCGGCCTCGGCCTTGGTCCGCGCCTCCTTGGACAGTCGCGTCTTGCGGATCCGCTTCTCGAGCTCGAGGATTTCATCCCGCTGGTCGTCGGTCTCGCCCAGCTCGCGCTGGATCGCCTTCATCTGCTCGTTCAGATAGTACTCGCGCTGGGTCTTCTCCATCTGGCGCTTCACGCGCGAGCGGATCTTCTTCTCGACCTGCAGGACGGAGATTTCGCCCTCCATCAGGCCGTAGACCTTCTCCAGACGCGACGGCACCGCGACGGTCTCCAGCAGCGACTGCTTGTCGCCGATCTTGACCGACAGATGGGCCGCGACCGAGTCCGCCAGCTTCGACGGGTCGGTGATCTGCGGGATGGAGCTGAGGGCCTCGGGTGGCACCTTCTTGTTGAGCTTCACATAGTTTTCGAACTGCTCGATCACCGCGCGCAGCAGGGCTTCGGACTGCGAGGGCTCGCCGACTTCATCGGCGATTTCGACGGCTTCGGCCTCGAAATATTCGGTTCGGTCAGTGAAGCGGGTCAGGCGCGCGCGGCCCTTGCCCTCGACCAGCACCTTCACGGTGCCGTCGGGCAGCTTCAGCAGTTGCAGGACATTGGCCAGCACGCCGATGGGATAGATCGCGTCGGCGGCGGGATCGTCGTCGACGCTGTTTTTCTGGGTGGCCAGCAGGATTTGCTTCTCACCCTTCATGATCTCGTCCAGCGCACGCACCGATTTCTCGCGCCCCACGAAGAGGGGCACGACCATGTGCGGGAAGACGACGATGTCTCTCAGAGGCAGGACAGGAAGGGTCTTGGTCTCGGTCATGATGCTACTCCGGGGCCCTTGTTGATCTTGGACCCGCCGCGCCGGCGTCCGAACGCGATGTCCGACCGTATCGACTCGGCCCGCATTCAGCGGCCTTCATACGAGTATGTGGTTTTGCGGTCGCGCCATTCAAGCGTGACGGGCGCAGGCGATTGGGGACCATTCTTCAAGGCTGAAGCTGCACGGTTCGTGCGCGGGCTGTTTTCGCCTCGCCTTTCGTCGTGCGTTTGTACCGCCCGATATGGCAAAACTCACCGCACAGCCCTGTGGCCGCGCCGCCACCACACGCCCGAAACGAGGCGTTTCCGGCCCGAAGTCACCTGTGACAGTCTCAGCGGTACGCCACCATCTGGTCCAGCACAGCAGACAGGGCGGCCGTCTGCGCCCTTCCTCCGGCCTCGGTCATGTGGCTCTGGTCAGTGTACCAGACGCCCCCGGCGCCGCGTGTCCGGCAGGTCCCCCGATCACAGAGGGCGGTTGATGGCCTGAACAGGAAGACGCCGGGCGACTCCGTCGCGATCCGGGCCAGCCGGGCGTCCGCCTCGGCCATCAGGGCCGCATTGGCCGGCACAGCGTCGTCGCATCGCGCCGTATCCAGCCGCAGGAAGGCGCGCCGGGCATGGCAGACGGCAGGCGCAAAGCTATAGTCCGGAGTGGTCCCGATCAGCACGATCCGCGTCTCCGGCCCGACCCGCGCCCTCAGCAGGGTCAGGGCGACGCGAAGCTCCCGGTCCAGCGCCGCCAGTTGCGCCTTGTCGTCGCCCGGCGTGCGCTCGACGACCACCGTCCAGCCTGCGCCGATCAGGATCAGATCAGGCCGAACCCCGCCCCATGCCTCTACCGCCGCCCGATTGAACCGGGCGCAGCCGTCATCGATCAGCCCCGAACCCGTTCCCACCAGAGGCAGGCAGCCGCTCTTCGTCGCCTGCCGCACCGCAAGTCCTCGACCGGCGGCCCATTCCAGCACAGCCGGACTCAGGTGCGAGCCGTGAGAGTTGCCCCACAGGACCACATCCGCCGTCTGACCGGTGGGCACGGTGCAGTTCGCCGCGGATGGGATCTGGACGCCCTCCGTATGACAAGCGGCCTGCAGGGGCGGACGGACCTGCGCCGACGTCTCCTCCACCCGGACGGCGTCCGAAGCCCGTCCGGGCAATCCATCGGCTGCGAACAGCCCAGCAGAAGCGACCGCCAGTCCCGCCAGCAGCAGGCCACAGACGACGAGTGCGCGCAGGGGCCGTCCCTCCAGCCGTCGCCGTAACGGCCCGGTCACCGCGATCTCGGTCAGGACTGCGACCGCCGCGGCCGCGACCAGCACCGAAGCCACCTCCCAGCCCCCCAAAGGACGCGCCAGAACCATCCGGGGCAGGAGCAGAAGCGGCCAGAGCCACAGCCAGAACGGCAGCGCCAGACGTCCCGGCCACAACAGCGGATCAGGCGATTCATTCGGCTGGCGCGGCCTCACCTGCCATGAGACCACGGCCACAAAGGCTCCGATCAGGAACAGACCCGCGCGCGGCGCCGCCAGATAGAACAGATGCGGGTCCGCCCCCCTGCCCTCCAGCACTAGCCGAGCCGCCAGCGCCCCCGCCATACCCAGGATCAGGACCGCCCCTATCCAGCGCTCTGCCTTCAACGCTCTCAAGGTCAGGAGGACGGCGCCCCAGCCAAGTGTCAGTTGCGCCGCCACGCCCAGGATGAAGCCGTGCCACAGCAGCTCATTTCCGGTCGCCTGCGGCCAGCCCTGCTTCAGGAGTTCGCCGCCGCTGAGGCCGAAGGCGCTCCACAGCCCCGTCCACGCCTGATTGCGCAGGTCGGCGGGCGGCAGCAGAAACAGCCCCGCGAGCAGCGCCACTCCGCAAACCAGCACGAGCGGCGGTACGCTGCACAGCACGATACGGGCCAGAACCGCCGTATGCCCCCCGATCCCGCCTCGCGCCGCCAGCAGCATCCGCGTCACCACGAACCCGGCCACGGCCAGCGCCACATCCAGCGCGTACAGACCCCAGCCGGCGTGTACTGGCGCGACCAGCGCCGCCGAGGCGAAGGCGACGGACAGGGCGAAAATGAAAGAAGCCGCCCGCCAGGTCCGGCGAGCGGCTTCAGAGGTTCCGACGGGCGCGTTCAACGGCGCCGTTCAGCAATCAGGCGGCGCTGTCGGGTTGCGCGCTCTTCTTGCCCTTGGTCTCGGCGTAGATCAGCAGCGGCTGAGCCTTGCCTTCGATCACCTCGGCGTTGACGACGACTTCCTCGACGCCCTCGAAGGTCGGCAGCTCAAACATGGTTTCGAGCAGGATGCCTTCCAGGATCGAGCGCAGGCCGCGCGCGCCGGTCTTGCGGGTGATGGCCTTCTTGGCGACGGCCATCAGGGCGTCGTCGGTGAACGTCAGATCGACGTTCTCCATCTCGAACAGGCGCTTGTACTGCTTGACCAGGGCGTTCTTCGGCTCGGTCAGGATGGTGACCAGCGCCGGTTCGTCCAGATCTTCCAGCGTCGCCAGGACCGGCAGACGGCCGATGAACTCGGGGATCAGGCCGAAGCGCATCAGGTCGTCAGGTTCGACACCCTTCAGGATGTCGCCCGTGCGGCGTTCGTCGATTTCCTTGACCTTGGCGCCGAAGCCGATCGAGGCTCCCTCGCCACGGGCCGAAATCACCTTTTCGAGGCCGGCGAAGGCGCCGCCCACGATGAACAGGATGTTGGCGGTGTCGACCTGCAGGAACTCCTGCTGCGGATGCTTGCGGCCGCCCTGCGGAGGCACGGAGGCGACGGTGCCTTCCATGATCTTCAGCAGGGCCTGCTGCACGCCTTCGCCCGACACGTCGCGGGTGATCGACGGATTGTCCGACTTGCGCGAAATCTTGTCGATTTCGTCGATGTACACGATGCCGCGCTGGGCCCGTTCGACGTTGTAGTCGGAGGCCTGGAGCAGCTTCAGGATGATGTTCTCGACGTCCTCGCCCACATAACCGGCTTCGGTCAGGGTGGTGGCGTCGGCCATGGTGAAGGGCACGTCGATGATGCGCGCCAGCGTTTGGGCCAGCAGCGTCTTGCCCGAGCCGGTCGGCCCGATCAGCATGATGTTCGACTTGGCCAGCTCGACGTCGTTGTTCTTCGTCGCGTGGTTCAGGCGCTTGTAGTGGTTGTGAACCGCCACGGAGAGCACCTTCTTCGCGTGGCCCTGACCGATGACATAGTCATCCAGGACTTCGCGGATTTCCTTCGGGCTCGGGACGCCGTCCTTGGCCTTCGAGAAGGAGATTTTGTGCTCTTCACGGATGATGTCCATGCACAGCTCGACGCATTCATCACAGATGAACACGGTCGGGCCGGCGATGAGCTTGCGCACCTCGTGCTGGCTCTTGCCGCAGAACGAGCAGTAGAGCGTACTTTTGGCGTCGGTGCCGGCTGCCTTGGTCATAGACCCTTCTCACTCCCGCGGTTCGCCCCGATATGAGGCTATACGCGCTTCCTCAGCGTTGATTCCCCAAACTTGGGCGCAAAGGTCTTCAAAAATTGACAATCACCCATCCCCGCGTCCGCCACAACCCCGCGAAAGCGTGGCCATTGCCGGTTTTGGGACGTTCACTGTTGATGGGGATCACGGCGAATGTCTGACATGGGAACCGTTAAGGACTTTCGCCAGAACCCCGAACCCGGCGCTGCAAGGGGCGTGCCGGTCGTCGCGTTCGATTTCGACGGCACGCTGACGATCCGCGACAGCTTCACCGCCCTGCTGCGCTGGCGCGCCGGGCCGGGCGGCTGGGCTCTCGGCCTCGTCAAACTGGCTCCGGCCGTGGCGAGCTATGCCCGGGACCGCGACAGAGGGCGCATCAAGGCCGCCTCGGTGAAGGAATTCCTGAAGGGCGTGAGCCGCGCGGAGCTGGAAGCCGACGCCGAGCGCTTCGCGGACGAGGTCTGGTCGAAATTCATGCGCCCGGACGCTCTGGAGGTCTGGAAGGACTGGGGAAAACGCGGCGCCCATCGCGTAATCGTGACCGCCAGCCCGGACACCACCGTGGCCCCCTTCGCCCGACGCCTCGGCGCCGAGGGCCTGATCGGCACGCATCTGAGCTTTAACGCCGACGACCGGATCACCGGGGGCTTCGACACCCCCAACTGCCGGGGCGAGGAGAAGATGCGACGTTTGCGCGCGGTCTACGGAGACGACGTCCACCTGACGGCGGCCTACGGCGACACTTCCGGGGACACCGAAATGATCGCGGCGGCGGACGAAAAGGGTTTCCGGGTCTTCACAGGGCGGCCCTGAGCGCCGTTACCGGCCCTGCTCGTCCACGTCAAAACTGACGGCCTTCCCGCGCGAGGTCGGCTCCCAGCCGGCCTCGATCACCGCAGCCACGGCGTTACGCACATAGTCGGTGTTAACGAATTGCTTCTCGGTGTCCGGACGGCCGTTCGGACGCAGCGGCGGCGGAAACTGTACGATGGCCTCGCGCTTGAAGTCGGCCAGGCGCAGGGTCACTGCGATGCCTTCCCACTGGCCGCCGTGGGTCGGCCGGGGCTGGCGACGCAGCTCCCAGTGATAGGTGTCGCCGTCGACCTCGACGGTCCCGCTGGTGTCTCGCGTAAGCATGGCGGCCTGATAGCACAAAAGAAAAGAGGCGCACCGTCTCCGGTGCGCCTCCTTCATCAACCTGCGTCGTAAAGCGCCGATCAGCTGCCGGGTGTTTTCACGCCGTCGGCGTCCGCCTGTTCCCGGCGGTCGTAGACATGATCCACAATGCCCCAGGCCTTGGCTTCTTCCGCCGACATGAAGTGGTCGCGATCAAGGGTCTTTTCGACTTCCTCATAGGTACGGCCGGTGTGCTCGACGTAAATCTCGTTGAGGCGGCGCTTGGTGTAGCGGATGTCGGCCGCGTGCAGCTCGATGTCCGAAGCCTGACCGCGGAAGCCGCCCGACGGCTGGTGCACCATGACGCGGGCGTTCGGCAGCGCGACGCGCTGACCTGCGGCGCCGGCCGTCAGGATCAGCGATCCGGCCGACGCGGCCATGCCCATGCACACCGTCGAAACCGGCGAGCGGATGTATTGCATGGTGTCGTAGATCGCGAGCGCCGACGAAACCTGTCCGCCGGGGCTGTTGATGTACATCGAGATTTCCTTCTTCGGGTTCTCCGATTCAAGGAACAGCAGCTGGGCGCAGATCAGCGACGCCATACCGTCCTCGAAGGGGCCGGTCAGGAAGATGATGCGTTCGCGCAGCAGGCGCGAGAAAATGTCAAATGAGCGCTCTCCCCGGCTGGATTGCTCGACCACCATCGGGACGAGGTTCATGTTCATCAGTTTGATCGGATCGCGCATTCAGGCCTTCTCGGATGCCCATCAAGGGAGTTTGGGGGCCGCGACTCAAAGGTCGCTATCCCTGTTGGACAGGATATCGTCTTGAGGAAGCGTTGACGCAAGGCGCCGTCGGGGAGAGCGGGACGCTTGCTCGGAGGCATCCTGACGCAGGCGACGGGCGATATCGGGCCCGCAAGCGAGCGAAGTCGGAGCCGTGAGAACGCTGAAGCCGCTCGCTACCGCGGCTCTTCGCCAGCGTCCCGATCACGGTAGCGTTCCTCGACCTCGCGGGCGATGGCCTGAACCTGACTGCCCTGGTTGATGCGATACCAGGCCGTGCCGTACAGCCCCTGCAGATAGGCTGTGTCCCAACTGGTCATTCCGGGAACCGCCGCAGGATTATCGAACAGATTCAGCACAGTGTCGAAGCTCGACGTGTCGGCGTCCTGATCGATCTGGGCGAGCGAGACCATCGAGATATAGTCGCCCAGCTGCTCCACCGAGGCGCCGTTCAGGCGATCCACGTCGACGATGACAAAGGTTCGCTTGATGTCCTGCCGGTACTGGGACACCAGCCGCCCGGAGTTGCGCAGCAGGGTCTTGGGGGCGAAATCCTGCGCGCTGGAGCCCGATGCGTTGGCATAGCCCAGACCGTACATCAGGCCCGGCATCCGGACCGTCGGGGCGCCGGTATCGGCGTCCGTCGGCTGGCTGACGGTCCACCAGCGCACGGGCCGATCCGTCTCAAGGAAGCGCCTGAACGCCGCCCCTCCGCGATCCATGCCCGTCGCGCCGGTCCGGAACAGGCGCGGCCGCATGGCCACAAACTGGGCGGTGAACGGCGTGGCGTCCCGTGTCGCCACAACGAGGATGCTCGGTTCGCAGCCCGGCTCACCCGCAACCAGGCCCAATTCTCGCGCCCGATCAGAGACGCGGTCAGCGATGGCCTGGCCGACCTCGGGCGCCAGATTCGCGACGCCGACACAGACGCCGTTGTGCCACCGGGCATAGCCGCGACGCCGGACAGGAGCCGCAACCTCGCCTACGAACTGTTCGGTGGCGTCTTCAAGACGGCGGGGGTTGGAGATCACGTCTTCCAGACGGATCGGCGCTTCCTGCGGGACCTGGGCGGACGGCGGAGCGACCGCGTCCTGGGGCGGCGACACGGCGAGAACGGCGCCGAAGGCAAGCGCGGTGAACATTCTGAAATCCCCAAACACCGTTACAGGGCCGAGAATGTCCCAGAACAACATCGCCTACAACCCGGAATGGCGTCCGCGATCACATGCATCTGATCGCCGCGCTCGACCGCCGTCAGCTTTCCGGACCGGTGCGGACACCCCACCGTCTCATCCCGTTGCACGCGACCACGAAAAAGGCCCGGCGGAGAACCGCCGGGCCTGATGTCGTCGTCAGAAATCAGACGGGATCAGATCTCGTCTTCTTCCTTCAGCAGTTCTTCCTTGGTGATCGGGGTGTCGGTCACGTCGGCGGTCGAGAAGATCAGGTCGCAGACCTTCTCTTCATAGATCGGGGCGCGCATCTGGGCGGCGGCGTTCGGGTTCTGGCGGTAGAAGTCCAGCACCTGACGCTCCTGACCCGGATAGTTGCGGGCCTCGTTCATGATGGCGTTGTTCAGCTCCTGATCCGAAACGGTCACGTTGTTGGCGCGGCCGATCTCGGCGAGGACCAGACCCAGACGCACGCGGCGCTCGGCGATTTTCCGGTACTCGGTCTTCAGATCTTCGTCCGACTTCTTGGCGTCGTCTTCCGGCAGACGGCCGGCGGCCTTGTCAGCCTCGACCTGCTGCCAGATGCCGTCGAACTCGGCTTCCACCATCTTCGGCGGCAGCGGGAAGTCGTGGGCCTTGTCCAGTTGGTCCAGCAGGGCGCGCTTCAGCTTGAAGCGGGCGGCGCCGGCATACTGCTGGTTCAGGTTGGCGGACAGCAGCTCTTTCAGCTTGTCCAGCGACTCCAGACCGATGCGCTTGGCGAACTCGTCGTCCACCTTGGCTTCGGCTTCGGCCTTGATGGCCTTCACGGTGATGTCGAAGGTGGCCAGCTTACCGGCCAGGTGCTTGGCCTGGTAATCCTCGGGGAAGGTGACCTCGATGGTCTTCTCTTCACCGACCTTGGCGCCCTTCAGCTGCTCTTCAAAGCCCGGGATGAAGCGGCCCGAACCGATGACCAGCTCGGCGTCGGTCGCGGCGCCGCCCTCGAAGGGCTCGCCGTCCAGCTTGCCCAGGAAGTCGATGATCAGCTGATCGCCGTCAGCGGCCTTCACGGTCTTGCCGGTCTTGTCTTCATAGGTCTTGGCCTGACCGGCCAGTTCCGTCAGGGCCTCGTCCAGATCGGCGTCGGACGCCGTGTAGGTCGGACGGTCCAGCTTCAGGGTCTTGGGGTCGACCGGGGTGAAGTCCGGCATGACTTCCAGCGACATTTCGTAGGCCAGGTCTTCCTGACCGGCGATGACCTTGTCCATATCCGAGATCAGCTTCATCTCGGCCGGAGCGGCCGGACGGACCTTGGTCTCGTCAAGGGCGGCCTGGCTGGAGGTGTTCAGCGCGTCGTTGATGATCTCGCTCATGAAATCACGGCCGAAGGTCTTCTTGACGTGGGCGGCCGGGACCTTGCCCGGACGGAAGCCCTTCAGCTTCATCTGCGGCGCGACTTCCTTCAGGCGCGCGTCCAGCTTTTCGTTCAGCTCGGCGACAGGGATGGTCACCGCGATCACGCGGCTCAGGCCTTCGGAGGACTTTTCGACGACTTGCATGGTCGGGATATCTGACGCTCTGGGGCGGCGCCAATCAGGCCGGCGCGCGCGGTGTGGGAAAAGCAATAAGGGCCGCCTGTTGCCAGGCGGCGCCTTTGAAGCCCGCCCTTATGTCGATGACCGCCCCAAAGGTCAACGTGAGCCGGGGTGGTTTCGATAATGGGTGGGCGCGGCTATCTGTGGACGCATGAGCCAGTCCCCTTCCCCGGCCCCCTCCCCGATCGGCGTCGGCGTCGTCCCCGTCACCCCGCTGCAGCAGAATTGCACCATCGTCTGGTGCCAGAAGACCCGGAAGGCCGCGATCATCGATCCCGGCGGCTCGGTCGATGGTCTTCTGGCCGCCGTAGAGCAGAACGGGTTGACTCTCGAGGCCATCTGGATCACCCACGGCCACCTCGATCATGCAGGCGGCGCCGCCGAAATGCAGGACAAGACCGGGCTCGACATCATCGGCCCGCATATCGAAGACCAGTTCTGGATCGACCAGATTCCAGAGAACGGTCTGCGCTTCGGCATGCCCGGCTGCCGCAGCTTCACGCCGACCCGATGGCTGGACGACGGTGACACCCTGACGCTGGGCGAGACCACGTGGGAAGTTTTCCACTGCCCCGGCCATACCCCAGGGCATGTGATCTTCTTCAATCGGGAGGCGCGCTTTGCCCAGGTCGGCGACGTCCTGTTCCAGGGCTCCATCGGCCGCACCGATTTCCCCCGCAGCGACCACGCCGCCCTGCTCGACGCCATCGTCACCAAGCTTTGGCCGCTGGGCGACGATGTCACCTTCATTCCGGGACACGGCTCCCACTCCACCTTCGGGGCCGAGCGTCAGACGAACCCGTTCGTCTCGGATGCGGCCATGCGCCGCGCGCCTGTCGCCCGCCCGGCCAGCGGGCCTTCCTGACCGCCTACCGCGCCGCCAGCAGCCCGATCAGAACGCCAATCCCCAGCGCATAGAGGGCGTAGCGCACCGGTTCTTCTTCGACAGTGTGACGCAGCTTGCCCGCGCGGCTGCGTCCCCAGTCGCCGACGGCCCGCGCATCTTCCCGGATGGCCTTGCGAATGGGGCGCACGCCGAAAGATCGCATCTCGTCACGTTGCAGGATCGCGTCCGCCTCGCGGTCAAGGCGCGTGGCCGGGGTATCGACCGCGTCCTCAATATCATCAGCGATGGTTTGGCCCGTGTAGGTCTCGGTCATTGGAAGGCTCCGTGGCTTGGGAGGAAACTCAACCCCTCAATCCGCCCTCTCCCGGCCGGTTCCACGCGCGGATCGAGATGAAACGCCCGCTGCCCGCCCGCGTTGATCAGAACAGGAGACGACCATGACCTACATCGAACCCGACAGCCCGACCGGCGAACCTGAAATTCTTCCCCCCGATCCTCCGGGCCCGGACATCAATCCCGGGTCGACGCCGGAAGAGGCGCCGCAGCAAGAGCCCGGCGGCGGAAAACCCGGCGACTCTCGCCCCTACAGCGCCCCGGAGAGCCCGGAAGACCTGTGATTCGTTCGCATTTCCGTGACCGAAGCGCCGGAACCGGACTCACTTCGGGGGGTTCATTTCTGCAACCGCCACCGTCGTCATGAAAGGAACCACCGATGGCTCAAGGTCAGCCTACCCGAGCCTCCGGCGTCTCCAAACGGGGTTTTGCCTCGATGGACCCGGAGCGCCAGCGTGAGATCGCCCGCAAGGGCGGCGCCAGCGTACCCAGTGAAAAGCGCAGCTTCTCGCAGGACCGCAGCCTCGCCGCACAGGCCGGGCGCAAGGGCGGCGAAGCCTCCCATGGGTCGCGTAACCAGAAGGGCGCCGAGGCGGAGTAACCGCCCACCCCGGAGTGACTTCGAGCAGAAGGCGACGCTTCCGCGTCGCCTTTTGCGTTTCAGGCTTCCAGCAGGGCCAGGGCGACCGACGGCGCAGGGCCTTCGCGGAACGCCGCGACGCGCCAGCCGGACGCCGTCGCCAGATCGCGCAACGACTGCTCGGTGAATTTGCGTGAGTTCTCGGTGTGGATGGTCTCCCCGCGCGCAAAGGCGATCCGCCGCCCGTCGATGGTCACCGTCATCGGGCGGGTCGCCTGCAGGTGCATCTCCATTCGCGCAGTCGCGTCATCCCAAACCGCCAGATGGGCGAAGGCCTCGGGATCGAAGTCCGCGCCCAGTTCGCGATTGGCGCGGACCAGCAGGTTGCGGTTGAACGCCGCGGTCACGCCCTGTGCGTCGTCATAGGCGGCGATCAGCACCGCAGGGTCCTTCACCAGATCGACACCCAGCACGAACAGGGCGTCCTCGCCCAGAAGCCGTCGCGCTCCCTTCAGGAAAGCCACCGCCTCATCCGGCGTCAGATTGCCGATGGTTGAGCCGGGAAAGAAGCCGACCTTGCGTCCCATCCCCTGCCCCACGCTTTCAGGCAGTTGGTCCAGCGACAGGAAGTCCCCGACCACGGGGACCACCTCCAGCCCGGGGTAGGCGTCGCGGATGCGCGTCGCCGCAGCCTCCAGCGCATCGGGACTGATATCAACCGGCACATAGGCCGCGAGGTCCGGCGCGGCGTCCAGCACGATCCGGGTCTTCTCGCTCGCGCCGGATCCGAACTCGACCATCGTCGCGCCCGGTCCGAACAGCGGCGCCCATTCCGGGGCGACGGCGCGCAAGAGCGCGGCCTCCTGCCGGGTCGGGTAGTATTCCGGCAGGCGGGTGATGTCCTCGAACAGGTCCGACCCCGCCGCGTCGTAGAACCACTTCGGCGACGTCCGCTTCGGCGACTGGGACAAGCCGGCGATCAACTCCTCGCGGAAGGCCGCGTGCTCATCGTCGCCGCCGGCCAACGTAACATTGGCATCCGACGCCAGCCTGAGTCCGGCGAAGGCCCAGCGCTGGTGCGGGTAGAAGAAATTGCGATAACTGACCCGCTCATGCCCCTGCGGCGTTGCGAAACATCCGCCCCGAAGCACCGCCTGATTGACCATGAACTTTCCATTGTACTCCGAAGCCGTCCCTTCGGTGGGCCGGAAGCCCGGATAGGGCGCATAGGCCGACGCGGTCCATTGCCAGACCTCCCCGAAGACATTGGTCAGGGCCTCCGGCCGCGTCCGCGCCGCGTGCTCCCATTCCGCCTCGGTGGGCAGCCGCTTTCCGGCCCAGCGGGCATAGGCGTCGGCTTCATACAGGCTGACATGCCGCACCGGAGCCGCCGAATCGACCGGCGCCCGCCCCGTCAGCGTCATGGTGCTCCAGCCCTCAGCGTCCCTGCGCCAATACAGGGGCGCATCCCAGCCCTCGGCCTTCACCGTCGCCCAGCCGTCGGCCAGCCATAGCTCGGGCCGCGCATAACCGTCGTCGGCCATGAACCGCAGCCAGTCGCCGTTGCTGACCAGATCGTTCGATAGGGCGAACGGCTCCAGCCACACCTTGTGACGCGGACCCTCGTTGTCGAAGGCGAAGCCCTCGCCGCCGTGGCCGATCTCGACCAGACCACCCGCGAACGCCGTCTCCCCGCCCCGCGCAGGTTCAATCTCTGTCGCACGCGGCTCGGTCTCATAGGCTGCCGGATCAAGAGGCGAGCGCGACATCAGGTTCAGTATGTCCATCAGGAACAGCTCCTGATGTTGCTGGTCGTGGTTCAGACCGAGGGTGAACAGATACCCGCTGTGGGCGTCCATCTCGCCCTGCCCCAGCCAGCGGATCATTCGCCGGTCGATCTCGCGACGATAGGCCAGCACCTCATCCAGCGACGGCCGGGTCATCATCCCCCGCTCCGGACGCGCCACCCGTTCGCCCAAGGCCTCATAATAGCTGTTGAACAGAACCTGCCAACGCGGGTCCACAGATCGGTAATCCGGCTCGCGCGACAGGATCAGCGCCTCGAAGAACCAACTGGTGTGCGCCAGATGCCATTTACCGGGGCTGCAGTCCGGCATGGACTGGGCCGAAAGGTCCTCCGCCGACAGGCCCTTCGCCAGTTCCGGCATCGCCCCCCGCACCCGGCGGAACAGGGCGATATCGTCCTCAACGGTCGAACCGACAGGCGAATGAACATTCATGCGGACAGGCTCCCCGCCGTTGCACCCGAACATGGGACGGCAAAGGTCTAACTGCCACCCCCTTGTCCTGTTCCTGTCAGCAGTCTGGCGCCAGAGCGGACTTAAAGGCCGCGCATGGCCTTCAGCACTGCGTCGACGGTCTCTTCCTTCGTCGCCCATGAACAGACGAAGCGGACCGAGCCGTCATCGAAGCGGTAGCAGGCCCAGCCCAGCGCATTCAGCCGCTCATGCGCCTCGGGCGGCATCCGCACGAAGACCGCGTTGGCCTCGACCGGGTGAGCCAGCACGAACGGCGTGCTCATCTCGATCCCGGCGGCCAGCCGTTGCGCCATCAGATTGGCGTGGGCCGCGCCGCTCTCCCAATCTCCGCTTTCCAGAAGTCCCAGCAACGGCGCGGCCAGGAACCGACCCTTGGACGCCACCTGTCCCGCCTGTTTCAGGCGATTGTCGATACGCCGCGCCAGCGACTTGTCGAACATCACGATGGCCTCGGTGCAGTTCGCACCGGCCTTGGCGCCGCCGAACACCAGAATGTCCACGCCCAGCCGCGCGATCTGGGTCAGATCGAACCCCGCCGCCGCCGCGTTGGCCAGACGCGCGCCGTCCATGTGCACGCCGTACCCCTTGGCTTTCACCGGCTCGATCAGGTGGCGCAGCTCTTCTTCGGTATAGACCGTGCCGTACTCGGTGGACTGGGTCACGCTCAGCGCCGCCGGAGGCTGACGGTGGCCGACTTCCGGCTCTTCCAGCGCGGCCTGCAGCGAGAGCAGGTCGATCTTGCCCGAAAAGCCCGGCAGGCCGATCAGGCCGACGCCCTGACCGAAGAACCCGGGCGCCCCGGTCTCGTCGGTGCAGATGTGCGCCGCATGGTGGGCCAGCACCGCCTCATGCGGCCAGGCCAGCATCGACAGGGCGATGGAGTTCGCCGCAGTACCGGAAAAGACGAAGCGAACCTCGGCATCGGCATCCAGCCGCTGGCGAATCTGGTCGGCCGCCCGGGCGGTGACGTCGTCCGAACCATAGGCGCGGGCATAGCCGTCATTGGCCGCGATCAACCCTTGCAGCGCCGAGGGCGCCATGCCGGCGGTGTTGTCGGACCCGAAATCGTAACGCACGGCCTATCCCTCGCTGGCGGTATCGGTCGGGCCGGTGGACGGCGACGCCTCGCCGCCCGGTCCCTTGCGAGCCTTCGGAGCCCGGGGCGCTTCCGGCTGGTCGTCCTCGCCATAAGGCACGGCGACCTGATGCGGGAACGGAATTTCGATATCGGCGGCGTCCAGCGCCTCCTTGGCGGCCTGCAGCACATCGGCCTTGGTCTGCCAGTAGTCCTCGGATCTGGTCCACGCCTGCAGCGTCATCTCGACCGAACTGTCGAGCAGGGCCGTCACACCACACCAGGGCGCCGGATCAGAAAGCACCAGATCATGCGCCTCGGCGGCGCTGATGAGTGCCTCGCGCGCGGTGTTCAGATTGTCGCCGTAGCCGACGCCGATCTTCAGCTCCATGCGGCGTGTCCGCTGGCCGGACAGGTTCAGGATGGTGTCGCCAAAGACCTTGGAGTTCGGCACCACGATCTTGACGTTGTTGGCGTCCGCCATCTGGGTCAGGAACAGATCCAGCCGCTGCACGGTCCCGGCCCGGCCGCCGATGTCCACGACATCGCCAACCCGATAAGGCCGCAGGATCAGCAGCATCACCCCCGCCGCCACGTTCGACAGCGTCCCCTGCAGCGCCAGACCGACCGCCAGTGAGGCCGCGCCCAGCACAGCGATGATCGAGGTGGTCTGCACGCCCAGCCGCTGCAGAACGGCGATGAAGCCGACGATGAAGATCACGACCCGCACGACCTGCACGGCGAAACTCAGAACCGTCGGGTCGTGACGGAACCCCCGAACCCGCGACAGGGCTCGACGCGTCACGCCGGCCGCCCACTTCGACACGAAGACCGTGACGATCAGGATGATCACGGCGATGGACAGGTTGATCGCGAAGTCGCCGGCCATATCGGTCAGCTTGGCGATCATGGCGGCGTCGACGGCGGCGGCCTTCTGGCCCGCGGCGACGGCCTCGTTCAGGGGAGCAACGAGATTGGACATGGGGCGGGTCTAACGCACGAGCCCCGGATTGGAACCCCGAAGACCGGATTCAGTCGGGCTTTCGGACACGGAAACGCCCCGGAGGGCGTTCCCTCCGGGGCGTCGGTCCCACTCTCATACCGGACCTTAGTTGAACAGACCCGCGATCACCGCGGTGATCAGGCCGGTCGCGACGGCGGTCAGGACCACATCATTGCCGCTACGGACATACTGGTAGCCCGAGGGCGGCCGGCGCAGGCCGTAGGCGCTGTAGTTCCGCACGACGTAGCTGCTGGACCGGTAGCTGGCGGGCATCCGCTGGCCATAGGCCCAGGTGCGGGTCTGGAAGCCGCGGGGCGGCGTATAGCGTCCCGCGTTATAGCGGTGCTCGGAACGCTGCCAGCGGGCGTAGGCGCGCTGGTCCTGACGCTGTTCGCGGCGGTCGGCCCGGTCGTCGCGACGATCATCGCGGCGATCCTGACGCTGCTCGTACCGGTCATTGCCACGCGTCTGCGCCTCGGCGGCGGACGCCATGCCGACCGAACCCAGAGCCAGGGTCGCGGCGATCGCGGCGGTCAGAATCTTCTTCATGGATCAGTCTCCTGTGTTGAGAGCCGGGAACCTCCCGACTTGCCCACACAATGGACCGCGCCCCTTGAGCCCGACCTGAATGAGGTGGATCACCCGACGTTCAGCGCAGCGCCGGGTTCCTGACCTCAGTGTTTCAGGGCTGTTACGCGGCGGTTACGTGAACCGCTCAGGCCGCTTGCGCTTCCTGAATGGCCGACAGGGCCTGAATCCCTGCCCGGCCGGCGCCGACGCGGTTCATGACCATCGCCAACGCCGCGAAGTCGATAGGCTTGTTCAGGTAGGCGTCCGCGCCCGCGTCCAGCCCCGCCTGATGATCTTCCGTGCGCGCCGAAGCCGACAGCACCACCACCGGCGTCTCGCAGTTCGGACCGCCCCCGGCGCGGATGGCGCGGGTGGCGGTCAGGCCGTCCATCACCGGCATGTTCACATCCATGATGATCAGGTCGAAGCGCTGCTCGCCCGCCGCCTCGATGGCGACCTGGCCATTCTCGGCGGTCGCCGAGGTATGGCCCGCCGACGACATCCAGGCTTCCAGGATCATCCGGTTCACCGGGTGGTCCTCGACCACCAGCACGTTCAGCAGCTGGCCGCCCTCAACCTCGGCGATGATGGCCTCGGCCGCCTGCTCATGCTCCCAGCGCACCACCTCGGCCTCGACGCTGAAGGTGAAGACCGAGCCTTCACCGACCATCGAATCGACGGTGATGTCGCCGCCCATGATGTTGGCCATCCGGCGCGAAATGGTCAGCCCCAGCCCCGTGCCGCCGAACCGGCGCGTCGAGGAGGCGTCCACCTGGGTGAAGGGCTGGAACAGACGCTCCAGATCCTCCGGCGCGATGCCGGCGCCCGAATCCCGCACGATGAAGTCGAAACGCACCCGCTTGTCGTCCAGACGCTCGCCACGGACGGTGTAGGTGATCTGGCCCCCATCGGTGAACTTGACGGCGTTGGACAGCAGGTTGTGGATCACCTGGCAGACGCGCAGCGGATCGCCGCGCACGGTCGCCGGAATTTCGCCGTCACGCACGGCGACGAAGTCCAGTCCCTTGGCCTCGGCCTGGGCCTGGAACGGGCCGATGACGCGCTTGTCCAGATCGTCGACGTCCACATCGACGACCTCGAAGGTCATCTTGCCCGCCTCGATCTTGGTCATGTCGAGGATGTCGTTCAAAAGGCTCAGCAGGTTGTCGCCCGAGTTGCGGATGATCGACAGATACTCCCGCTGGGTCTGCTCCAACCGGGTCGCACTCAGCAGTTGGGCCGCGCCCAGCACGCCGTTCATCGGCGTGCGCAGCTCGTGCGAGATGACACCCAGGAAGTTCGACTTGGCGTCGTTGGCGGCGTTCGCCTTGTCGCGGGCCGACTCCAGTTCCTCGATCAGATGGGCCTGATGCTCCTGGAAGGCGCGGATACGCTCCTCGCGCAGCATGGTCATGGTGACCAGAACGAACAGACCGGCGGCGGTGAACGGCACCACCGCCAGGAATTGCCAGAACTCCGGCTTGCCCCACAGGCTGGCGGCGATGATCAGCGCGGCCACGCCATAGGGCGACGAAATCACAATGGCCTGACGCGGCGAGCTGCGAAGCTGCGCGAAGACCAGCACATAGCCGGCGACCAGAAGAGTCATCCCCAGCGACGGACCAAAGGTGGCGCCGGAGAACCAGGCCAGCAGAGGCGCGACGGCCCAGGCGGCGGTGGTGGCGGTGGCGACGGCGGGGAAGACCATGCCCCAGCCCGCGCCCACGCGCTGGCTGATGCGCTTCTCCACGGCGCCACGGATGGCGCCGGCTGCCAGGGTGCCCACGAACCACAGCGTCGCGGCGGTCCAGCCCACGGTGGCCAGCAGGCCGACCGCCCAGCTGGCGATGATCAGATAGCGCAGATACTGCGTTTGCAGGATGGCGCGCAGGGCCTGTGCGGCCTCGCCGGCGTCGGGTTCCCCCGCGGGTTTGCCGATGCCGTCTGATTCAACCATGCCCTGCCCCGCCACGCGATTGCACAACCCGGCGCGGACGCTACGTGGAACCCCCTAAGACGAAGTGAACGCTGACGCTTATATGACAACCTTTGTTCGCTGACCTCAGGCTGCGGCGGCCTCAGCCGGCGTCAGCGCCTTGATCGACAGGGCGTGCACAGGTCCGGCCAGTTCCTCACGCAGCAGTCCATTCACGGCCCGCTGACGCTGCACGCGACCCTGTCCTTCGAAGGCGGACGAGACGATCACAAGATTGAAGTGCGACTCGCCGCCCGGCCTGGCGTCCATGCCGCCCTCGTGATGGTGCCCGGCATGCCGCCAGCTGTCGTCCTCGAGCTCCAGACGCTCCGGCGCCAGCCCCGCCGTCAATTTCCGGCGGATAATCGTCGCGATAGGGCCTTCAACCATCGTCAAGTCCTTGTTGCCGTCCAATTCGACCCTAAACTTGGGCCGATGTCGTCAGAGTTCGAATACAAGCCGCGCTTCAAGGATATGCGCATCAAGCCGCCCAAGCCCGAGGAAGAGGCTGCGGAGGCGGATGTCCTGCACCTGAAGCCCGGTCAGAAGCCCTGTAACTGGCCCGACTGCCGCCAGGCCGCAACGGCCAGGGCGCCGAAATCGCGCGAGCGGCTGAACGATTTCTACGACTTCTGCCAACGCCACGCGGGCGAGTACAACAAGGGCTGGAATTTCTACGCCGGGATGAGCGAGGGCCAGGTCCGCGCCGCCCAGGAAAACGAGGCCATGACCGGCGGTCGCCCGACTTGGGAAATGCAGGCCGGCAAGTTCACCCGCGAGGCCGCCGCCTTCGCCGCCAAGATGGGTACGGCCAACAACTCCGGCGCCGGCTCATGGCGCGACAGCTTCGGCCTGTTCGGCCGCCGCACCACTGAACACGCCTCGCCCGCCGGACAGGAAGACCTGCGCATCGGCAAGCTGGAGCGCGCCGCCCTGTCCGATCTCGATCTCGACGTTCGCACGGACAAGACGGCGGTCAAGGCGCGCTATCATGAGCTTCTCAAGCGCTTCCATCCGGACCTGAACCACGGCGACCGCGGCGCCGAAGCCAAGCTCCAGCGCGTAATCAAGGCCTACAAGACGCTGAAGAAAGCCGGGCTGGCGGCCTAAACCGCCGCCGCCGCGATCCGGGCGCCGAAGGCCTGCACCTGCGTCTTGAAGTCCTTCAGGTCCGCAACCGTCATGCCCGCCTTGGCCAGCAGGGCTTCGGCGAGACAAGGGGTCTGCGCGATGATCGCGTCGCCCGCATCGGTCAACGACACCTCGACCTGACGCTCGTCCTTCAAACCCCGCTTGCGCCGGACCAGGCCCGCCGCCTCCAGCCTCTTGACCAGCGGGGTGATCGTGCTGGGCTCCAGCGCCAGTCGCGCCGCCAGCCCGCCGACCGTCAGCGTCCCCTCGTCGTTCAGCGCCGTCAGGACGAGGAACTGCGGATAGGTGATGCCCATTTCATCCAGCAGCGGTTTGTACAGCCGCCCCACCGCCATGGAGGCGGAGTACAGGGCGAAGCAGAGCTGGTCGTCGAGAGACAGCGGCGGGATGGCGGAAGCGGTCATGGGAATTTGTTTATCACAATAATTACCCTCGCACCAACTTTCTGCTGGACAGCCAGGCCGGCCCCGCCTACCTGTTCATTATCGCGATAAACAAATCGCCGACGCGACGGCAGCCAAGGAGACCCGCCATGCAAATCCTCTACACCGCCCACGCTACCTCCACCGGCGGCGGCCGCGACGAAGGCCGCTCGACCACCGATGACGGCAAGATCGACGTCCTGCTGTCCCTGCCCGCCGAAATGGGCGGCAAGGGCGGCGCGGGCACCAACCCGGAACAGTTGTTCGCCGCCGGGTATGCCGCTTGCTACATGGGCGCCCTGCGTCTGGTCTCGGGCAAGGCGGGCACCCCGGTCGGTCCCGACACCAGGATCGCCACCAGCGTCGGCATCGGCCCGAACACGCGCGGCGAAGGCTTCAACCTGGACATCGCCATCACCGTCTCGGACACCGGTCTGGAGCAGTCGGTCATCGACGATCTGATCCAGAAGGCCCATCAGGTCTGCCCCTACTCCAACGCCACCCGCGGGAATGTCGACGTGGCCCTGAAGGCGGTCTGATCAACCCCTTTTCGAAGCCCCGCCGTCACAACGGCGGCGGGGGTCTCGACCACCCCGTGAGGGTGCGGTAATCGCACTGCATGACCTCCCTCCTCGACTCGACGCCCGATCCCCTGCTGACGCTGGAGCCGCACCGCAACGCCACGGTGCGTGAGTTGTTCGGCATCGACAGCGACATGACCGTGCCGGTCTTCGCAGAACGCGACAGCCATGTGCCCGAGATCGACGACGCCTACCGCTTCGACCCGCAGACGACGCTGGCCATCTGCGCCGGCTTCAGCTTCGACCGCCGGGTCATGGTTCAGGGCTATCACGGCACCGGCAAGTCGACCCACATCGAGCAGGTCGCCGCCCGGCTGAACTGGCCGCTGGTCCGCCTGAACCTCGACAGCCACGTCAGCCGGATCGACCTTGTCGGCAAGGACGCCATCGTCCTGAAGGACGGCAAGCAGATCACCGAGTTCCGCGAGGGCATGCTGCCCTGGGCCCTGCAGCGCCCGATCGCGCTGGTCTTCGACGAGTATGACGCGGGCCGCCCCGACGTGATGTTCGTCATCCAGCGCGTGCTGGAGGCGCAGGGCCGCCTGACCTTGCTGGACCAGAACCGCGTCATCCGTCCGAACAGGTGGTTCCGCCTGTTCTCGACCACCAACACCATCGGTCTGGGCGACACCTCGGGCCTGTACCACGGCACCCAGCAGATCAATCAGGGCCAGATGGACCGCTGGAACATCGTGACCACGCTCAACTATCTCGACCATGACGTCGAGACGGGCATCGTAGTCGCCAAGGCGCCGGAGTACGACACCGCCGACGGTCGCCGCACCGTGGCCGCCATGGTCCGCGTCGCCGACATGACCCGCAATGCCTTCATGAACGGCGACATCTCGACCGTCATGAGCCCCCGCACCGTCATCACCTGGGCCCAGAACGCCCAGATCTTCGGCGGCGACATCGGCCTGGCCTTCCGCCTGACCTTCCTGAACAAGTGCGACGAACTGGAACGCCCGACCATCGCCGAGTTCTACCAGCGGGCGTTCGGGGAAGACCTGCCGGAAGCGGCGACTCGGGTGAAGGTGGGTTGATGCTGATCCTGCTCTCGGCCCTAACTCTGGCGGCGGCGCTGACGGACCCCGAGGTCCTGCCCCCTCCGCCGAGCGAGACGGAAATGCTGGAAACCCTGCGCTCCGAGCGTGACGGCGCGCGCATTGTCTCGACCGAAGCCATCCGCCTGCCCAACGGCTCCACCAAGGTCTGCGGAACCGCCGAGATCGCGGGACAGATCGAACCTTTCGCCCTGCTCGCGGAAGAAGGCCCGCGCAGTCGACCGGTCATCACCATGGCCGGCGAGACGCCGCCCACGGCCCCGCCACCGATCCTGCCCCGACACTGGAAGGTCAATGTGTACGGCCCCGGTAACTGGAACGCCATTCAAGGCACGCAATCCAACCCTCACGTTGAAGAGATGAACGCCTTCGCGCGTGGGCTGGTCCGACGCATATGCCCCGCCCTTCGCGCGCCCGATGGTGTGGTCTGGGCCATACCGCCCGAACCACCCGTCATCTACTAGCGACGGAAGAGCCGGCGGGGATTGACCCCTCCTTAAGCTGCACCGTTTAAGGACTACCCCCGCAAGTTCAGGCGGGCGTACCAGTGATCAAGAGCGTGGAGCATGTGCGGGCCTATGCGACCCGCTATCGGGATATGTTCCTGATCCGGCTGCTGTCCGTGGCGGGCATCTTCGGTATCGCCCTGTGGCTGGCCCCCTGGCCGTGGGCGGTCAGCTTCGCCATCATCCAGATCATCCTCTACGTGCTGCTGTGGCGCGTGGTGGAAGCCGTGCGGCTGAACCCCGGGGCTGACGGCGCTTGGCGACGGCTGAAGACGCAGACGGAACTGCTCACCTTCTGCCTGGCGATGCACACCAGCCTGTTCGTGCTGGCGATGTGGAAGCTGGAGCCCCAACTGCTGCCGCAGGTCGCCATGCTGATCGCCGGGAACCTGATGGTCGGCGCGCTGCAGGTGCACGCCAGCGGGTTGAGCTTCATCGTCGCGGTGGTTCCGCCTTCCATCGCCATGGCCATCATCGGCTGGGGCGAGTTCGGCGACAATCCGGGGGTGCTGACCAGCCTGCTGCTGTTTATCCTGGGCGTCACCGGCGCCGCCTGGCGTCAGGCCACCAGCGACCGCGAGACGGTCGAGCTGTACGTCGATCTGACCCGGCGCTCGGACGAGCTGCGCGCCGCCCTGGACGAAACCCGCGCCGGACGCGAGGCGGCCGAGCAGGCCAACCGCGCCAAGTCCCGCTTCCTGGCCATGATCAGCCATGAAGTCCGCACCCCGCTGAATGTCATTCTCGGCATCGTCGAGGTGCTGCGCCGCAAGCGACGGGGCAAGGAGGAAGCCGGACTGGTCGAGGACATGGGAGACGCCGGAGGCATGCTGCTGCGTCTGCTCAACGGCGCGCTGGACCTGTCGCGGATCGAGTCGGGCCAGAGCGAGCCGAAGCTGGAGCCGGTGGACATCCGCGCCGTGGCGACCTCCATCGCCCGGGTCTGGCGCCTGCGCGGCGAGGAGCTGGGCCTGACGCTGGAGGTCGAGTGCCATGGCGCGCCGGAAGACTTCATCGTCGCCACCGACGCCGGCCGGATCGAGCAGGTGGTGATCAACCTGCTGTCCAACGCCCTGAAACTGACCCCCGCAGGCGTCATCCGCATCCGCGCCTTCGCCGCACCGCTGGACGGCGATCAGGTGGCGCTCTTGATCGAGGTCGAGGATCAGGGGCCGGGCGTGCCGGAGGACCAGCGCGCCCGCATCTTCCAGCCGTTCGAGCAACTGGAGGCCGGGCGGGCCGCGGGCGGCGCCGGACTGGGCCTCGCCATCTGCCGGGCCAATGTGGAAGGGCTGGGCGGCTCCATCGCCGTGACCGACGGCGCGGACGGCGGCGCCCTGTTCCGGGTCGAGCTTCCGGCTCGCCGCGCGGCACTGAAGGCGACCAGGGCGCCCGCCGCGGAGGTCCGCCCCCTGTCGGTGTTGGCCGCCGAGGATCACGAGGCCAACCGCCGCCTGCTGACCCTGCTGCTGGAGCAGTTCGGGGCGAAGGTGACGCTGGTCGAGAACGGCGCGGAGGCCGTCACGGCGGCCCGGGGCGGCGGCTTCGATCTGGTCCTGATGGACGTCATGATGCCGGTCATGGACGGGGTTCAGGCCCTGAGCGCCATCCGGGCGGAGGAGGCCTCGTCCGGCCGCCCCCGCCTGCCGATCCATATGCTGACCGCCAACGTCTTCGACGAGGACGTGGCCCGCTATCGGGCCGCGGGGGCGGACGGTGTTCTGCGCAAGCCCATCGAGATCGAGGCCCTGCACGGCGCCCTTGCGGGCGTGGCGGAAGCCGAAGCCGCCTAGCGGGGGCGGCCCAGCCCGTTGCGCCAGCCGGGCTCGGCCATCTCCGACACCGCCTGCCGGACGTCGGCGGGCCAGGCCTCGATCGCCATGTCGAAGGCGGTCCAGTCGCCGGCGAACAGCACCCGCGTCGCCTCCTCATAGCCGGGCCTGTCGCCCGCGATGGCGGTCATGAAGGCGTAGGTGGCATCCCGGGCGCGGCGCGCCAGCGTCGGCCCTTCGGTCTCCCTCAGCGCGGTCTCGACCAGCTTGCGCAGCGCCACCGAGGCCCCGCCCGGCTGGCTCGACAGCCAGTCCCAGTGACGCGGCAGCAGGGTCACCTCGCGCGGGGTGACGCCCAGCTTGGGACGCCCCGGCCCCCGCTTCCCTGGCTCCCCCTCCGGCGTGGACGCCAGCCGGGCCAGCGCCTCGTCGGCTGTCCCGCGCAGGTCCAGATCAATGACCTTGCCGGTGGCCGCGTCGAAGACCAGCACACCCAGACCGCCCTGCGCCGCGGCGTGGACCACCGGCAGGCCCTCGCCCAGAGGGCCGTGGGCCAAGAGCAGGTCGCCGGCGAAGGCGTAGACGGGCTGGGTCGGGGTGGCGGACATGGGGGCCTCGGGCGGCAGGGAGCGGCAGACACGATGTGATTTATCCGGGTAAAACCGGCCCGTCAATATTACCCGGATATAATTCAGGCCGGCACGCGACGAAGAACCCGCCATCGGCACGGAACTCCGGCCCCGCTTCCGCGCTGTGTCGGCATGGCCTCCCCGGCTCCGCATCATTCCAAGAGAACCCAATGACCGACCAGCGCATCGAAGGCATCGCCACTGAAATCGAGGGCAAGACCCAGTCCGGCCTCGGCCGTCTGACGGGCGACAGCAAACTCCAGTTCGACGGCAAGCTGAACGAAGTGAAGGGCAAGGCCCTGGACGCCTATGGCCGCGTCATCGACGGTCTGGACGGTCTGGTCGCCAAGGCGCCGGCCCAGTATCAGGACAAGGCCCGTCAGGGTCTGGACTTCGCCCGCCGCAAGCCCCTGCTGACCACCGGCATCGTAGCCGGCGCCCTGCTGGTGCTGGGCAGCCTGAGCGGCCGTCGCCGCTAGGAGTTCTCCCTCCCCTAACCGTTGTCGGCCGCCTGTGCGAACAGGCGGCCGATTTCGTCTGTGACCGCGCCGGGGCCGTCCAGTTCGACCACGGCGATGAGGCGTTCGGACCAGCTTTCCATCCGCGCCGGTGAAGACAGGCGCTCGGACGCCGACGGATCGAGCTTCAGTCCGAGCAAGGCCTTGCCGCCCTTCAGCGGACGGATGGCCGCGAACTGCACCGCGCGGGAGAAGCTTGTGTAGCCCTTGCGCTGACCCGAGATGACACCCTCCACCCCCGCCGTCTTGCGCTCGAGTGCCTCAAGGATGGCCAGCGACCGGGGCTCGGCCCAGAGGGCGGCGCGCAGGGCCTCGGCGTCATCCCAGCTCAGCTGATCGGCGGGTCGGGCCGCGTTGAGGATGTGGGCCGCATGGTTGGCGCCGATGCCGTAGGAGGCCTTCAGCCAGGCGGCCTGGGCCTTGGGCCGGGTCTCGGGGCAGCCCTTCTTCAGGATGTCCACCCAGACCGCCAGCGGGCGGCCGGTCCGGGCCTCGAAATTGGCCTCGACCGTCGCGAACCACTTCGTCTGACGCCCGGTCAGTCCCTTGTCGCCCATCTCAACCTCCCGAAAGCCAGGCGGCGAGGTTGGTCATGTACTGGCGGGTCTGGCGCAAGCCCTCGGGGTCACGGACCATGCCGTCGCCCGGCGGCTCGCTGACGAAGCTGGGGCAGCCTAGACGGGGATCCCAATTGTAGTCGGCGAAGTGGTGGAAGGTGCTCTGGGCCAGCCCCCTGCCCTTGCCTTCATCCTCGAAGGCGACGGCGATGTTGAAGGGCCGCTCGGTGACCTTGCTGACGCCGGTGGCGATCACCCGCGCGGACGCCCCGGCCGGCACGCCGATCCCGCCCTCGTGCGGGTGGGCCGGAAGACGGTCCAGCACCCCATCGCGGTCGCGCAACAGCGGGTGCGCTTCCCCAACCGCCCGGATCGCCTGCCAGTCGCCGTTGGCGCCGGAGTGATAGTTGGGGAAGTCGATGTAGCCGGTCGCCACATCGTCGCGGGCGTTCCGCGCGGGGTCCGGGTCCGGACTGCTGGAATGGAAGTAGTGGGCGGTGCCGACTTCGCCGAGCGAGCAGACGCAGGAGCCGAGATCCATGTGGTCCCGCGTGACCATCAGCCCGCCGCCCCGATCACGGAAGGCGCGGATGGCCGCGCACTCCTCGGCGTTCAGCCCGTCGCCGGTGTCGACCGCGAACAGCCAGAGTTGATCGTAGTCGCTGTCGGCCAGCGCCCCGATGACCGGGTCGGTCTGGCCTGCGGGCGTGGCGCGGTCACGGGCCGTGACCTCGACCCCGTCCAGCCCCGACAGATGGGCGGTCAGTTGCGAGAACCGGCCGATATGCCAGTCGTCCCCGAAGAACGGGATGGTGGTCTGCAGCAGGATTTTCATCTCGGCGGCCTCATCCGAAAAGGCTGATCCAGAACTTACGCAAGCGAGACTGAGGCGGAACAACTGGTCTGGGCGACGGAGCCGGAGGCAAGTGGGCAAAGCTTGTCCGCCATTCCTCGACCGCGCGCATGACGTCCTCCCCCAAGGTACGGGTAAGATCGCGCGCGGTGTAGGGCGAAGTCGGCAGCACGCCCGCCCCGCTTTGCTGAATGTCGGCGCTCAGCTCATCAAGAAAGAGACGACCTTCGCTGCGGAACCGTCCAAGCTCTTCACTATCAAGCGGGATCAGGACGGTGTGGCCGACGATGTGATGGTTGCAGTTCACATCCAGGTAGAGGCGCTGCCCCTCTTCCAGCAGAAACCAGGACGCGGGCGCGTGATCCAGAACTCTCAAAGCATCTCCCCCACAGTGGCCCCTCGATAGACGAAGGCCCCTGACATCGCTGCCAAGGGCCCCATCAGTTCTTGTGGCGCGCAGCCTACTCCGCCGCCTCGTCTTCCTTCACCTTGGCGGCCGGGCCGGTCGCGGGGGCGATGTCGAAGTCGATCTTGCCGTCCTTCAGCTGGACCTTGACGTGTCCGCCGCGGGTCAGGCGACCGAACAGGATGTCGTCCGCCAGGGGCTTCTTGATGTGCTCCTGGATGGTCCGGGCCAGCGGGCGGGCGCCGTACAGCTCGTCGAAGCCGTTCTTGGCCAGCCAGTCGGCGGCTTCGTCCGTCAGTTCGATGGTGATGTTGCGGTCGCCCAGCTGGGCTTCCAGCTGCATGACGAACTTGGACACCACCGACTTGATCGTCTCGGAGTCCAGCGCCTTGAACGCGACGATGGCGTCCAGACGGTTGCGGAACTCCGGCGCGAACAGGCGCTGGATGGCCTTGTCGTCCTCGCCCTCGACCTTGCCGCGACCGAAGCCGATGGCGGCCCGGGCGTTGTCGGCGGCGCCGGCGTTGGTGGTCATGATCAGGATGACGTTCCGGAAGTCGACCTTCTTGCCGACCGCGTCCGTCAGCACCCCGTTGTCCATCACCTGGAGCAGGATGTTGTAGATGTCCGGGTGCGCCTTCTCGATCTCGTCCAGCAGGACGACGGCGTGCGGGTGCTGGTCGACGGCGTCGGTCAGCAGGCCGCCCTGATCGTGACCGACGTAGCCCGGAGGGGCGCCGATCAGACGCGAGACGGTGTGCCGCTCCATGTACTCGGACATGTCGAAGCGCAGCATCTCGATGCCCAGGGTGGACGACAGCTGCTTGGCCACCTCGGTCTTGCCGACGCCGGTGGGGCCGGAGAACAGGAAGGCGCCGATGGGCTTGTTGGGGTCGCGCAGACCGGCGCGGGCCAGCTTCATCGCCGCCGAGACCTGATCGATCGCCGACTCCTGACCGAAGACGACGCGGTTCAGATCGGTCTGAAGCTCACGCAGGCTCTCGGTGTCGGACTTGGAGACCGACTTGGTCGGGATGCGGGCCATCTTGGCGATGACGGCCTCGACCTCCTTCTGGCCGATGACCTTCTTCCGCTTCGATTCCGGCACGAGCATCTGCGACGCCCCGGCCTCGTCGATCACATCGATGGCTTTGTCCGGCAGCTTGCGGTCGGTCATGTAGCGGGCCGACAGCTCCACCGCCGTGCGGATGGCGGCGTCGGTGTAGCGCAGCTTGTGGTGCGTCTCGTAGCTGGTCTTCAGACCCTTCAGGATCTTGATGGTGTCCTCGACCGTGGGCTCGTTGACGTCGATCTTCTGGAACCGTCGCACCAGGGCGCGGTCCTTCTCGAAATGCTGGCGGTACTCCTTGTAGGTGGTGGAGCCCATGCAGCGCAGTGAGCCCGACGCCAGCGCCGGCTTCAGCAGGTTGGACGCATCCATCGCCCCGCCGCTGGTCGCGCCGGCGCCGATGACGGTGTGGATCTCGTCGATGAAGAGGACCGCGTTCTCGTGGTTCTCCAGTTCCTTGACCACCTGCTTCAGGCGCTCCTCGAAGTCGCCGCGATAGCGGGTGCCCGCCAGCAGAGCGCCCATGTCGAGGCTGTAGATGGTGGCGCCTTCCAGCACCTCGGGCACTTCGTGATTGACGATCTTGCGCGCCAGACCTTCGGCGATGGCCGTCTTGCCGACGCCCGGATCACCGACCAGCAACGGATTGTTCTTGGTCCGGCGGCACAGGATCTGGATCGAGCGCTCGACCTCGGCGTGACGACCGATCAGGGGATCGATCTTGCCGTTGCGGGCCTTCTCGTTGAGATCGACGCAGTAGGCCTCGAGCGCCTCCCCGCCGGTCTTGGCGGCGGCGGCGTCCTCGGCGTCCTCGGGACCGGATCCGGCGGCCTTGGCCGGACGGGTTTCGCCCGCGCCGGCCTTCTTGGCGATGCCGTGGGCGATGAAGTTGACCGCGTCGTACCGCGTCATGTCCTGCTCCTGCAGGAAGTAGGCGGCGTGGCTTTCGCGCTCGGAGAAGATGGCGACCAGCACATTGGCGCCCGAGACTTCCTCGCGGCCCGACGACTGCACATGGATCACCGCGCGCTGGATCACGCGCTGGAAGCCGGCGGTCGGTTTGGCGTCGTCGCCGTCCGAAGTCGCCAGCGCGGCCAGATCGGTGTCGACGTAAAGGGTCAGGGCGGTCTTGAGCGCGGTCAGTTCGACGTTGCACGCCGTCATCACATTGGCGGCGTCCGGATCGTCGATCAGCGCCAGCAGCAGGTGCTCAAGCGTCGCGTACTCGTGACGGCGCTCGTTCGCATAGTGCACCGCGCGGTGCAGGGTTTCTTCGAGAGGACGGGAAAATGAAGGCATAGGGAGGTTCCTCTCAGTCCTTTTCCATCGTGCATTGCAGAGGATGCTGGTGACGGCGCGCCGTCTCGACCACCTGGGCGACCTTGGTTTCGGCCACTTCGTAGGTGAAGACGCCGCACACCCCGACGCCATGCTGATGCACATGCAGCATGATGCGGGTCGCGTCCTCGCGGCTCTTCTGGAAGAACCGCTCCAGCACGTAGATGACGAACTCCATCGGCGTGTAGTCGTCATTCAGGATCAGCACCCGATACAGCGAGGGCTTCTGAAGCTTCGGCTTTGTTTCGGTGATCGTGGCGGAGCCGGAGCCCTGACCCTGATCGCCGATCTTTCGTGACGGCGGCATTCGTTGTCCGATGTGGGGGAGTCGGATGGACAGATGGGAACTGTCCGATGGTTTTCCAGATGCGGCAAGTCACAGCTTTCTGTTCGGCCGCGATCAGAAGGCTCCGCCTTCTCGACCCGACGCGGCCTGGCATTTGAGTGGTCCGCGGACCGTCGGCCCTTCGGCACCTCCCGACCCGACGCGGGCTGGCGCTTCGCGCGGGCTCCCTCACCGTCATCCGCCGTTCCGGTGGTGGAAAGCGAACACCACCCCGTCCGGCGGGAAAAGTGCACTCGGAAAAATGGAGTGCACATCGTGCACTTTTTCCCGTGAGGCGGGGTGTCCGGGACCAACTCAACCAGTGGAGAGAGCGATCAGCGGCGATGTCAAAGACCGGAGGACAGTCTGGCATGCCGGTGCGTCAAATTTGGACGCAAGCCGCGATGTTCCCCCTCCCATTCAGGAGAGGGCGTGTGTGGGATGACCGAAGTTTCACGGGACATCGGCCGCAGCGCGGGTCAGCGTCGGGCATCTTCATCCGGAGTGACCCGATGCTGTTCCCCGCCCTGCTGGCCGCCCTCGCCCTGCAAGCCGCGCCTGCGATCCCGGACCAGCCCGCCCTGACCGATACCCTGCGGGCGCGGGACGCGACCCTGTTCCGGGTGATGTTCGACGAGTGCGATCCGGCGGCGCTGTCGGACCTCGTGACCGGCGATCTGGAATTCTATCACGACAAGGGCGGCGCCATGCTGGGGCGGGAGGTCTTCGTGGAGGACTATCGTCGAAGCTGCGAGACGAAGAAGGCTCCCGACGCGTACCGCTCACGCCGGGTGCTGGTCCCGGAGACCTTCCGGGTGCAGGCCATACCCGGATACGGCGCGGTCGCGGAAGGGCAGCACCTGTTCTACGAACGGCAGGGCGAAGGCCCGCAGAGCCTCGTCGGCCGCGCCCGTTTCGTCGTCCTGTGGAAGCTGGAGGCGGACGGCCAGTGGCGCATGGCCCGGACGTTCAGCCTCGACCACGCGGCGGCGAGCGAGTGAACGCAAAAGGCCCCGGCGTTTCCACCGGGGCCTTCGCAACGCTTAACTTCTGAAGTCAGAACGCCTTAGCGAGCGGCCTGGAACTTCTCGACCGAGGCGGTGACGCGCTCGTTGATCGGCTTGAAGCTGTCCTTCACCGAGGCGGTGAAGACGTCGGTCATCTTCGAGACTTCCGACAGATAGGTCTCGGCGGCCGACTTGGCCCACGAGGTCTGCAGCTCGATCAGTTCCTGGACCGAGCGGGCCGAGGCCAGCGACTGGGCGGCGGCGACGCCGTCTTCCCAGCTCTTCTTGCCATAGGCCAGCGAGGCGGCCGACAGGGTCTCGGCGCCCTTCTGGGCGGCGGTGGCCGAAGCGACCAGCGCCTCGACGTTCTTCTTGCCCTCGGCGTTCAGCTCGGCAAGGCCGGCGACCGACTTGTCGACGCCTTCACGGAACGCCTTGGCGCCGGCGGCCTGGAACTTTTCAGCCTGGGCGGTGGTCTTCTCGACGGTCGCCTTGGCGGTTTCGACGGTCTTCTTCACGGTTTCGGCGCTGTCGGCCATGGGAGTGTCTCCTGAACCTTGGGCGGCGGGGGCCGCTGGTGAATTTTTCCGCGACGGATGAAGCCATCGCGACGTCGCTCATATGGTGCAAGTGCGAAAAGCGGTCAAGGGTTCATTGTGCACTGCACAAAAACTTCATCAAACACCGTTACCGCCACGCTTCACAAAGTCGTTGACGGGTCGTTTACCCTCATGAAACCCCGTCCACGCGATGGTAGCCTTTATCTTCAGCGTCACGCCGGGGGGCCGTCGTCGCGCTATCGGATCGAGGCTCGCTTGCGTCTGACCACACTGCTCCGCCGGGGATGGCTGTCGCTGGTGATGATCGCCGTCATGATGGCGACGCCCGTCAGCGCGCCGGTCACGACGGCCGAGGCCCAGGTGAACCCGGCCTACGCCTCCATCGTCGTGGACGCCGAGACCGGCGAGGTGCTGTTCGCCCGCTATGCCGACAATCGCCGCTACCCGGCGTCGGTGACCAAGGTGATGACCCTGTATCTGGCGTTCGAGGCCCTGGCCGCGGGCCGCGCGCGGCTGGACGATGTGATCACCGTCTCGCCCCGCGCCGCCAGCCAGCCGCCGTCCAAGCTGGGCCTGGGCGCCGGCCAGACCATCACGCTGGAAGACGCGATCAAGGCGACCGCCGTGCGCAGCGCCAACGACATGGCGGTGGCCATCGCCGAGCATATCAGCGGTTCGGAAGCCCGCTTCACCGCCCAGATGACGCTGAAGGCGCAGGAGTTGGGCATGACCCACACGCGCTATGTGAACGCCAACGGCCTGCCGGACGCCCGCCAGCTGACCACGGCGCGCGATCTGGCCATCCTGGGTCGGGCGGTGATGCGGGATTATCCGCAATACTATCGCTTCCTGGGTATCCATGACTGGGTCTATGGCGGCCGGACCTACACCAACACCAACGGCCTGCTGCGCACCGGCGGCGGCTATGACGGGATGAAGACCGGCCTGACCAACGCCTCGGGCTCGAACATCATGGCCTCGGCGGTGCGGGACGGGAAACGCCTGATCACCGTGGTGCTGGGCGGCCAGTCCTCCGCGAGCCGCAACGCCCACGTCGCCGCCCTGACCGACACCGGCTTTGAGGTGATGCGCCTGCGCCGGTCCGGCCAGCAGATCCAGGTGGCGCAGCTGTTCTTCGAGCAGCGGGGCTTCGGCAACGTCCCGGCCGCGCCCGGAGCGCCCTCGCCTTCCCCGTCGGGCGCACCGGTCCAGTACGCGACAGTCAATGACGACAATGACGACGAGGGGATAACGGCCATCCTCAACGGCGGCGTCGCTCCGACCGCGCCCCGTCCCGTGGCGCCTCGCGCCGCGCCTCCGGCCCGCACGCCGCCGCGTCCCGCGCGTGAGCCCGCCGGTCGCTGGACCGTACAGGTCGGCGCCTTCCGCGACGAGACGGTGGCCCGCAACTGGCTGACCGAGGTCAGCCGCCGCTACAGCCGACAGTTCGCCAACGCCGAGCGTACGGTGCAGAACGCCTCGGGCTGGTATCGTTCGCGCTTCACCGGCATG
Organism: Brevundimonas sp. M20; assembly: GCF_006547065.1. Taxonomy (NCBI): domain Bacteria; kingdom Pseudomonadati; phylum Pseudomonadota; class Alphaproteobacteria; order Caulobacterales; family Caulobacteraceae; genus Brevundimonas; species Brevundimonas sp. M20. The sequence continues at coordinate 1,303,025 of NZ_CP041243.1, read as the reverse complement.
ACCGAAGCGGGCGCCCGCGCCGCCTGCGAAGCCCTGGCCGAGCGCCGTTGGGACTGCACGGTGATCCGGCCGGAGTAGGCGCGGGGCCGACGCAGCGCCCGAAGCCTTGCTCCCCGGCCGCTTTTCCCCTATACGCGCCCGCTTTCCAGGGCCTCGGTCCCGGTGCGGAGCTCCAAAGGGTTCGGGAAGTCATCCCGGCCGCCGCCTCGGGAACCATCGTGGAACGGACTGAACCCGGTCCGCCCGCGCCGACGTCCACAAGGGAGAATACCGCATGGCTCTTTACGAGCACACGGTCATGACGCGCCAGGATATCTCGGCGCAGCAGGCCGAAGCGCTGAACGACACCATCAAGACTCTGATCGAACAAGCCGGCGGCGTTGTCGCCAAGATCGAGTACTGGGGTCTGCGCAACCTGACCTACCGCGTGAAGAAGAACCGCAAGGCTCACTATTCGCTGCTGGCCGTCGACGCCCCTCCGGCCGCCATGGCCGAAGTCGAGCGTCAGCTGTCGATTAACGAAGACGTGCTGCGCTGGCTGACCGTCCGCGTCGAGGAACTCGACCTGGAACTGTCGCCGCTGCTGGCCCGTCGTGAACGTGAACGCGAACGTGAGCGTGAGCGCGGTCCCCGCGAAGACGCCGCGGTCGAAGCGTAAGGAACCCGGAACATGACCGATACCACCGCCCCGACCCCGGGCGCGCCGGCCGGCTCCGGCCCCGCCCGTCGCCCGTTCTTCCGTCGCCGCAAGGTGTGCCCGTTCTCCGGCCCGAACGCGCCGAAGATCGACTACAAGGACGTCAAGCTGCTGCAACGCTACATCAGCGAGCGCGGCAAGATCGTTCCGTCGCGCATCACGGCTGTCTCCCAGAAGAAGCAACGCGAGCTGGCCAAGGCCATCAAGCGCGCGCGCTACCTGGCCCTCCTGCCCTACGTGGTGAAGTAAGATGAAGGTCGTTCTGCTGGAACGCGTCGATAACCTCGGCGCCATCGGCGACGTCGTCACTGTCAAGGACGGCTTCGCTCGCAACTTCCTTCTGCCGCGCGACAAGGCCCGCCGGGCCACCGCCGCCAACCTGAAGGCCTTCGAACTCGACCGCGCCGCCATCGAGCAGCGCAACGAGAAGAACAAGGCCGACGCGCAGAAGGTCGCCGACAAGATCGACGGCCAGACCTACGTGATGATCCGTCAGGCCGGTGAAACCGGTCAGCTGTACGGTTCGGTCGCCGGTCGCGACGTCGCTGAAGCCGTTCAGGCTGAAGGCGGCAAGGTCGAGCGTTCGCAAGTCGTGCTCAACACGGCGATCAAGACGCTGGGCGTCCACGAGGTGCTGGTTCGCCTGCACGCCGAGGTCTCGGCCACCGTCAAGATCAACGTCGCCCGTTCGGCTGAAGAAGCCGAGCGTCAAGCCAAGGGCGAGGACGTGATCAAGTCGGCATACGAAGAAGACCGTGAAGCCGCCGCCGAACAGGCCGCGGACATGGTCGCCGGCGGCGCCGGCCAACAGGACGGTCTGGGCTCCGAAGCCTAACACCGTTACTGATGCCTGAAAGACACGGCGGCGTGGGGGAAGCCCCGCGCCGCCGAACTTTTTTCAGGCCCGTCCTTGACGCATTTATGACGCACCGCAATATCGGAACAGCTCATCGAGACCGGCTGAGGGATAGGCCCTTTGACGTCGGGGCAACCTGCGGACCGTCCGTAAGGTGCCAACTCCTTCGGGACCCCTCCCCGGGTCGCGGCAGATGAGAGGCCGGTCCCAGCCGGACTCCCACCATCTGTCACCGCAGGCGTTCCTGATCGAGCAGGAGACGACAATGCGTGCTGACAAGACCTACGCCCTGACCGCTCTCGCCGCCGATGTCCGCGCGCCGCGCCACCTTATGTGTCGCACCGGGTCCATGCGATGTCGCCGTTCGCTGTAATCGGCTGACCCGCCGGGCCTCCCGCCCGAACAGAACATCAGAAATCGCCAGCCCGGCCCCCCGGTGATCGCCGCGCGCGACACCGACCGGGCGCCTGCGCCTCATCGAGAAGAGACTGTCATGACCACCACCACCCGCGTCCGCGCCACCCTGTTCGCCGCCGCCTCGGCCACCGCCCTGCTGGCCGGCGCCGCGCAGGCGCAGGCGCAGACCGCCCCGCAATCCACCCAGCCCGATGCGACCGAGATCGACGAGGTCGTCGTCACCGGCACCCGCGCCCCCAACCGCTCGCGGCTGGACACCCTCGCCCCGGTCGACGTGGTCACCCAGGAAGACCTGCAGAACCGGGGCACCACCGAACTGGCCGCCGCCCTGGCCCAGTCCGTTCCCTCGCTGACCTTCCAGCGGCCCGCCGTGGTGGACGGCACGGACTCGATCCGTCCGGCCACCCTGCGCGGCCTGTCGCCGGACCAGACGCTGGTGCTGGTGAACGGCACGCGCCGTCACGCCTCGGCGCTGGTCAACGTCAACGGCTCGGTCGGCCGCGGCTCTGCGGCGGTGGACCTGAACACCATCCCGTCCGGCGCGCTGGACCGTGTCGAGGTGCTGCGTGACGGCGCCTCGGCCCAGTACGGGTCAGACGCCATCGCCGGGGTGATCAACCTTCGTCTGCGACAGGCGGACCACGGCGGCGGCGCGACGATCACTCTGGGTCAGTACTACACCACCGTCGATACCGCCCGCGCTCCGGGGCGCGACGAGCAGGACGGCGGCACCATCACCGCCTCGGCCTGGCAGGGCTTTGGTCTGGGCGACGGCGGCTATCTGACGCTGAGCGCCGAATACCTGCAACGCGACCCGACCAACCGTTCCGACCTCGATCCGCGCGTGACGCCCAATGCTGTCACCGCCCGCTTCGGTGATCCGGAGGTCGAGCAGTGGACCGTCTTCGCCAACGCCGGCGCCCCGCTCGGCAACGGCTGGGAGGCCTATGGCTGGGCCGGCTATCAGGACCGCGACAGCGAAAGCGCCGCCTTCCCGCGCCTCGCCTCGAACGTGAACAATGTCGCCGCCATCTATCCCAACGGCTTCCTGCCCAAGATCGCCATCAACTCGCAGGACGTGTCGCTGGCCGGGGGCCTGCGCGGCTCGATCGGCGGCTGGGACGCGGATGTGAACCTCGTTTACGGCCGCAACGCCCTGGACTTCCGCACCGAGGACTCGCTGAACGCCACCTATGGCGCGGCCTCGCCGACCAGCTTCGATTCCGGCGCGCTGATCTATGACCAGCTGGTGCTGGGCGCGGATGTCTCGCGCCAGTTCGATGTGGGCCTGTACGCCCCGCTGAACGTCGCCGCCGGTCTGGAGGCCCGTCGCGAGACCTATGAGATCCAGGCCGGTCAGGCGGAGTCCTGGGATCGCGGTCCGTTGGGCGGGAACACCGCGCTGGCGGGCGGCGCCCAGGGCTTTGTCGGCTTCCAGCCGTCGAACGAGGTGGATGAGGACCGCACCGCCGTCGGCGTCTATGTCGATGTCGAGGCCCCGATCACCGAACAGTTCACCATCGCCGGCGCCGTGCGGTTCGAGGACTATTCCGACTTCGGCAACTCCACGACGGGCAAGATCTCGGCTCGTTACGACTTCACCCCGTGGTTCGCCCTGCGCGGTTCGGCCTCGACGGGCTTCCGCGCGCCGTCGCTGCAGCAGTCCTACTTCACCTCGACCAGCTCGGTGATCCAGAGCGGCGCCGTCGTGGAGACCGGCACCTTCCCGGCCACCAGCACGGTCGCGACCCTGCTGGGCGCCCAGCCGCTGGATGCCGAAACCTCGGTCAACTACACCCTCGGCGCGGTCTTCCGCTTCGGCGACTTCAACCTGACGATCGACGCCTACCAGATCGACATCGAGGACCAGATCGTCCTGTCGGAGCTGATCAACCGCAGCTTCAGCCCGCAGGTCGCCTCGCTGCTGGACCCGCTGGGCGTGCAAGCCGCGCGCTTCTTCCTGAACGGCGTGGACACCACGACCAAGGGCGTGGACGTGGTCGGCCGCTACCGCCTGAGCGACGACACCTATGGCGACTGGGACTTCACCGTGGCCGCCAACTTCAACGATGTGGAGGTCACGCGCCTGCCGACCTCGTCGTCGGTGCTGAGCCCGGTGCCGCCGCTGTTCGCCCGCAGCCGCGTCCTGACCATCGAGGAAGGCACGCCGGACACCAAGGTGTCGGGCACGACCGACTGGAGCTATGGCCGCTGGGGCATCACCGCCCGCGCGACCTACTACGCCAGCGTGCTGCAACCGGGCACGACGGCGGCCTCGGACTATTCGACCGGCGACAAGGTCACGGCGGACTTCGAGGGCCGGTTCAAGCCGAACGACCGGATCACCCTGGCGCTGGGTGTCGACAACGCGTTTGACGAATACCCGGACGCGGTGCCGGCGACGCTGAACAGCAACGGCGTGCTGGGCTTCCCCTTCTACTCGCCGTTCGGCTTCAACGGGCGCTTCGTCTATGCCCGCATCGGCCTGAACTGGTGATCGGATGAACGTCGGTCCCCGGGAGCGCGCCGCGCTTTCGGGGACGGCGACTCAGTTTCAAGGCATGGTCGTGTCGGCCTCACCCGCCTAGAGTGCAGGAAGGAGGGGCTCGCCCCCTCGGCTTCGGGGGAGTTTTCAATGCGGCTCATCATGCTGACTCTCAGCGCGCTGTGCGCGGGCGTGACGGGCTGCGCGACGACGGCGCCCCGCCCGACCTCGTCAGAGGTCGCCCTGATCGCTTGGTCGCGCCCTGACGCCGGTTGTGATTTCGAGAACCCGGTTCGGGAAGGCGCACTGGCGATCACCACCGACAGGACCGAGGCGGCTGTCGTTCGTGTTCGGTCAGATGAGGCGTCGAGCGCCACCTACATGGTCCGGAACGCCCAGATTTTGTATCGGCCCACAGCAGGGGACCGCTTCTGTCTCGCTGTCCTGCGCGGCCCGACCCTGGGGTCACAAGGACGCTGTGTTCGGATTTGACGCGCGGTTCCTGGACGGCTTTCGGGCGGAGATCGCCCCGGCCTATTCCCGACTGGACCAGCCGCTGTTCAGCCGCCGGGGCGCGGGCGATGCAAACGTCAACATCGCCTTCGTTACAGGCCTCAAGCTGGGAAGCGAACGACGCCGGACCGCGAATGTGAGCTTCGATCTGGGTCCGGTCGGGTCGAACGCAAGCCCGAGGTCAGGCGCGCCCGTGATCCTCGAACTGCCCGAGCCCGGATCACAGGAAACAACGGAGCTGGCAGCCATTATCCGGGAGGCAGGCCGCAGTCAGTCATCGGTCATCCCCGCCGATCTTATCGACCGGGCGCTGACGGAAAGCACTCGATGGGATTGATCGGGGACGATCCCGTCCCTGCCCCGCTCCCGGCGAGAACACCCTGCCGATGGTTCCGCTGGAGACCTGAAGTCATCCGTCGTTGAAAAAGGTCGGCGCGAGCGTTGCCATCGGCGGTCTCCGACCCTAACTGGACGGTCGGAGACCTCCCCCTATGCTTCGTTTCGCGTCGGCCCTCGGGCTCGCCCTGTTCCTTTCGCTTGCCGCCTTCACCGCCGCCGAGGCCATGACGGTGCGCGAGTTCCTGTCCATCGCCGACCGCCTGCCGCAGAACGCCACCGCGGCCCTGCGCCCGGACGGCCGCCGCCTGATCAACGAGGTCTCGACCTCGGTGCACGCGGTTCGCAACGCCCAGTTCGCCGACCAGAGGGCCGGGCGTCGGCCAGCCTACTGCATTCCGTCGCGCGGCACCGGCATCACGCCGGAGGGCCTGCTGGCCCGCTTCCGCGCCCTGCCGCAGGCCCGCCGCGACATGACGGTTCAGCAGGCGATCCGTGAGTGGATGATCGAGCGCTGGCCCTGCGGCGCGTGATCGTTAACTGATCCGTTTGCGGAATTCGGGACTGCCCACAGCCCCGGCGAATTGTCCCCGGCAACCGATACGACCAACAATGACGCAGGCCGCGTGTAAGGGCATGACATCATGACCATGAACGCCTTCGCTCCCTCCGCCTTCAACGACACGCCTTCGGTCGCGTCCCTGCCGCACAACCTCGAGGCCGAGCAGGCGCTGCTCGGCTCGCTGATGTTCGACAATGCGGTGTTTGAGCGGCTGAGCGACCGCCTGCGCGGCGCCCATTTCTACGAACCCTTCCACCAGCGCCTGTACGACGCGATCGAGGATCACATCCGGCAGGGCCTGCTGGCCGAGCCGACCATCCTGATGGAGCGGTTCAAGCAGGACCCGGCGTTCCAGGAATTCGGCGGTCTGCGCTATCTGGCCGATCTGGTCGACCGCGCCCCGCCCGCCGCCAATGCGCCCGACTATGCCCGCGTGGTCTATGATCTGGCCCTGCGCCGCGACCTGATCCGCATCGGCGGCGAGATCATCAGGGACGCCCCCGACCCCGAGCGTCCGGCCGAGGACCAGATCGAACAGGCCGAACAGACCCTGTATTCGCTGGCCGAGACGGGCAAGCCGTCGTCGGGCTTCGTCAGCTTCTCCCACGCCCTGTCGGGCGCCGTGCAGATGGCGGCGGAGGCCTATCAGCGCGACGGCAAACTGGCCGGTCTGGCGACCCAGCTGGACGATCTGGACCAGAAGCTGGGCGGCCTGCACCCCTCCGACCTTCTGATCCTCGCGGGCCGTCCGTCGATGGGCAAGACGGCGCTGGCCACCAACATCGCGTTCAACGTGGCGCGCAGCTATCGCTGGGAGCCGACGCCGGAGGGCCGCAAGACGGTCTCGGGCGGGGTGGTCGCCTTCTACTCGCTGGAAATGAGCGCCGAACAACTGGCCATGCGTATGCTGGCCGACGCCTCGGGCGTGTCGTCGGACAAGCTGCGCAAGGGCGAGATCGACGCCTCGGACTTCGGCAAGATCCGCGACGCGGCGGTCGAGATCGGCGAAAGCCCCCTCTACATCGACGCCACCGGCGGTCTGTCGATCTCCAAGCTGGCCGCGCGCGCGCGCCGCCTGAAGCGGATGGAGCACGGGCTCGACCTGATCATCGTCGACTACCTTCAGCTCGTGACCACCGGCGAGAACAGCCAGAAGAACCGCGTGCAGGAAGTGTCCGAGATCACCGGCGGCCTGAAGGCGCTGGCCAAGGAACTGTCGGTGCCGATCATCGCCCTGTCGCAGCTGTCGCGTCAGGTCGAGCAGCGCGAGGACAAGCGGCCCCAGCTGTCCGACCTTCGTGAATCGGGCTCGATCGAGCAGGACGCCGACTGCGTGATGTTCGTGTACCGCGAGAGCTACTACCTGGGCCGCGCCGAGCCCAAGGAAGGCACCGAGGAACACCTGAATTGGCAGCAGGAGATGGACCGGCTGGAGCATCAGGCCGAAGTCGTCATCGGCAAGCAGCGTCACGGCCCCATCGGCATCGTGAAACTGGCGTTCGACGCCAACACCACCCGCTTCGGCAACCTCGCGCATGGGCAGGGCGGGTACAACAGCGACTACGGGGACTGATCGGCGCCATTGAAGGCGCGGCGAAGCTCAGCCATAGGTTTCCTCTGTAACGGGGGATTCCTGATGAAGAAGATCGCTTGCGTGCTCGCCGCGCTGAGCCTCGGCGCGTGCGCGTCCGACGCCACCTTCACCCGCCATATGACGGCGGAGCAGATCATGCAGATGGGCGCCACGCCGGTCGCGGTCACGGACAACAACTTCGGTCTGTCCCCTACGTGGCCTTCGTCAAACAACAGCATGTCGGGCGCGGCAGGCCAGATGTCTCAGGGGCTCAGCGGGCTTGGAGCCGGCCTTCTGGTGGGTGGCGTAATCGCCATGATGGAAGCCGACACCCATCGACGGGCTGTTCAGAACGCCGATGAGCTTGAGACGATCTTCACCGCCGAAACGCTGAACCGGGCGATGGAACAGACCTTCCGTGATCTGTCCGGCCGCCCGATGGATGGATCGATTACGGTCTCGGACGTCTCAAGGGTTCAGAAGGTCACCCACCCCGAAGGACTGAACGACACGATCGAGATCATCACGATCTACAATATGTCGGACTACTCCAACGGTATCCGGATCATGTCGGAAGTCACCTACCGCGACGCGGCGGGCGTCCAGGTCTACAAGAACCTCTTCACCTACTACTCCGCCGAGCTTCAGGCGCCGGAATTGACCCCGGAGGTCCGAGCCTCTCTGGTCGCCGCCATTACCCGCCGCGCCAGCCGGGCGACCGGGGCCATTCCGACCAGCGGCACCACTGCCGGGGTCGATTACATCCGGGATATCCGCGACGCCCGCGACGACTTCCTGACCCGCGCTGAAAAGAGCATCCTTGTTTCAGAACAGTGGCTTCAGAACGATGGCGCGATGCTGCGCGCCGAAATCGCCAACGCCCACGGCCTGATCGCCCGCTACGCGATGGTGGACATCAACCGGGCTGTTGACCCCACCGGGGCGCAGCCGCCCCTGGGCGGCATTGAAACCCTGCCCGATGGCAGGATTGTCGAGCAGGTCGGGGACGGCTTCATGGCCGGAACCTATGTGTTCCGCCCCGCCGGCGCGACATTAAAGGCGTCGTTCTCGGGTCCGATCGCGCTGTCGAGAAATCAGACCAGCCGAAACTACTGGCTGCTGGAAAGCCTGAAAAGCCGCTAGGCCTCACCGCATCTCCACCCGTCGCGCGCCCGCCGGGATCGCCAGTTCGCCGTCGGTGAAGCTCGCCGCGCGGCCGTCGATGCGGACGGTCGCGGGCGGGGTTTCGCCGGCGGGCCACTGGAGGACGAAGCCGCCGGGGGGCGTGGCGCCGGGCTCCAGCGTCAGGAGATAGCCTCGGCGGTCTGCGCGGAGGCTGTAGGTCAGCGGGCCGTAAGCCGTGCGGACGGCGCGGATGCCGACGCCCTCCCCGGCCAGCCAGCGGGTCGGAACGCCCGCCGCCAGCACCAGCGCGTGGTCACGGTCCCGCTCATAGACCAGCATGTCCATGACCGAGCGGATGTAGTCCGAGCTGATCCACGCATGGGGCATGTCGCCGATGAAGCGCGGCTCGCGTTCCTCGCGGCCCACGACCTCGGCCCAGCCGTTCCAGGCGCGGGGGCGGATGTCGGCGAAGTAGAAGTCCAGCGCCCGGATCGCCTCCTCGCGCCGCCCCAGTCGAACCATGGCCCCGACGTTCCGCAGTTCGTAGGGGGTGTAGTCCTTCCACGCCTGACGGTTCTCCTGCCGGGCGGTGAAGTTGTCCCACCACTTGTCGAACGTGCCTTGCAGCAGCTCGGGCGGCAGGTCGTCGATCAGGCCGCCGGGCGACAGGCCGATGGTGGTCGAGGTGGCGTCGAAATCGCCCCGGTCGGCGGCGCCGGCGATCCAGTCGATGCCGTGGACGCGAGCCGTAGCGGTGATCGAGGCGATGATGTCGGCCTTGAACTGGGCCTCGGCGGCGCGGAAGCGGGCGGCGGCCTCGGCGTCGCCCAGCGTCTCGGCGATGAAGACGGCGTCGGCATAGCCGCGCAGGCCCCAGAAGTCGTCCCAATAGCTGTAGGCCGGACGGTCCGAGTAGCCCTCGTGGCTGATCGTCGGGGGCAGCAGGCCGAACAGGTGGCGCTTGTCCGCTGCCTGATACTCGGCGGTTCGGGTCGAGGCGCGCAGCTCGTCCATGTATCGAATGGCGCCCTGCACCTGCGGCCAGGTCGCGCGCAGCAGCTCCAGATCGCCGGTGTAGCGATAGGTCTCGGCGGCGAGGAAGACGAACTCGCCGTGGCTGTCGTTCTCGGGCACCGGATCGGCGCCGCGGCTGTCGACGCAGCAGGGCACCTTGCCGTTGTCGAAGACGTAGGGAGCGAACCAGCGCAGATAGTCGGCGGACAGGTCGGCGTGACCCAGCCGGTTCAGCCCCTCGGCCATCATGGCCCCGTCGCGAATCCAGCTGCGGTTATAGCTGCGCGTGCCCGGCTGCAGGATCGGCCCCTGACGCGACATCAGCATATGGGCGAGCGAAGACTTCATCACCGCCTCGACCGGGCCCGCCTCGGGCGGCAGGGTGACGTCGAAGCGGTCGAGCTTCTCGCGCCATCCCGCGGCGGTTTCGGCCTGACGCGCGGTGAAGAAGGCGGCGGGATCGTCCGCGTCCCGGGTGTCATAGAAATACAGATGGTCCCGAGTGAGCGGCGACATGAAGCCGAAGGTCCGCGTTTCGCCGGGCGCGAGCGTCACCTCATAGACGAAGGCGCTCGAGGCCAGACCGGTCGGATCGACGACCGTGCGACCACTGGTCCGGCCGGACGCCAGCAGGCTTTGCGGGTCAGATCCAGCGGCGAAGGTGGAGGCGACGTAGCGGTCGGGCGTCACAATGGGCCGGACGGACGCCCCGCCCTGGAGCGGTAGGACGCCGTGCTCCTGCCAGGTCATGCCCTCGATGGGAGCCACGCCGCCGGGCGTGGTCAGGAACTGGCGCGGGCCGTTGACCTGGAACGGGCGCGCGGCGAGCGCCAGCGTCAACGTCCGGGGACGGTCCGAAGTGTTGCTCAGGTCATAGCGGCCATAGAGGGAAGGCGGACGCCGCCCGCCCTCGGTGAAGGCCGTGGTCTTCAACGTCCAGCCGTCGCCGGTCCACAGCACCGAGGGGATCGGCAGGTCGCCGTCCGCCTGGGACTGGCTGATGTTGACGTCGGCCCAGGTGATCAGCCGCCCGTTCTCAAGGATGAACGGCTCGACGGTCTGGCCGCCGCGTCGCAGTTCGATGGCGCCGTCCTCGCCGATCAGCCCGCTCTCGCCGCCGCCGTCGACGCCGACGAGGGTCCAGTAGGGCTGCTCGCCATGGAAGCCGCGCGGATAGAGGCCGCGACGGCTCTCGCTCGCCACCGCCATCATGAAGCTGGTCTGGCTCTCGCCGAAGGACAGGGGCTCGATCTCGAGGCCGGTCAGGGCGTAGGCGTTGGCCGCCGACTGCCCCAGCCGCTGGCCCGCGCCCGCCTGACCGACGACGCCGCTCTCATCGCGGGGCGTCAGCAGATCGAGACGCAGCCAGCGGGCCGAGGCCTCGGGTGTACGCAGCCAGTCGGTCCCGCCGTTGCCGTCGGTGACCGAAGCCAGCTCGCGCCAGTCGCGCCCGTCGGACGAGGCCATCAGGCGATAGGCGGACGCCGCCATGCGGTCCGCCCAGCGCAGGGTCAGGCCGCCGAACTCGCGCTCATAGCCGAGGTCCAGCGTCAGGCTCTGCTCACCGCCCGCGGAGGTCTTCCAGAAGGTCAAAGGATCATCGTCCACCGCGCGGGCGGCGACATTCAGCTCGTCCTCGCTGGAGGCGCTCGCCACCGGACGCGGCGGCACGCTCGGCTCCGGCGGCAGTTCGCGCAGCTCCAGCTGGTCGATCTCCAGCCAGCCGCGACCGCCCTGCCCCGCCGTGACCACGAACTCGATGCGGGCGGCGCCGCGGAAGGTGCGGTCCGGCTCCGGCCCCCACGCCCAGATGATCTGGCGCTTCTTGATGACGTAGCGGGTCCACTCACCCTGCGCCTCGAAGCGCTGGATCTGGCGCCAGTGGACGTTCTCGCCCGAGGCGTCGGTGAACTTGATCTCCAGCGTATTGGGCAGCATCTCGCCGCGCGCCCAGAAGCTGATCTCGTAGTTGTCGGGCACGCGCAGATCGAGGGCGCGAGCGGCGAAGGCGTAGCCCGAACGGCCGTTGAAGTCGTAGCTCAGCCGCATCGCCTTGCCGTCATGGCCGGGGACTTCGGACACGGCGGACGAGACGTCGGTGGAGGCGTCGGCGGTCCACGGGGTCAAGGTCTCGAAGGCATCGAGGGGACGTGCGGCCCCGTTGTGGATCTGGGCGTGAGCGGCCGTCGCCAGAGCGAGGGCGGCGGTGGTGGCCAGCAGGAAGGTGCGCATAACTCAACTCCATCGTTCCTCCCCTTCAGGGAGGGGGACCATCCGAAGGATGGTGGAGGGGCTCCGGCCCCGAACTCCGGTGAAGCGCGGTCGCCCATCACCCACAATACCGGCGAAGCGGACAGACCCCTCCACCGCTTCGCGATCCCCCTCCCCCAAGGGTGAGGAACTGACCGCGCTCGCCTTAGCCCTTCACGCTGCCCGCGAGCATGCCGCGGATGTAGTAGCGTTGCAGGGCAAGGAAGATGGCCAGCACGGGGGCGACGGTGATGACGGCGCCGGCCATCATCATCTCGGCGTCCTGCACATGCTCGCGCGACAGGGCCGCCAGCGCCACCGGCAGGGTGTAGTTGGACTGGTCCGTCAGGATGATCAGCGGCCACAGGAAGTCGTTCCAGCTGCCCAGGAAGACGAACAGGGCCAGGGTCACGACGATGGGCTGCATCGTCGGCAGAACCACCTTGCGGAAGATCTGGCTCTCCGAGGCGCCGTCCACGCGCGCGGCCTCGAGCATTTCGTCGGGGATGCTGAGCGCATACTGGCGCACGAGGAACAGGCCGAAGATGGAGGCCAGCCAGGGCACCAGGGCCCCGGCCCAGGTGTTCACCAGCCCCATGGACTTCAGCATCAGGAACAGAGGCAGGGTGCCGATCTGGGCGGGCACCACCAGCGCGGCGACCAGCAGCTGGAACAGGCGCTCACGGCCACGGAACTTCAGCTTGGCGAAGGCGTAGCCGGCGGGGACGGTGAAGCCCAGCGCCAGCACGGTCGCCATGGTGGCGAGCGCGAAGCTGTTCCACAGATAGCGGCCCATGCCCTGGGTCACGAACAGGTCGCGGTAGTGTTCCAGCGTCCAGTTTTTCGGCCACAGCGGCGGCGGGAAGGCGGCGGCCTCGCCGGTCGACATGAAGCTGACCGACACCATCCAGACCAGCGGGAACATCACCGCCAGCGCGATCAGGGCGACGGCGAGGTTCAGCAGGATCGAGCGTAGCTTCATTCGTAGGCCCCCACCTTCTTCGCCACGGCCAGCTGCACCAGCGTGACCGCCAGAATGCAGACGAACAGGACGAAGGCGACGGCGCTGGCGGAGCCGAGGTTCCACCATTTGAAGCCCTCTTCGTACATGAAGTAGAGCACCGTCACGGTCGACTGGGCCGGGCCGCCCTGCGTCATCACATAGGGCTCGGCGAACAGCTGGAAGAAGCTGGCGACGGCGATGATCGAGACCAGCAGCAGGGTCGGGGCGATAGCCGGAAGGGTCACATGGCGGAACTGCTTGAGCGGACCGGCGCCGTCGATGCGGGCGGCCTCGTACAGGTCATCCGGCACGGTCTGAAGGACGGCCAGGAAGATCAGCATGTTGTAGCCGAAGGTCTTCCAAACGACGAACATCAGGATGGCCGGGATGGAGCTCGAGGGGTCGCCCAGCCAGTCCACCGGCGGAATGCCGAACGCGCCCAGCGCCCAGTTGATCACGCCATAGCGGGTGTGGAGCATGTAGTTCCACAGCACCGCCGTCGCGACGAGGGTGGTGACGAAGGGGGCGAAGAACATCACCCGCCACAGCGGCCGCCACTTGATGACGCGGGCGTTCAGGATGACGGCGGCGGCCAGCGAGGTGGCGATGGACAGGGGCACGCCGATGACGGCGAACAGGCCGGTGTTCTTCATCGCGCCCCAGAACAGGGGGTTGGAGAACAGCCGCTCGTAGTTCCGCAGGCCGACGAAGCGCATGTTGCCGATGTCGGCCAGCGCATAGATGTCGAAGTCGGTCAGGCTGAGCAGCAGGGCCGCGAAGACCGGGATGGCGAAGAAGACGCCGATGGCCAGCAGCGACGGGGCGACGAAGCCCCATGCGGCGCGCTCGCGCTTGCGAAGGGATGAAGGGGTCATTCCGCCCTCCCCTGTTCGATCATCCAGCGGCGCTTCTCCAGCAGGCGATCCACACGCTTGTCGATCTCGGCGGCGGCGGCGGCGGGCGCGAACTCACCGCGCACCATGCGTTCGGCGACGATCTGCATCTCGGTCACGATCCGCTCCCACTCGGGCGCCTTGGGTACGGCCTTCGCGCGCGAAAGCTGTCCCTTGAACGCGGCGATGTAGGGGTTGTTCGCCACCGTCGGGGCGGACCATGCGCTTTCGCGCGCCGGCAGGTTGCCGGTGATGCCGTTGAAGATCGCCTGCACGCGCGGCTCGGACAGGTAGCGGACCAGCTTCCACGCCGCCTCCTGGTGGCGCGAGCTGCTGTAGACGACCAGCGACGACCCGCCGGGCGCCGAGGCGCCGGGGCCGGTCGGGCCGGGCACGCCCGCGGTCATCCACTGGACGCCGGGCGACAGGCGATCCTTGAAGTCGCCGATGGTCCACGGACCGGAGAAGTAGAAGCTGAACCAGCCGCGCTCGAACTCGGTCCAGACGTTGGAGATCTGGGCGGCCGAGGCGACGGGGGCCAGCCCCTCGTCGAACAGGCTCTTGTAGAACTCCAGCGCGGCGATGAAGGACGGGGTGGAGAAGTTGCCGCGCGTGTCCTGATCCTTCAGCAGGGGCGCGTCGCCCTGCAGGCCGAAGGTCAGCAGTTGCTCGAACTCGTTGAGCGGCAGCAGGACGGCGTATTTGTCGGGCCCGACCACGCGCTTGACCGCGTGCATGGCCTGTTTCCAGCTCGCCCAGTCGCCCGGCATGGCCTCATACCCCGCCTGACGCAGCAGGTCGGTGCGGTAGAAGATCAGGCGAGTGTCGACGTACCACGGGGTGGCCATGGCCCGGCCGTTGATCCGGTTGGTGTCGAGCACCGCCGGAAACTGGTCGGTCAGCAGGTCCGCGGCGGCGGGCGGCATCGGGCTGATGGCGCCGATGGCTGTCATCTCGGACACCCAGGTGTTGCCGACCTGACTGACATCCGGCAGCGAGGCGCCGGCGTAGGCGGTCAGCAGCTTCTGGTGGGCGGCGGTCCACGGCAGGGCCTGCACCTCCACCCTGATGTCGGGGTTCAGCCGCTCGAACTCCGGCAGGATCTGGCCGACATTGGTGGCCTCCGAGCCCATGGCCCAGAAGCGAAGCCGGGTGCGGCCGTCGCCGCTGCCGGCACAGGCCGACAGGCCGGTCGCGGCCGCCCCGGCCATGAGGCCGAGCGCCGTGCGTCGATCCGGCCGGTACAGGCTCATGCGTTATCCAGCCAGCCGCCGGTGAAGCCGGCGCGCTTCAGGCCGCGCACCAGATTGGGCTCACCGTGCATGGCCTTCCAGACGATCTCGGAGCGATGGTTCTCGATCTGGATGACGATGGGCCCCTGATCGATGCCCAGATAGTCATCCGCGACCCAGCCGATGCCCGGATAGATCTTGCCGTGCTGCAGCGGTCCGTCGCGTTGGGTCAGTGTCGGGTTGAAGGAATCCAGGAAGCCATAGCGGGTGTAGAGGGCGGCGCCGTAGCGGGCCTTCATGGCCTTCAGGCATGCGGTGACGTGATCCGGCGCGAACGGGATCGAGGCCATGGCCGCCGTCGGGGCGATGGTGCCGTCGTCGCGGTCGCCGGGGCCGCGCGCCGAATAGCTGAAGAACTCACGCTCGCGGCCGTCGATCAGCTGACGGAAATCACCCGGGCCGTCACAGGCGGTCAGGCCCCAGACGTCGGCCGAATAGCCGGCCCAGCCCATCGGGTTGTCGATGGCGTATTTGCGCTGGGCGTCCACGGCGCGGACGCTGTTCTGGAAGTAGTCGAAGCCGGGGATTTCGGCCTGCTGCTCGCGCATCCAGCGGTCGTGGATGCCGCGGAAGTCGATATACATATGGCTGAACTCGTGCCCGAACAGGGGCGCGAAATGCAGGTGCTTGGGTCCCCAGCGGTCGGTCCAGCTCTGGTCGTAGACGCTGCACCACTCGTCCCAGACGCTGGCGGGGACCGGGTGGGTCGGGCTGCCGATGGCCAGCAGCAGGACCATCATGCCCTCGTTGTAGACGTTCCAGTCCGAGGGGATGAAGCCGGTCTCGGGGTGCCAGCCCATGGTGATGCGGTTCGGGCGGACCATGGCCCAGTCCCACTCGATCCGCTCATAGATCGCCTGCGACAGGCGACGGATTTCGGCCTCGTCGGCATGGTCGCCATTGAACCAGCGGGCGGCGAACAACATGCCCGACACCAGGAAGGCGGTGTCCACGGTCGACAGCTCGGTCGTGCCGAAGCGGTGGCCGGTGTCCATGTCGAGGAAGTGGTAGAAGAAGCCCTTGTAGCCGCCCCTGCCGGTGGCCTCGGGCCCCTGCGGCAGATCGTGGAAGAAGCGGATGGTGGTCAGGGTGCGCTCACGCGCCTCCTCCCGGCTCATCCAGCCGCGCTCGACCCCGACGGGCCAGACGGTCAGGGCGAAGCCGACGGCGGCGACGGACGAGAAGGATTTGGTCGGCCAGCGATCCGGCGTCAGGCCGTTTGAACGCTGGGTCACATGCACGAACCAGTCGAAGGTCCTGCGCTGCAGGTCCTCGACATCGCCGTCGAGCGCGGGACCGGTGGGAACCATGGGCGTCGCGGACGGCATGGTGGCGCAACCGGCCACCGCCAGCGCCGCGCCGGCGAAGGTGGACCCCATCAGAAAACGTCTGCGGTTCATGGGTTCACCTCTTAACTCGGAATACTGGGATCAAAAAAAGACCGCCCCCGGTTGGGCTGGGAGCGGCCGTTCAGGCTCAGGAGAGTGTAGCGCCCGCCGGGCGGCCCGAAAGCCGCCCGAGGGTCGCACCCGGGGTTACCAGGAGTAGCGCATGCCGATCTGGAAGGTCCGGGTCGGGAACAGGACGCGCGACGGCTGGCCGTAGTTGGGGTTCGGGCTGGTCGCTGAACCCGTGCCGCCGTCGAAGCCGGCGAAGTTGTCGAAGTTGAAGACGTTGATCGCGTCGACGAACACCGACAGCTGCTGACCCGGAACGAACTCGAAGTTCTTGGTCAGGCGCAGGTCCAGATTCCGATACGCAAAGGCGTTCGGGATGATGAAGTTGTACTGCTCGGGCCGGCCGGCGTTGGGCCGGTAGTAGAAGTCCGTCCCGGTGCCGTCGAAGACGTCGAACGGCGTGCCCGAACCCAGCGTCAGGATGCCCGACAGCTGGAAGTCGAACGGCAGGTCGACGATGCCGTTGGCCACGATGCGGTGACGTTCATCATTGTCCGTCGGACGAACCGGCGAGGTTTCAACGCTGAAGCAATCGAAGCAGAAGGCGTCACGGCCGCCGTTCTGTTCGGCTTCCGACCAGGTGTAGGCCAGGTTGAAGCCCCAGCCCGAGTCCCGCGTGTAGGGCTTGTCCGCCTTCAGATACAGGGCGCGGAATTCGCGTTCCTTGTTGTGATCCGAGACGAAGTAGCCGCGGTATGGATTGGCCGCGCCCGGTCCGCAGAAGCCGCCGTTGTCGCCGAAGCCGCCGCCGTCGTTCGGACGGTTGGGCTCGCGGCAGCGCGTCAGATACTGCCAGGTGAACTCGTTCTTGGTCTTGCCGTAGGCCAGGGTGACTTCGGTCTGCCAGTCGCCGAGGCGCTGACGAACACCGAAGTTGACCTGGTCGGTGCGCGGCGGCTCAAAGTCGTTCGACAGCAGGAAGACTTCGCCCTTGCCCGGGATGGTCGCGAAGACCGGGTCCAGACCGGCGGCGGTGCCGTAGGACGGATCCCACAGGATGGGGTCGCCCGCTTCGCCCGGCAGATCGACGCCCGGACCCGGATCACGATCTTCACCGGCGGGACGGCCCGTCGTGCTGAAGAAGGCGTTCTGGCGGATGTCGAACGGCTTGACGATTTCGTCGTAGGAGAAGTTGAAGTTCACGCGGTCGTAGTACCGACCGGCGCCGCCGAAGATCACCGTCGAGCGATCACCGAAGATGTCATACGAGAAGCCGATCCGCGGCTGAATGGCGCCCGCGAACGGGTCGCGGTTGTTGCCCGTCGAGATGTAGTCGTCGCGGTTGAACCAGCTGGGGGCGTAACCGGCCGGCTTGCCGCCGTCGGTCGAGGCGATCCACTGGTCCAGACCGGCGATGACGCTGGCCGGGGTGACGTAGTCGTTGTTGTTGGCGTTGGTCTCGTAGTCCCAGCGCAGGCCGATGTTGATCTCGAGCTGGTCGGTGATGCGCCAGTCGTCCTGCAGGTACAGACCGATGACGGTGTTATCGAGATCGACCTCGGGGAACGACCGGCCCAGTTCGACGCGGTAGGGCACCGTGGTGCTGCCGCTCAGCTCCGGACGACCGTCCAGGTCGAAGTAGTAGAACGGGTTACGGCCGAACTGCTTCTCCACCTGATAGTTCTGGAACGACACCTTGGCGCCCAGCTTGATGGTGTGGAATCCGCTCATCTCCAGGTCATTGAACGTCAGGTCATTGCGGACCGTGATCGCGTTGTCGTGGATGTCCTGGGTGCTGTCGCGTCCGCCGAGGTTCAGGATGGTGAACCCGCCGAAGTAGTCCGGATCGAAGGCCGGGGTGCTGGTGTTCGAGTCCTCGAACCGGCGGTAGCTCTGACCGACGTCCGAGAAGTTGGCCGCGCCCGGGTTGTAGTTGTAGTCGCGGTAGTCGATGGCGAGCTCGTTGAGGAACGAGTCGGTCTGCCACTGCCAGCGCAGGTTGCTGGTCAGGGTCGTCTGTTGCAGGTTGTTGGCGCGCTCGAACGCATCCGCGCCGCCGAAGTCGCGCAGGTCCGACTCGTCGCGATAGGTGACGCTCCAGTCGACCAGGTGCCCCTCGGACGGCTGCCAGCTTAGCTTGCCGAAATACAGGTCTTCCTCAAACGGAGCCGCGAAGGTGCCGATGTAGTCGGCGAAGCGGGTCTCGTCGGCCAGCGTCGCGCGATCACCGAGGTCGACGACGTTGGCGCGGCCTTCTTTCTTGCGCTCGTAGGTGCCGAAGAAGTGCAGGCGATCACGGATGATCGGGCCGCCGATGGCGAAGCCGTACTGTTGCACTTCCAGATCGGGCTGCTCGCGGCCGGCGCGGTCCGAGAAGTAGTCCTGGGTGATGAAGCTCTGGTCGCGATAGGTCCCGAAGACCTCGCCGTGGAACTCGTTGGTGCCCGAACGCGTGACGGCGGTGATGATCGCCGACGAGGCCTGCTCGTACTCCGCCTTGAAGTTCTGGCTGACGACCCGGAACTCCTGGATGCCGGCCTGCGGGAACGGGTTACCGCGGCTGTCGTCCTGGCCGATGATGCCGCCCGCGATGACGTTCGACTTCAGGCTGGCGCCGTCGATGAAGGCGTTGACCGATTCCGCGCGCTGGCCGCCCGCGGTGATGGTCTGCTCGTTCTCGTCCAGCGACAGCCGGACGCCGGGGGCGAGGGCCGCGAAGTTCAGGAAGTTGCGATTGATCTGCGGCAGGTTGTTGATCTGCTGGGTCGTGACGTTGGTCGCGTTTTCCGGCGTCCGGACTTCGGCCAGACGGCGTCCGGTGACGACGACTTCGCCCAGTTCGGTGGCGCCCGGCGCGGCGTCAGCCGTCTCGACCCCGACCGAGAGGTCCAGATCGCCGACCTGACCGACGCCGATCGAGACGGTCTCGCTGGCGCTTTGGCCGTCGCTGGTGGTGACCGTCACCTCATAGGTGCCCGGACGCAGGCCCGA